>JAHDEP010000036.1:4447-19445 GCA_020628775.1 Rhizobiaceae bacterium | reverse complement strand
GGGATGATAAATATCCATTTTCGGATGATGTCATAATCCACCGCATCATGGCTTTTATGCGCCATAAACGATCGTATAGACGTTGGAATGATAATCGCTAGCGACGATCCGACGGAAATGTGCATGATCACCGATGCATCAAACCCCAGAACACCAAAAGCTTGGAAAAACACCGGCACGAGTACCGCACCACCGCCAACACCAAATAAACCTGCAAGCAAACCAGCAACCACTCCGGTAAGCACCAGCAATAATGCAAAGTATAATAGATCAATTGAAAGCATATAAACGCCAAACCAACCGACCTCATTGCCGGATTGGTGTTGTCTTAATTCAGAAGCCGTTACAGCGCCACCCTTTATCGGTAATTACCATCAACTGCGATGGCTTAACTTAACTAGAGCGAACAATGACGATAACTGGTTTTGCGCTGACGCAGATCAAAGTGGAAATGATCTTTGTGATAGCGATCACTGCCCGGCCCAAGCACCGTTGTGAAATACTTGCAGCTTTCCGCACGCACACTATGCAGCAGGCTTTTCTCGCGGAATGCAAATAATCCTGGGCGCCGGACAACAATGGTTTTGCCATTATTGAGATTGATCTTACCGATATCAATAGCATTCCCCTTGGCATGCTCTGATAATCTTCCGCCAACTTTGTTATTCATCGTGCGGCAGGAATATGCTGACATCTGATGGATAGATTTAATGCCAGATAAATAGCGAACACGCGCTGCGCTTGCCAATTCACCCTTAACCCATTTTGCAAATGCCAAGGCCATTGGGCAATTAAGTGTCGCATCCGGGATGACATCAATCCCCCCTGAAAGCGATTTTACTTTAACAGGTGCAGCAATCCCACAAGCCCCATTTCCAACAATGGGTGCTGGGAGTTCAAAGCGAACACCTAGTCTTTTAAGTTGACGCTGGCATGCTGTTTCAGCGCGATTAGCACCTCCCAAAAATGAGGGTTTGGACAAAAGCCCTGCGACAAGCGTTTTCTTTTGCTCAGGTTTTGTCGAAACAGGCAGCTCAGGGCTTGAATACCCCTGATCAATCGGCGCGGTATTTGAAGATGGGCCTTGAATAGGACCAATCAATGTCCCCTGTGGCAAAGGCACTGCAGTCGTTTCAACATTAGGTGTGATCGATGAAACAACATCACCTGGTGGCAAAAGCGCGCGCTCCGGTGAGCACGACGTCAACACCAAACAAAATAGCAAACTGAAGGCAGTTACACGCTTCAAATTTCTGCGGTTTGCCGCTTTAAAACCCTGCATGATACGCAAAACTCCTGTTGCAAGGACAAGTTCCACCTAATATGCCTGATTGAGGTAAAGGAATTATGAGTCTAAAATTAACCATGAAATGCGGAAATTTAACGAGGTTTTGATGTCCAATACAGAAACACCCACTGGTGAACTTACCCTTAGAACCCTTGCTATGCCGGGCGATGCAAATGCGGCTGGTGATATTTTTGGTGGATGGGTAATGGCGCAAATGGATTTGGCTTGTGGCATCAGAGCTGCTGAACGTGCTCATGGCCGGGTTGTCACCGCCGCTGTGAAAGAAATGGTGTTTAAAAAACCCGTAAAAATTGGCGACACACTTGGGATCTATATCGATATCGTCAAAGTTGGCCGCACGTCCATGACCCTGCAAGTTGATGCTTGGGTGCAGCGATATTTGACCGAAGTGACGGAAAAAGTAACCGATGCTAGAATTGTAATGGTCGCGTTAGACGAAAACGGCAAACCCAAACAAATCCCGGAAGATTAAACTAATCTGACAGCTTATTCAGCCGCGGTCATTTCAAATTCGATCGCATCAAAGGCTGTTTGAATAACATCCGGTGTTGCGTCAGATTTAACCGCATCTGTTGATAAGATCTGTCTGAACCTGCGTGAACCGCGCTGACCGTGGAATAATCCAACCATATGGCGCGTGACATGGATCAAGCGACCACCATTGGACATATGTTCATCCGCATGCGCCATCATCGCATTGCAAACCTCCTGCCAATTGATGGCAACAGGTGCTTGGTTATAGATCTGATGATCGACATCCATGAGCAAGCCTGAATTATGATAAGCAGCTCGTCCGAGCATTACACCATCGACATGATTTAAATGCGTTTTGGATTGCGCAATATCAGTAATGCCACCATTTATCCCGATGAATAAGTCCGGGTTTTGCGCTTTGAGGCGATAAACGCGCTCATAATTTAGCGGCGGGATATCCCGGTTTTCCTTTGGGGAAAGACCTTGCAGCCAAGCTTTACGCGCATGCACCCACAAAGCATCAACGCCAACACCGATCAGACCCGATGTCATTTCATCAAGGGCAATCTCTTCATCTTGCTCATCAACACCAAGACGGCACTTCACCGTCACCGGAATATCCGTGACAGATTTCATCTTTGAAATGCATTGTGCCACCAATTCAGGTTCGCGCATTAAACACGCACCAAATGTGCCTGATTGGACGCGATCAGATGGACAGCCAACATTTAGATTGATCTCATCATAACCAAACTTGGCGCAGATTTCAGTTGCCTGCGCAACGCGGTCCGGATCTGAACCACCGATTTGCACAGCTATTGGATGTTCCATGTCATTATAACCGAGCAAGCGATCTGGATCGCCATGCAAAATCGCTTCAGCCACCACCATTTCGGTATAAAGCAAAGCTTTCTTACTCAGCAAACGATGCAAATAACGACAATGCTTATCCGTCCAATCCATCATGGGTGCAACGGCAAAAACCACGTCTTTATTTTCATAGGATTTAGCAATATTGACCGACACGTATTCCAAATCTCTTTCTGCTGATGGTTGGATATCACCGCCGTTCAGTATTGTCCCAGCAAAACCTTTTTGCTGTGAAAATCTCGGCGCGTTTTGCTGCTTATAAAGCGCAACTTATCGAGACGCAACGGCTATCAAGAACATCACCAGCACTTCAATTGGCAATATATCTTCAAAATGTTAGTCTTGATGCCAAGTGAGGAAACCCAATGTTGGAGCGCGCAGGATACCTTAAAAACCACTGGCAAGGCTTACATTCTATACCCCGCGTTGTATGGATTAATCTATTTGCCTTTAGCCTCATTGTGTCGGTTTTGCTTGATCTTGTGCCCGAACAATTGAATTTGTTCCAGATCGCAATTGGCCTTTTGCTTTTAAATTCTTTCCTTTTGTGGCAAATGACCGGCGCTTTCCGCACGCTTAAACGCGCAATAAAAAACCAATCTGACATTGTCTTGGTCGCAGGGCTATCCGTTGCGATGGTTTTGGTTTTAGCTGTCTCGCTTTGGCGTTCTTATGAGTTCATCTACCCCGCTCCCACTAAAATCAATCTTGCTACGACCAATGAAGTTATGCCTTTAGATGTTTCACAAGATCAAACAACGATTTTTTTAGAAGGCGATATAAATTACGCCCTCCACGCTTCTTTTCTTAAAACCTTGGAAATGCACAAAGATATAAAGACCATCGCTCTCTCCAGTGAGGGCGGCATCATCTTTGCAGCGCGGGCTATTGCGAACAAAATCATCGAATTGAATTTAAATACAAAGACCAACGCGGATTGCTTTTCAGCCTGTACTTTAATCTTTCTTGCCGGCCAAAAACGCCAATTGGGAGATAATGGCCAGCTTGGTTTTCACTTATACGCTACAAAATCCATGCTGACCGCCTCGATCTTGGACATTGAAGAACAAGTTGAGAAAGACAAACAATACTTGCGTGATCGCGGGGTGTCTGAAGGTTTTATCACCACTGCATACTCCACCCCGCCTGAAGAAATATGGATACCCAAGCGCATACAGCTTCAAAACGCTGGCATTCTGGCTGAATAGCCTCGCTTTACGTTGTCAGATGGATAGAAAAGCCCCGTAAAACTGCGGTCTCTGCGCATTAAATTGACCAAATAGTAAAATTTTATTTGTGATTTTATAAGTTTAATTTAAGGTCGATTAAAAACAAAACACAGAGGGATAAAAACGATCGATAGCTGATCAGATCATCTGGCTATACTCATCTGGCTCATGGCGCATAAAATCTGGTACCATAGATGGCGTATATCAGGCACTGTTCGCTCAAAACCTTCGTAACTAAGGTGGCTATCAATCAAATAATTAAGGAGGTCCATCATGGACGGAGTTAGCAATCAAAATGATTTCCAAGAAGTTGTTGAAAATGATCGTGCCCATGTTTGGCATCATCTCAGCCAACACAAGAAATTTGAAACAGATGATCCACTAATTATCATCGAAGGCAAAGGCATGCGCATTTGGAACCAAGCGGGCCGTGAGCATCTTGATGCTGTGTCAGGTGGCGTTTGGACTGTAAATGTCGGCTATGGCCGTGCAACAATTGCTGATGCAGTGCGTGACCAGCTTGTTAAAATGAATTTCTTCGGTGGCACAACAGGTAGTATTCCGGGCGCAATGTTCTCAGAGCGTTTGATCAGCAAAATGCCTGGCATGAGCCGCGTTTACTATTCAAACTCTGGTTCTGAAGCCAACGAGAAAGCCTATAAGATTGTTCGCCAAATCGCGCACAACAAATATGGCGGCAAAAAGCATAAGATCCTTTATCGTGAGCGTGATTACCACGGCACAACCATCACGGCCCTTTCATCAGGCGGCCAGGAAGAGCGTAAAGCGCAATATGGTCCTTATACACCTGGATTTGTGTCTGTTCCGCATTGTTTGGAATACCGCTCACAATGGGGCGATGTTGAAGATTACGGCATTCGCGCAGCAAATGCGATTGAAGACGTTATCCTACGTGAAGGCGCAGACACTGTTGGCGCGCTTATTCTAGAACCAGTGACTGCTGGTGGCGGCGTTATCGTTCCGCCTGAAGGCTACTGGCCCCGCGTTCAAGAGATCTGCAAGAAATACGATGTCCTACTCATCATCGATGAAGTTGTTTGCGGCATGGGTCGTACAGGCGAATGGTTCGGCTATCAGCATTATGGTATTGAACCAGATATGGTCACAATGGCTAAAGGCGTGGCATCAGGCTATGCAGCGATTTCATGTACTGTAACAACTGAAGAAGTGTTCAACATGTTCAAAGCTGATCCAAGTGATCACATGAGCTATTTCCGTGACATTTCAACATTTGGCGGTTGTACCGCAGGACCAGCGGCTGCGCTTGAAAACATGCGCATTCTTGAAGAAGAAAACCTATTGGAAAACACGACCAATATGGGCAACTATCTTCTTGATCAGTTAGAAGGCCTTAAAGGCAAGCACGCAATTGCTGGCGAAGCACGTGGTAAAGGCTTGTTCTGTGGTCTCGAGCTTGTATCCGATCGTGACACCAAAGAGCCGCTTCCAGAGCCAATTGTTCAACAAATAGTTGGTCGCTGCTTTGCAGAACATGCTGTGGTGATCGGTTCAACAAACCGTTCGCTTCCTGGTCTTAACAATACATTGTGCTTAAGCCCTGCATTGATTGCAACGAAATCTGACATCGATGAGATCATCTCAGCGATCGATGAAGCGATGACTTATGTAACAGCATAAAATCACAGCAAAATTTAAACACTTAAAACCAGGTCGTAAGGCCTGGTTTTTTTATACCCGCTGAATTTTTATCTCTATTGCAAGTTGGTTTGCCTTCATGCATGGTTTCATCTGGCGCTGATAAACTTGCGAGGGGAATATGCCAGAAATTTACAAAAACCCATTGGTCGGCATTGGGATAAAAGACAGTCTTGGCGGCTCGATCGAACACACAAGTATCGATGCGCAAGCACCTCTGCAATTGCTGAAAAAGTGCCCAGCCTATCAAGAAACACCCATAACAGAGCTGCCGCAGCTTGCATCGCAGTTTAATGTCGGCGCGATTTCGATCAAAGACGAACGTGCGCGCATGAACCTTGGCAGCTTTAAAGCGCTGGGTGCTGCTTATGTAATTGCGTGCGATGCTGTTGCTTCGGGCAATGATTTAAGTGATGCGCCGTTAAAGGGTTCAACCTATATCACCGCAAGCGCTGGCAATCATGGTTTATCCGTTGCTGCAGGCGCGCGTATATTTGGCGCCAATTCAGTGATTTATCTATCAAAAACCGTGCCTGAAAGCTTTGCGGGTGAACTAGAAGCGCAAGGGGCCAAAGTCGTTTGGCATGGCGATGATTATGAAGAAAGTATGCAAGGGGCATTAGATGCAGCAAACGCCAATGATGGCTGGATATTGCTCTCCGATAGCTCTTGGCCGGGCTATGAAATCCTGCCCCATCGTTTGATGGAAGGCTATCTTGCCATGGCTGCGGAAATGGTAGAACAGTTGGACAAACCACCGACACATCTATTTCTGCAAGCAGGTGTCGGTGGATTAGCAGCTGGTGTTGCGGGTTTTGCACGCCACGTCTGGGGTGAAGATTTGCAGATCATCGTGGTTGAACCAGAATTTGCCCCAGCATTGATTGAGAGCGTGAAAGTTCAAAAGATTGTGGAAACAACCGGTGCGGTTTCTGAAATGGGACGTCTTGATTGCAAAACACCTTCAATGATCGCGCTGAAGACACTTGCAATGGACGCAAACTTCTTTGTCACGATATCCGAAGCTGACGGGGAAAACGCGGTCAACATTTTGGAAAACATTGGCATCGAAACAACTGCATCTGCGGCCGCTGGCATAGCGCCGATTTTCCTTGGCACTGAGGTTTTATCCGCTCTTTCCATTGATGAAAGCTCACATATCGCGGCCATCATCAGCGAAAAACGTTAGGCTACTTGTATGATTGCAAAACCACCTCGCGGCTTTACCGATAGCGAATATCAACAACGAAGCGAGAACGCTCAGCATCTCATGAGCGAACAAGGTATTGATGCAATTCTATTAACAACCGAACCAGACATCAGATATTTCACCGGTTTTTTTACCCGCTTTTGGGAGAGCCCTACCCGCCCTTGGTTTGTTATTATCCCAAAGACGGGAAAACCAATTGCCGTGATCCCATCAATTGGTCTTGATCTGATGTCATCATGTTGGGTGGCTGATATTCGAACCTGGACATCGCCAAATTTACTTGATGATGGTGTTTCGCTTCTTTCCGATACACTTTTAGAAATTGCGGGGACCAACGCAAAAATCGGCATTCCCATGGGGCACGAAACTCACCTTAGAATGCCGCTGAATGATTTCACGCAACTCAAAAAGAAATTGAAAACTGTCGAATTTGTAGATGCTCATCCGATACTATCATCCCTTCAGTTGATTAAATCAGACGCGGAAATCGCAAAAATTCAATATGCTTGCGGCATCGCGGATCGAAGTTTTAACCGCGTTTCAGAGATCGCATTCATTGGCGAACCACTTGGTAATGTGTTTCGAAATTTCCAAAGACTGCTTTTAGAAGAAGGTGCTGATTGGGTGCCATATCTTGCAGGCGGTGCCGGACAAGGTGGCTACCGCGATGTCATCTCGCCCACAAGTGACGAGCCATTAGCTGATGGTGATGTGCTGATGCTCGATACGGGTGCGCTGTTTGATGGTTATTTCTGTGACTTTGATAGAAACTATGCAATCGCCAGCGTAAGCGAACAAACAAAAGACGCCTATCAGCTTTTATATGCAGCAACAGATGCGGGCATCAATGCCGCTCAAATAGGTCAATCAGCATCTGATGTATATCAGGCAATCGCGGACGTCATCGGTCAATGGGGTCAGGGGGAATGGGATCAAGGCCAATCGGGTCAAGGACAATCGACAGAAAGCAAGGGTGATGTCGGACGTATGGGCCACGGGCTTGGCATGCGATTGACAGAATGGCCATCCTTGATTTCAAGCGATCAAACTCCATTACAAGAAAATATGGTCCTAACCATTGAGCCCAGCATGACAATCTGCGAGGGCACAATCATGGTGCATGAAGAAAACATACTCATTACAAAAAACGGACCACAGCTTTTATCGAAAAGAGCATCACCAGACATTCCAATCATCGGGTAATTAAAATGGATTCCTTAGACTATGAATTGACAGGCCCCATCGGAGAAAAAGCCACATTTGGTTTGGTCGCGCTCCAAACCGACGAAACTGTGGAGCCTGAACTGCAATCGGTTTTTAGTCGAGAGGGTGTTGCGCTTTATACAACTCGCATTGAAAGCGATGCAGAGGTTACACCCGAAACGTTGAAAATGATGGAAGCCAGACTTCCCGCATCGGTGTCCCTGCTCCCGACCTCGCTCGATTTTGACGTCATTGGATATGCCTGCACATCTGGCGCGACGATCATCGGACCCGATCGAGTTTCAGAACTCATCTATGCAAGTAGCAATGCCACACATGCGACCAACCCGCTCTCTGCATTGATCGATATCTGCCAAGAACAACAGATTAAATCACTAGGGTTTATTTCGCCATATATCGATAGCGTATCTCTTCCCATGCGGAATTATCTGGAAGAAAATGCCGGTATTAAAATCAGTAATTTCGCTACATTTAATGAATCGACCGAGGCAAAAGTTGCGCGCATCGCACCGCAATCAATCCTTGATGCCGCGATTAAAATTGGTAGCTCATCGGATTGTGATGCGGTGTTTTTATCCTGCACGAACTTGCGAACTTTTTCGATTTTAGAGGAAGCAGCGCAAAAACTAAACAAGCCAGTCTGGAGCAGTAATTACGTTCTCGCGCGCCATATGAGTAAATTGGTGGATATGAATCTCTAAAAACAAGTGAAAAACAAAGCAATTGCTCAAAAATTCATCGAATAATAGTTGGCACGATGAAGTTAGCCAGATACTTGTAGAGGATGCAGAAAATTAACGCCCAGAAAAAAGCACCGCTTAGTCGCATTCAAGAAAAAAATCGTAGTCTGATTTTAAAAGCCGGCCTTGAAGTGTTTTCAAAATACGGTTTTCGCGGTTCAACGGTCGATCAACTGGCGAATGCTGCGGGTATGTCCAAACCAAACTTGCTTTATTATTTTCCAAGCAAGGAAGCTGTGCATGTGGCGTTACTTGAGGAATTGTTGGAAAACTGGCTTGAACCACTGATCGAACTTGGTCCATCTACAAACCCAATTGATGAAATTCTGGTTTATGTAAAAAAGAAGCTCGCCATGTCGCGCGCATATCCGTTGGAAAGCCGGCTATATGCCAATGAGATACTTCAAGGTGCACCCAATTTTTCTGATGCCATTAAAGGTCCTTTGAAAGAGCTTGTTGATGAAAAAGCCGCGCTTATTCAAGGTTGGAGTGACGAAGGTAAAATCGCCGTCATCAATCCCTACCATTTGATTTTCTCAATTTGGTCGACAACGCAACATTATGCAGATTTTGATGTGCAAATTGGCGGGATCCTATCTTCAGATAAACAAGAAATTACAAAAGATGCCGAAACCTACCTTGAGCATCTGTTCCGCAGCACACTCACACCAAAACCATAAATCGCTTTTTCACTTTAAGTGATAGGTCAAAGCCTTGTGTAAGAACATCTTTATCAAGGTTTCATTGAGCGGTTTATTCACATCAATCAGCACTGCGCGATTACCGCTAAACTCCAATTCATCACCAAAACTATCGCGAAATTCACCGATCAACCGTGTCTGGCAATGCACATAAATCCCGCAATGATCTGGGTGATCTTTCACATTGCTCAGACGCACCGTTGTTCCGCTTTTGCTTTTCTCTGTAAGATAGGAAGGTTCGCCCCATTTCAGGGTTTCAGTCACTGGGCCGATCTCGTCATGATCACCAGCAATATCAAAGATAAGATGTCTGATTTCAAACAAGCGTTTTCTGACCAGATCATCAAATCTGTCATATGCTGCATTGATCTGTTCATCCATCTTGTAAACTCATCCGCTGAAAAAAAACGCCCCGTCTATGGATTAACATAACACGGGGCGATTTGATAAATCTTGCTCAATTGAGCTTAACAAAACCTGCTATTCAGCAGGCTCCATTGAAGCTGGATTATTTGGATGTGTTGTCCAATTGGCATATTGATCTTCAACAACCTTACCGGTGCGCGGATCAGTTTTCCCTGTATCCATTTCTTCCATTGAGATACAGCCCTCAACCGGACACACATTCACGCATAAATTACACGCCACGCATTCCGCATCAATCACTTCAAACTTGCGATCTGGTGTCATCGAAATTGCTTGGTGAGATGTATCTTCACATGCTGCAAAACAACGGCCACAACTAATGCAAAGGTCCTGATCAATCTTCGCTTTGGCAATGTAGTTGAGGTTTAGATATTGCCAGTCTGTTGTGTTTGGTACAGCCATGCCAACAAAATCATCAAGGCTTGAATAGCCTTTTTCATCCATCCATTGCTCAAGGCCCGAGATCATTTCTTCAACGATTTTAAAGCCATATGTCATCGCAGCAGTGCAAACTTGCACATTGCCGCAACCAAGCGCCATAAATTCAGCCGCATCGCGCCATGTTGTTACGCCACCAATACCTGAAATCGGCAAACCTGCTGTTTCTGGATTGCGCGCAATTTCTGAAACCATCGACATCGCAATCGGTTTAACCGCAGGACCACAATAACCGCCATGCGTACCTTTGCCATCAATTGAAGGCTCAGGGCTCATGCTATCAAGATTGACAGATGTGATCGAGTTAATCGTATTGATCAAGCTCACAGCATCCGCGCCACCACGTTTTGCAGCAGCAGCTGGTTTACGAATATCTGTGATGTTCGGGGTAAGTTTTACGATCACTGGTTTTGAGTAATATTGTTTACACCAACGTGTGACCATTTCGATATATTCAGGTACCTGACCAACAGCTGCACCCATCCCACGCTCGGACATGCCGTGCGGGCAACCAAAGTTCAGCTCAATACCATCAGCGCCTGTTTCTTCAACAAGCGGTAGGATCGCTTTCCAAGCTTCTTCTTCACACGGAACCATAATGGAAACGATGATGGCGCGATCAGGATAATCTGCCTTCACGCGTTTGATCTCTTCAAGGTTAGTGTAAAGATCGCGGTCTGTAATAAGCTCAATATTGTTTAAACCCAAAAGACGGCGGTCAGCACCGTAAATTGCGCCATAACGAGGACCATTTACGTTGACCACTGGTGGTCCTTCAGAACCAAGTGTCTTCCAAACAACACCACCCCATCCGGCTTCAAAAGCTCTGCGAACATTATATTCTTTGTCCGTTGGCGGCGCAGATGCAAGCCAAAATGGGTTTGGAGATTTAATACCGAGGAAATTAGATTGTAAGTTTGCCATTATCTTATCCTACCCCATCAAATTTGCATGTATATCTTCAGCCGCATCACGACCTTCTGCGACAGCGGTTACAGTCAAATCATCACCACCTGATGCGCAGTCGCCACCAGCCCAAACTTTATCAAGCGAGCTTTGGCCGTTTTCATCAACACTGATCTTACCGCCCTGAATATCAAGACCTGTGATGTTGAGCGATAATTTCTGACCAATCGCTTTAAACACCTGATCAGCCTTTAAACGGAACGTATCATCGGTAATTTTTAACCCACCATCGCTTGCTTCAGTGTAGGCAAATTCAACCTCTTGAACTGAACCATTTGCGATCAAACCAACAGGCTGAGCATTTGTGATGATGTTCACACCCTTTTGCGCAGCTAAATCCTGCTCAAATTTACTGGCGTTCATGTTTTCAACACCGCGTCTGTAAACAAGTGACACATGCTCTGCACCCAACAGCTTGGCTTGAACTGCAGCATCAACTGCGGTCATACCGCCACCGATAACCACAACATTACGGCCAATATCGACATTGGTTAGATCAGCTGCTTGACGAAGCCCTGCGATAAATTCAACCGCATCTTCAGAACCTGCAGCCTCTTCATTATCCAAACCGAGCGCATTCACACCGGCAAGACCAATTCCCAAGAACACCGCATCAAAATCAGATTGCAGCTGATCAAGGTCGAGATTTTCACCAAGACGTTTGTTCAATTCAATTGAAATACCACCGATTGATAACAACCACTCAACTTCGCGTTCCGCAAAATGATCAACGGTTTTATAAGCTGCGATACCAAATTCATTGAGGCCACCCGCTTTTTCCCGACCATCAAAGATCACAACATCATGACCTTTCATTGCAAGACGGTGCGCGCAGGATAATCCTGCAGGCCCTGCCCCAACGACAGCAATCTTTTTCGATGTTGGTTCTGCGCGCGTAAAGGGATGAACACCCGCATCCATGACTTTGTCAGTTGCAAACCGCTGTAAACGACCGATTTCAACAGGGTCATTCTCAGCTGTTTCCCGCACGCAGGCTTCTTCGCACAAAGTTTCTGTTGGACACACCCGGGCACACATTCCACCCAAGATATTTTGCTTGAAGATTGTGGTTGCCGCAGCTTCCGGAGTTCCAGTCGAAATCTGACGAATGAACAGCGGAATATCGATCGATGTTGGACATGCCGTGATGCAGGGTGCATCGTGGCAGAAATAACATCGATCAGCTGCAACCTTGGCCTCATGCGGGCTTAAAGGTGCGTGCAGATCACAAAAATTTTCGGTTAATTGTTCAGATGATAGACGAGCGGCCAGAACGCCGTCAGTTCTCACCTTTTTAGATTGACTAGTTGTTGGCATCAGTGTTCCCATTTTTATACTGATTTATGGGATTAGTATGACACCGGAAATTTTTTTATCAAGTGGTAAAATTTTGGAAATTGAAAAACACTTTATCGCAACAATAACAGATACTTACACTAATCTCGAGCATTAATTATTGACTAAAATACTCAAGTTTAAACGATCTACGACCCATTATTTGGTACGAATTAAACGTCAAAATTGCGCGTTTATCGCTGTGAAGTTTGCCAATTGGGACTCACCCACGGCTCCGCATTAGAAGCTGGCAACAAATCCTTACCAAGGATGTGATCAGACGCTTTTTCACCGGTCATTATCGACGGCCCATTAAGGTTGCCATTGGTCACACGCGGGAAAATCGAGCTATCTGCGACGCGAAGATTTTCAACCCCGATGACATTTAACTCAGGATCAACAACCGCCATCGGATCATCTTTCGCACCCAGCTTACAGGTACCGCAGGGGTGGTAGGCGCTTTCAACGTGTTCCTTGATAAAGCCGTTAAGCTCATCATCACTTTGCACAGCTTTCCCGGGCTGAATTTCATGCTTTACATAGGGTTTGAAAGCATCCTGCGCGAAAATCTCGCGCGTTAGCCTGATGCAATTTCTAAATTCTTCCCAGTCTTTTTCTTCGCTCATATAATTAAATAAAATCTTCGGCGCATCTTTAGGATTTGCCGATTTAAGCGTCACACTCCCACGACTGACAGAACGCATCGGCCCAACATGAGCCTGGAACCCATGCCCTTCCGCGGCTGCCTGGCCATCATAACGAACCGCGATTGGCAAGAAGTGATATTGAATATCAGGATATTTTATCCCAGCTTTAGAGCGAATAAATGCCGCTGATTCAAATTGGTTGGATGTCCCAAGACCTGATTTCGTAAATAGCCATTGCGCCCCAATCAGCGCTTTGCCAAAAATGTTCCAATACTTATATAGCGTAACAGGTTGGCTTGCGGCCATTTGGAGATAGAGCTCAAGGTGATCCTGTAAATTTTGCCCGACGCCTTGGCGATCTGCCACAACTTCAATTCCATGTGATTTTAAATGCTCAGCCGGTCCGATGCCCGATAGCATCAATAGTTTCGGTGAATTAAACGAAGATGCGGCAATAATAACTTCACGGTTCGCTTTAATCAGCTCCGTTTTGCCTCCGCGTTCGATCTCAACACCAACCGCCTTTTTATCTTCAATTTTAATTCGTGTTGCCAAACCGCGAACGACATCGCATTTCGAACGTTTGAGCGCAGGTTTTAAATATGCATTTGCTGCTGACCAACGCCGCCCTTTCCAAACCGTTTGCTCCATAGGGCCAAAGCCCTCTTGCTGATAACCATTATAATCGTCAGTCGTGTGATACCCAGCTTGGCGCCCAGCCTCGACAAAGGCTTTAAACAACGGATTTGTGCGTGGACCGCGGGTGATGTGAAGCGGGCCATTAGTGCCGCGCCATGTTGGGTCTCCACCCTGCCCGCCATCATGCCAGTTTTCCATACGTTTGAAATATGGCAGAACATCTTTGTAGGCCCATCCGCTGGCACCCGTTTCTTCCCAATGATCATAATCAGATGGCGCGCCACGAACATAAACCATGCCGTTGATCGATGAAGAACCGCCAATAACTTTACCGCGAGGCGCAGCAAGCTTTCGCCCACCCAAATGTGGTTCAGGCTCAGTTTCATAACCCCAATCATACATCGGCATATTCATTGGGTAAGATAAAGCCGCAGGCATTTGAATAAGCGGACCAGCATCCGTACCGCCATGTTCAATAACAATTACCGAATGCTTGCCATCCTCTGACAAACGGTAAGCCATTGCGCAACCAGCAGAGCCGGCACCAACAATTACAAAATCTGCCTGGCGCATAAAATACCTCTAAAACTGTGCTTCGACAGGTGTCATAGCAACATAAACGGTTTTAACTTCTGAATAGTGATTGATCGCTTCTTTGGAGTTTTCACGCCCAACACCGGACATCTTTACCCCACCAAAAGGCGCTTCAACAGGTGCTAAATTATAGGTATTGATCCAGCAGGACCCAGCTTCAAGCTGATCAATAACGCGGTGACCGCGCTTTAAGTCTTGCGTGAACACCCCAGCGGACAAACCAAACTCGGTGGCATTGGCGCGCGCGATCACTTCCTCTTCAGTATCGAAACTTAAAACCGACAATACCGGGCCAAAAATCTCATCCGTCGCAATTGTCATCTCATCGGTTACATCTGAGAAAATCGTCGGCTCGATGTAATATCCTTCACGATCAAGCTTATGACCACCATGAACCAACGTTGCACCGTCTTCGACACCTTTTTTGATAAACCCAAGAACAATATCAGCCTGGCGTTCTGACACCATTGGACCAAAATTTGTCTCTTCGTCTAATGGATCGCCGATGATGGCTTTTTC
>JAHDEP010000036.1:0-4347 GCA_020628775.1 Rhizobiaceae bacterium | reverse complement strand
GGCACAGAACCCGTTAGCGAGACTTTGTTCACACGCGGATCTGTAATCAGTTGCGCCCCAATATCACCAAAGCCTTGGATGACATTGTAAACCCCAGCTGGCACCCCAGCTTCATGCAAAATCTCAGCAACTTTGAGCGCACATAGTGGCGTTGTCTCAGATGGTTTGAACACCATGGAATTTCCGCATGCAAGCGCAGGCGCGCCCTTCCAGCAGGCAATTTGCGTTGGATAGTTCCAAGCACCAATCCCCACGCAAAGACCTAATGGCTGGCGTTTGGTGTAAACAAAATCTTCGCCCAACTGAATATGCTCACCCGTAAGCGAACCCGCCAGACCACCAAAATATTCAAGCGCATCAGCACCGCTTGTCGCGTCTGCAATAATGGTTTCCTGAATGGGCTTACCCGTGTCATAGGTTTCTAAAATGCTTAGCTCTTCATTGCGTTCACGAATGATATCCGCAGCCTTGCGCAAAACACGACCGCGCTCAGTACCTGTCATTTTTGCCCAGATAAGTTGGCCCTCTTTGGCTGTGACTAAGGCCTTTTCAACGATACCAGGTGTTGCTGCATGTAGCTTTGCAATCACCTCGCCCGTTGCTGCAAAAGTGCAGATGATCTCTTGCCCTTGATCATCCTCGACATATTCACCATTGATAAAATGGCTCGCCTTAGGTTGGCACTTCAAACTCATGTTCATCCAATCAGTTTTCAATTATTCAGCAGATTTTGTTTATTCGTCAGGCTTCCAACGCAAAGGTTCATAAGACACCATCACGTGGGTTTTGTAAGCTTCACGAGACATTAATCGCTCGTAATAGCGGTCAATATTAGGCGTGCTTGTGCGCAAAAACTCCAATTCGTAGTAACGATATAAAACCGTTCCCACAATGATATCTGCGTAGGTGAAATCCTCGCCTGCAATAAATGGCCCCTCACCCAACCGATCATCTAACATCGTTGCCAAAGTTGCCATTTTTGAAGCTGCTTCATCAAGCGCAGCGTGATCAAGAATTGCAGGATCATATCTAACCAGCGGGTAGAAAAATTCACTCAGCAACAAAGGCGCAAATGTTGTTTTATTCCATTCCGCCCACATATCAATTTCAGCGCGCTTTTTAGGATCGCGTGGATAAAACGTTTGATCAGCATATTTATGAGATAGATATCTAACAATTGCAGCGCTCTCAAACATTGTCAGATCGCCGTCTTTCATCACCGGCACGAGCCCATTTGGGTTCATCGCCAGATATTCAGACGTATCTGTTCCCCCAAACGCACCACCTAAATCATGACGTTTGTGCACAAGACCAAGTTCAGCAACGGCCCACATAACAATCTGCACGTTAAGTGAGGTATCTCTTCCTAAAATTTCGATCATAGTAATTCCTTATCAGCCACCCGAATACTAGTCTCGGGGAAAACGTTGATTGGATTCTACAACATTCAAATCCATATGATTTCGCATATAGCGCTCGGACGCTTTCTGCAATGGTTGATAATCCCAAGGGTAATAATCGCCGTTTCGCAGTGCTTCATAAACAACCCAACGTCTTGCCTGACTTTCACGCACTGCAGCGTCGTATAAGTCCAAATTCCAGCGTTCGTCCGCTTGCTTTGAAAACCCCTCCAAAACATCCTTATATGCAGGATCATCGGCAAGATTATTAAGCTCGTGCGGATCATCTGACAAGTTAAACAATTGATCGGGATCAAGCGCACAGCGGTTATACTTCCAATCCCCTTGTCTGAGAGAGACAAGCGGCGCATATGAAGCTTCCGCCGCATATTCCATCGCAACGGGCGTATCTCGCTTCGCCCCACGCGCATATGGCAATAAGCTCTCACCATCAGTCCAAGGCAAAACCTCGTCCATAGATATGCCCGCAATATCGCACAAAGTGGGTGTAATATCGATGTTGGAGACCGGTTCGCTAATCAATGTTGGATCGACATCAGGCAACTTCATCATAATTGGAACGCGCGCTGAGCCTTCATAAAAACACATCTTAAACCACAAGCCGCGCTCCCCAAGCATATCGCCATGGTCCGACAGGAATAAGATGATGGCTTCTTGATTTGTGTTTTCTAAAGCCTCCATCACCTCGCCAATCTTATCATCAAGATAAGAAATATTTGCAAAATAAGCGCGACGTGACTTTTGAATATCTTCTTCGGTGATATCAAAATTTCGCCAATCATTGGCATCAAAGATCCGCTTAGCATGCGGATCATGATCATCGTAATCCATTGCAGGAATTTCAGGTAGCAGATGCTCGCATCCCTCATATAGATCCCAATATTTCTTGCGCGCTACATAAGGATCATGCGGATGGGTAAAACTTACCGTTAAACACCAAGGACGCTCATCATGACCCCGTGCGAGATCATAAACTTTGCGAATGGCATTATAAGCAACTTCATCGTCATATTCCATTTGATTGGAAATCTCAGCAACGCCTGCGCCCGTGACGGATCCCATATTGTGATACCACCAATCAATCCGCTCTCCGGGTTTTCGGTAATCTGGTGTCCAGCCAAAATCCGCTGGGTAAATATCTGTTGTTAATCGCTCTTCTAATCCATGCATTTGGTCAGGTCCGACAAAGTGCATCTTGCCGGAAAGGCAGGTTTGATACCCGGCGCGCCTTAAATGATGCGCATAGGTGGGAATGTCAGAACAAAACTCAGCTGCATTATCATAAACGCGTGTTCGATGCGGGAGTTGCCCTGACATGAATGACGCGCGCCCAGGCGCACAAAGCGGAGATGCTGTATAGGAGTTTTTAAACCGTACAGATTGCGCGGCAAGCTTCTTTAAATTAGGGGCATGAAGCCATTCTGCAGGGCCATCGGGAAACAAAGTTCCATTCAACTGATCCACCATAAATATTAGAATATTTGGCTTGGTCACGTATACGCCCTCCTACAGAATCCAAATTTGTAAATTAAATATATTGCCCTCGGCCGCAAAAAGTCTATTCAATAAGCGACACAATTGACTTCTTATACTGATGAGGATTTTTCATGGCGTACAAACCAAATTCTGATGAGGCCAGAGACGTTGCCTATCACATGCATGGCTACACAAATGCCAAAAAGCATAATGAAATTGGCCCGCTGATCATTGAACGCGGTGACGGCATCTATGTCTATGATAATGAAGGCAATAAATATATCGAGGCAATGTCAGGTCTTTGGTCAGCAGGTTTGGGATTCAGTGAAAAGCGCCTCGCTGATGCAGCTTACCAGCAAATGCTGAAGCTCCCATTTTATCACAATTTCACCCATAAATCCCACGGACCAGCAATTGATTTGGCGGAAAAGCTTATCGAAATTGCACCTGTACCAATGAGCAAAGCATTCTTTACCAATTCGGGTTCTGAAGCGATTGATACAGCGCTTAAAATGATCTGGTACCGCTCAAACGCGATGGGAAAACCGGACAAGAAAAAGATTATCGTGCGGAAACGCGCCTATCATGGGGTGACAATTGCTTCAAGCTGTCTAACCAGTCTGCCGAATAATCACAGATCCTTTGATTTGATTGTGCCGGATGTTCTGCGACTCACCTGCCCGCACTATTATAAAGATGGCTTGCCTGGCGAAAGCGAAACAGAATTTGCCAGCCGCTTGGCTCAAGAGCTTGATGATCTTATCCAATCAGAAGGGCCAGACACCATTGCGGCGATGTTTGCTGAACCCGCCATGGGCGCAGGCGGTGTGGTCATTCCACCTGAAACCTACTGGGAAAAAATCCAAGCAGTGTTGAACAAATATGACATCTTGTTGGTCGCAGATGAAGTGATCAATGGCTTTGGCAGAACCGGCAAAATGTTTGGCTGTGAAACCTACGATATCAAACCTGATATGATGACATTATCAAAGCAGATTACCTCATCTTACTTGCCATTATCAGCGCTTTTGATCAACGAACGGGTCTTTGAACCTATCGCCGAGCAAAGCGATGAGATCGGCGTATTTGGTCATGGCTTCACCGCAGGTGGCCACCCCACACCAGCTGTTGTTGCTCTTGAAACTATACGCATAATTGAAGAAGAAAACTTGGTAGAAAACTGCAAGGTTAATGGCGCAAAGTTCATTGAAGGGCTGAACAAACTCCTCGATCATCCACTTGTCGGAGAAGTTCGCGGGGTCGGTCTCGTTGCTGCAATCGAACTTGTCACGGATAAAGACAATAAGACTGCTTTAGAACCCGCAGGACGCCTTGGCGCGATTGTTGCGGCAGAATTGCAAAAAAATGGCGTAATTGTTCGCGCAATGATGGATGCGATCGCATTTTGCCCGCCTATGATCATCAAAAATGAGCAAATTGAAGAATTATT
>JAHDEP010000035.1 GCA_020628775.1 Rhizobiaceae bacterium | reverse complement strand
CATGGGTTTCGGCTGTCATTGCTGGCGTATTAGGTATTTTTCTGCTTTGGCTCCCGATGAGCTTGCAGGCCCAGTTGGTGTTAAGTTTCGCGTCTTTAGGCGTCATGTTCTTTGCAATGAGCAGACCTGACAACAAAGTCTTCCGATTAGTCACGTTTACATTTTGTGCGATTTTAGCAATTCGCTACGGTTTCTGGCGTAGTACGGAAACATTGCCGAGTATCTCAGAGCCGGCCAACTTTATTCCAGGCTTTATTCTTTATATTGCAGAAATGTACTGTCTTTTGATGTTGGGCATCAGTTTCTTCATGCTCTCAGATCCTTTAAAGCGCAAAACACCGACGCTTAAGAAAATTGAAGATCTGCCAACTGTTGACGTCTTTGTACCAACTTATAATGAAGACCCGGAATTGCTTGCTGGCACATTGGCAGCTGCGAAGTCCATGGTTTATCCAAAAGACAAAATTAAAATATGGTTGCTAGATGATGGTGGCTCTGAGCAAAAGCGCGCAGACAAAGATCCGCAAAAAGCCATTGCCGCAACGCGTCGTCACGAACAGCTAAAAGCTTTGTGTGAAGCAATGGGGGTAAATTACCTCACGCGTAAGCGAAATGAACACGCAAAAGCAGGTAATATGAATGAGGCGCTTAAAGTAACCAATGGTGAATTGGTTGTTGTATTTGACGCTGATCACGCGCCTGTTCGCACATTTATGCGCGAAACCGTGACATATTTCCTTGATGATCCGAAATTGTTCCTAGCGCAAACACCACACTTTTTCTTAAACCCGGATCCGCTTGAGAAGAATCTTCAGACATTTAAGCATATGCCGTCTGAGAATGAGATGTTCTATTCTGTTGTGCAAACTGGTCTGGATAAATGGGATGCTTCATTTTTCTGTGGTTCAGGTGCGGTTCTACGCCGTTCAGCGCTTGATACAACAGGTGGCTTTGCTGGTCAGTCCATCACTGAGGATTGCGAAACGGCACTTGCGCTACACTCAAATGGTTGGCACTCAGTTTATATCAACAAACCGCTTATTGCGGGTCTTCAGCCTGAAACATTTGATGCTTTCATTGGTCAGCGTGCGCGTTGGTGCCAGGGTATGTTGCAGATCTTGATCCTGAACCGTCCGTTCCTTGCAAAAGGTCTGAAGATGTCTCAGCGTCTATGCTATGCCGGTATTAACCTGTTCTGGTTGTTCCCAATTTCGCGTCTGATTTTCATGTTCGCACCGCTTTTGTATATCTTCTTCTCACTTGAAATTTATCAGGCGAATATCCAAGAATTCTGTGCTTATGCTTTGACTTATTTGATCGCTTCATTTGGTATGCAGAGCTATCTACATGGTAAGGTGCGTTGGCCGTGGATATCTGAATTATATGAATATGTTCAATCAGTTATGCTGTTTGGTAGTATTTTGTCGGTGATCAGAAGCCCGCGCAAACCAACCTTTAATGTGACCGCTAAAGGTATCACGCTAGATAACAACTTTATCTCGCCGCTTGCGCGACCATATTTTGTCATCTTCTTCTTGTTAACTGGTGCTGCGCTTTATTCTTTCTGGCGTCTATTAACCGAACCGGTTGCCAGTGATCTGTTGTTAATGGTTGCCGGATGGAACGCGATCAACTTGTCGATTGCAGCTCTTGCTCTTGGTGTGGTTGCAGAACGAAGAGAATTACGTCGTAACCAACGTCTGCCTGTGCAACGTCATGGTCTAATGCGTCAGGGTGATAAAACTTGGTCCATTCTAATTAAAGATGCGTCCAGTGGTGGCATTGGTGTCCAGTTCCTTGATGAAGTGCCTGATATTGAGCATGATTCAAATTGGCAGGGTGAAGTTGAAGTTCGCCGCGCCGGTAAGCAGGTTAAGTTCCCTGTGATTATTCGAAGCGGAAGCGTGGTTGATGGCGAGAACCATTATGGATTTGCCTATACCGTTCGTACGCCGGAAGTCTTCATGGCGATTGCTGAAGTAATGTATTCTGATCAGGAAATTTTGCAGGAACGTATTAATCGTCGTCAGGTTCGTCAGAATATTTTGACCGGCTCTTGGATTTTTGCAAGACGCAGTGTGACCGAAACCATCAGAGCTTTTGCATATCTTGTTGGCTTGGGGAAAATGCCTGTCGTTGAATCGGCTGAAGATGCCCCAATTACCGTTAAAGAAAACAATGCGCAGATCCCGGGTAAAATTATGCCGATGCCGCAAGCCATGGGGGCCAGCCGTGCCGAAGCTTAAACAAAAATTGCTGATTGCCAGTGCTTACACTGCATTAGCAGTGGGTACGGCTGTATCACCAGTAATGGCGCAAAGCTTGTTTTCAAACGATGCTGCGCCCAAAACTGGTCTGGTGCAGGCACCCTTTGCCAAGACTGAAAACTTCATTATGACAACGCGTCAACCAGCGTTGGCGTTGGAAGATGCAGTGACAAACCCAACATTGATTGCGTTTGATCAGCCACGCTCTCGCTTTAAACTTGAGGGTGAGGATGCGCTTGGCAGGTTCACGTTCCAACATGATATGGAAAAAGCCGGTACCATTGGCGAATTGGTCATCGCTTATAAAAACGCTGTTTCTGTGATGCCAGAAGCATCGAGTTTGAATATCAAAGTAAATGGCTATCCAGTTGGTAAATTCCCGATCAAGTCATCCTCTGAGTTTTCATCACATAAATTCTTAATACCGGCCAATGCGCTGGTTGACGGGACTAATTTGGTAGAGATTCAAGCCATCCAGCGACACCGCGTTGATTGCTCGCTTGGGGCCACCTATGAATTGTGGACTGAAATTGACTTTATGAATTCGGGCTTTTTGACCGAAGATGAGTTCACATTCTCAGATCTAAAGTCGCTTAAAATGATCGGTCGTTCGGAAAATGGTTTGACCGACTTGCGTTTGGTATTGCCAAAAAACTCGGGCATTGGTGATCTGAATGCAGCATTGCCGCTTGTTCAAACTTTATCGCTCGCGCTCGGGCGTGATGATGTTGCGGTAACCGTTTCAGATAAATCGGGCATTGGTCCTGGTATTGATATCTATCTAGCTGCAATGGATCGTCCAGATTTCAATTATCCAGCTGCAGTCAATGCAAAACACGGATTGTCCGTTGTGCAAACACAAGATGCGAGACGCGTTGCAGTGGTGCTAAAAGCGCCGTCAATCGGGCAGGCGACTGCACAATTACTTGCGGGCATTCGCGGTGAGCTAAAGCCAATGCTGGATGCGGCGATTTCGCATGAAAAGCATTTGGAAATTAAAGCTGATGCTGGTGGGACTTATACGCTGGGTGAAGCGGGCTATACCGCGCGTTCTTTCTCTGGGCGCTTGTTTAGAACAAACTTTGATCTTGTCTTACCTGCAGATTTTTATCCAGCAGAATACGCAACGATTGATTTAGGTCTGCATGCAGCGACATCACCGGGTCTAAACCCGCAATCGCAGTTGCTTGTTCGTGTAAACGGTCAGATCGTTACCAGTTTGCCAATGCGTGATACCGATGGTGAAGTGTTTGAAGATCGTCGCATTGAATTGCCAATGCGCGCGTTCAGACCAGGTCGAAACCAGATTGAAATCTTAGCTGAGCTCGAGAAAGCTAGCGACGAAGCATGCGTTTATAGTGATCGCGATGAAACCGCGCCGCGTTTTATCCTGCTTGAGAACACTGAGATTAGAGTGCCGAAACTTGCGCGCATTTCAAGATTGCCTGATCTGTCAGTATTTGCTGGAACCGCGTATCCTTATCGCAATGATGAGCACTTAAACATTTATGCAGTTCATGCAGATAGTCGCACGCTATCCGCTGCCTTGACGATGATGAGCAAAATGACGATCGCATCGGGCGTGCCGCTTAATGCACAAGTGTTGCTTGGCCGTCCGGATAATTCTGATCGTGAAAACAAGCTTGTGATTGCGCCGCGTCGTGCGTTCATCCAATCAGGTCCAAGCGTCACAGATGAGCCGCAGGAAGTGTCTTACCGCATCAAATTCCACGATGCAGATTGGTTGCCGGATTTGATCACAACAGCAAGTGTTGAATCCATTGCTTTGCCAAAGGTAACACAAGCAACGCCGGAAGATTTGTTGCAAGCTTTCCGTCATAAGACGCAGAAGACTGCGACTGAGCTTTCAACTGCAGCTGTCATCAAGCAGAAGTTTGATGATCTTACTCACCGCTTTCAATCCTGGTTGAAATATGAGCCAGTTCTAGATGAAGGTGTGACCGGTGATGTTGATGGCCGTAAGGCAAATCTTGTTCAAACGCTTGATGATCAGAACAATTCTGTTGTGACTTGGTTAGCTGCTGATACCCCTGAAGATGTTGTGCGAGCATCATTGATCCTTGCAGAACCAGATATCTGGTCAAAGGTGAGAGGATCAGATGTGACTGTTGATTTGCGTACAAAACAAATTAGCGCGCAATTGCCAGCTAATTATCAAGTACACGCATTTACCGATAAGTCGCCAAGCAATTTAAGGCGTCTTGCTGCCGCTTGGTTCTCGGATAATTTCATCGCCTATATTATTTTAATCGTTGGGTTTTTTGCATTCTTTGCAGTTTGGCTTGGCCGAGCAATTCCAAAAGCAGGTGTGAGTACGGAACAAGAATGAGATATAAAACTCTAGTATACGCATTAAAAGCTTCAGTCTTTGCGATGGCGTTTTCAACGCTGCCGATCAGCTTGGCATCTGCAAATGATGGCACTGAGCTTATCGTACAGGAAAGCCTATTTGCGAACCGACAACCGCTTAATTTGCAAACACCAATTATGGATGCAAATGACAGTCATAGCCTTGTGCCGCGTGCACCTGTTGTACAGGTTGTAACACCGAAGCTACAGCCTGAAGAAACAACACCGCAATACGCCTTTGCAGATGCGGACTTATCGGCGCTTTATTATTATGCAAAGCAACGCCAGCATGAGCGTGTGGATGCGGAAATTGCCCGATTGCAGGTTCTTCATCCGGGCTTCACTGCGCCTGCGGATCTTTATGTAACAGCGCAAAAACTTGTGCCGAACGAGCAGCCTTTGTGGGATATGTTCGCGGTTGATGATTTTACCGGAATTGACGCGGAAATCGTTCGCCGAAAAACTGAAGATCCTAAATGGAAACCAACTGAAGACTTTTCAACGAAACTGGCCCGCAAAAAGCAACGTATTCAAATGGTCGAATTGGCTCGTGTTGAAGACTGGATTGGGGTTGTCAGCGTTGGCCAATCGATTGATCCAAAGATTGAAACAGATGTTGATCTTGTCTGGACGTTGATTGATGCATATTCGCATCTCGAAGAAAAAGCGCCACTTGTGCGTGCTTATAAAGGTTTATTTTTCCGCGAACCGCAGCATCGATTAACAGATGCGCATTTATTGGTGACTTTGCAAAAAGCGGTACGGGATTTCCCGGCTGTTGAAATTAGACGCGTGATGACAAGCCTTTGGACGGTACCGAGCCAAGTGCCGGGTATTGAAATGCTCCAGGTTGATCTGGTGCGCAAATCGATCGCTGATTTTAATGCAAGTGAAAGCGATGTCTCTACGGTTTCAAGCTTTGATGTTCGTCAATTAACTGAAAACGCAATGAAAGGCGATCTAGCTGCCGATCTATCGCTTTTGGGTTGGTATCAGCTGAAACTTGAGCAACCAGGTTTAGCCGAACCATTGTTTGAAAAAGCAATGAAGCTTGACCCCAATTCCCAAAATGCGAAGGGTTATTACCTATCGCTTTCGCGTCAGGACCTGGATCAAAAAGCATATAAATTTGCGCGCACACATTTGCCAAATTTGGCTGATGATCCGATTTTCTTGATGAATGTATTATCGCCAAAATTTGCAAAGCCAAAACGCGGCTCGATCACAGAAGATATTGTACTTGCCTATACCACAGCGATTTTAGAAACAAACTCGCCTGAGCATTCAGAAGTTTTGGGGTGGTATGCGTATAATTCTCGCCAATTTGAAGCAGCTTATGCCTGGTTCTCAAAAGCCATTGATTGGGATGAGAATTCAGATCGCGTTAAAGGCTTGGCGCTTACTTTATTGCGCCTTGGTCGAAAAACCGATTATGCAGAGCTAAAGCAGGAATATGTAGATCTTTATCCGGATATTTGGACAGAAGTTGTAAAAGCCAGCCCGCCAAAAGCGCGCAAAGCTGCAGCAATTGCAAAACCGAAACGTTCGGTTAAGACCAGTTATATCAAGCACTTTGAGCGAAAAGACTATAAGTCTTGCCTACAAGAGATTGATCGTTTGTCGCCTAAAGGCTTGACGGCAAACGCATGGTTGATCAGAGGCTGGTGTTATTTGGCCATGTCACGTGTGACGGAAGCTGAGAACTCGTTCTCGCAAGCGATGCGTGGTTCAGGCAGCGGACAAGTGATGAAAGATGCAGTTTATGGACGCGCATTATCATTGTTAAGAACGCGCCTTACCGATGACGCTGAAAGCTTGCTACGCACCTATCCGCTTTCGTCCAAGAGACAATCCGAATTATTCGCTGAGATTTATTTCCAGCGTGCACGCTCGTCGTTTGATTTCAAGCAATATGATCGCACACTCGCTGCCTTGGACGCACGTGCCAAACTCGTAAATGAACCGCGTGATCTAACCTTAATGCGCGGCTGGGCATACCATCACCTTGGATACCCGAATGAAGCAAATTCAATTTTCCGCAGATTAAACATGCACATGCGGGACAGACATGCTTCGCGCGGAATTGTGGTTACAGGAGGGGGAAGCTAATTTCATGAAGAAATTAAGCCTGACTTTAGCATTGGTGTTGCCATTATCGGCATGCTCAATGGCAACAGATAAAAGTATTCTAACGAGTTCGACTAAAGCTGTGGCGCCAACATTGGCTAGTGAAGTTGACCCTTTATATGCGGTCGCTTATTTGCCAAGTATTGCTGGTCCAATTTCGTCCGTGCGCCAAACATCGGGTAATAACCGTGTGCACCAAACTGTGCTTTATCCAAATTATGGGTATGGTGGAGGTGAAAACCAGATCATTGTTGATGTTGCGCAAACCTCAAGCAACAGAGTGTATTATCAAGCGCCGACAAGACGCCAAATTCTGAGCGAAATGAAGCGTTTTTTCCCGACAATGAAGTTGACTATTGATCAAAACCCGCGCGAAAACTTGCATGGTGTTTATGGTTATGCATCCGGCAAATCTAAAGTTGACGGAAATTGTATCTACGCTTGGCAAGTTGTGCGAAATGTAACGCGTAAAGACTTGGGCGATTTGCAACGTATTTTGCAGCCAAAATATGCTTCAAAAGTCCGGTTAAGATATTGTCACCCAACAAAGACAACGGATCAATTATTGGTGATGATGGATGGTTTCCGTATCAAAGAAGTTACATCGTCATCGCTAGAAATGTTACGCTTTGCCGAAGGGGCTGGATATGCAAAACCAGCACCTGCATTTGTGCAGCCAGTTATTGCGCCGCAGCCGGTAAAAGTTGCCACAACGCCGAAGGTAAAAACTCGTGCAAAGGTAACTACCACAAAGCGTCAGGCGGTGACCGTACCTGAAGGACCACGTGTTCTTCTTCCAACGGAATTGGATGGTTCAACGCCGGTGGTTCAGAAGAAGATCAAAGTTGCGGAAAGTTTCGTTGTAGATCCTGATGCACCTAAGATACCTTTACCGAATTAAACAAGTTTTCGAGATCCGTGAGGCCAAATGAAATTTCATTTGGTAGACCGGGAGGCAAATACAGGACGGCAGATAATATGATCTGTCGTCCTGTATTATTTTTATCTAGCAGTTCATGTTTTATGACGATGCAGATGAGCGCAATTGTTTAAAGCGTATTTGCTGAATTACAAAAGCGATGATGAACACAAAAGTAAGCAGTAAAACAATTGTCGGAGCTGGAGCGCTATCGATATAAAAACTTAGGTAAATTCCCAAGAAGCTTGAAGTTGCGGTGACCAAACAGGCAACGATTAGCATGTTGGAAAATGTTCGGGTCAACAAAAATGCGATCGCACCAGGTGTTACCAAAAGCGCGATTGATAAAATGATCCCGATCGCATCAAGGCTGGCGACGATGATGGTGGAAAGCGCAATTAACAAACCATAGTGAAGCATTTGAACAGAAAGCCCAATAGCGCGCGCATGCTGGCTGTCAAAGGAATGCAGCAGTAAGTCTTTTCGTTTTGCGAGAACAAACCCACCACAGAGCAAAGATAAAAATGCAGAGATCGAAATATCTTGCCAATTAACGCCCAGCATATTGCCAAACAAAATATGATCGAGATGAACATCGGTTTGTATGTTGACGTATAAAACTATGCCAAAACCAAACATGCCCGAGAAAACAATACCAAGCACGGTGTCTTCTTTTATTCGGCTGTTATCTTTGATGTAGCCGGTTGCGATCGCGCAAAATAGTCCGGCAACAAATGCACCAATGGCAAGGGGGATTGATAATATATAGGCTAGCACGATCCCAGGAAGCACAGCGTGTGACACGGCATCACCCATCAGGGACCAGCCTTTTAACACAACCAAACAAGACATTAAGCTCATTGGTATTGAAATGATCAATGTGACGATGAAAGCTTTTTGCATAAATGAAAATGCAAATGGTTCTAAGAGTAACGCGATAAATTCCATTATAAATCCACCGCTTGCATGTCTGAAAGATGAGCTCTTTTTGCCTTGCGACGTTGGCTTAAAATTCCATGCTTAGGCGCAAAGACCAGCGCTACCAAAAACAGACTGGTTTGCAAGACAACAATAATGCCGCCTGTTGCACCGTCGAGGAAATAGCTCAAATAAGCGCCCAAAAAGCAGGTCATTGCGCCGATGATAGAACTGATCAATACGAGTTTTGGAAAACGGTCTGTCAATAGATAAGCCGTTGCACCAGGGGTGATCACCAAAGCAATAACCAAAAATGCCCCAACAGTTTGCAAAGCTGCAACTGTTGAAGCACTGAGCAATGTGAAAAACAAAACTTTGATCCAAAACGGATCGATACCAATTGCTTTAGCTTGATGCTCATCGAAAAATACCAGCATGATATCTTTCCACTTAAGCAGAAGTACCAGCAGGGTTACCCCGCCGATAATTGCCAATTGGATCGTGTCATAAAACGATATCGCCAGAACATTGCCCAATATGATTTTTTGAACATCAATCGATGTGGGAGAAATCGACACCATGAACAGGCCAAGCGCAAAAAATGACGTGAAAATAATGCCAATAATCGCATCTTGTTTAAGCGATGTTTGTTGATTTAAGAACATGATGCCCGCAGCAGCTAATCCGCCCGCGAGAAATGCGCCAGCGGCAAAGGGAAGGCCCAGCATATAGGCGCCGGCAACACCGGGAACAATCGCGTGAGATAACGCGTCACCAATCAGCGACCAGCCTTTTAAGATGAGATAGGAGGATAAAAACCCACACACCAAGCCAACCAATGCACTGATCCAAATAGCGTTGAGCATATATTTGTAGCTGAAGGGTTCTAATAAAAACTCCATTAGTCACCTTCAGTATTTTTATTTGTATCGCTGTTATGATCGCTGGCTTCACCATAAATCACAAATGGGCGTTCATCATCAGTCAGAACGGTGACCTGACGGCTGTCATCATCATCGTGGAGGTTTTCGCCACCCAGAACAAAGTGACGAAGCACACCACCAAAGGCTTTTTCCAAGTTCTCGTGGGTAAACACATCCTCTGTCGATCCAGATGCTAGGATAGTCTTGTTGATCAAAACTGCCCGATCACAAAATTCCGGCACACTACCGAGATTGTGAGTTGATACCAATAAGACACGGCCCTCATCACGCAGCGACTGTAACAGCGAGATAATCTGCGCTTCGGTTTTCACATCCACACCAGTAAAAGGTTCATCAAGCAGGATGATCTGACCTTCTTGCGCCAATGCACGTGCAAGAAAGACACGTTTTTTTTGCCCGCCGGACAATTCACCAATCTGCCGTTTGCGATATTCAAGCATTCCGACGCGCTCAAGAGCTTGCTCAACCATTTCATAGTCTTTGCGCTTAGCTGTTCGCAGCCAATTCATGTGGCCATATCGGCCCATCATCACAACGTCTTCAACCAGAACCGGGAAGTTCCAATCCACATCTTCGCTTTGCGGCACATATGCAACTAGGTTTTGTGATAATGCCGATTTTGCGTCTTGATTTAAGATTTTGATGTGACCAGAAGAAAGCGCAACAAACCCCATAATCGACTTGAATAATGTGGATTTACCACTCCCGTTGATCCCAACAAGTGCGGTAATTGAACCTTGCGGGACCTCAAAAGAAGCGTCTTTCAACGCAGTATTACCGTTACGATATGTAACGGTAACACCTTGGACTTTTAGCCCGATCTGGTTGTTAAGCTGGTTATTCATTACCTTTGGATAAACCTTCTGCAATTGTATCAACCGTGACTTTGAGCAGGTCGATATATGTCGGCACCGGACCGTCGGCTTCGCTTAATGAATCCACATATAACACACCGCCATAAATCGCATCGGTTTCATTGGCGATCGTTTGTGCCGGATTGGCTGAAACAGTACTTTCTGAGAACACGGCAGGAATATTAAATTCGCGGACCGTATCGATAACCTTGCGCACCTGTTGTGGTGTTCCTTGTTGGTCGGCGTTAATTGGCCAGATGAATAACTCTTTCAAACCAAAGTCACGGGCAAGATAGCTAAACGCGCCTTCACTTGTCACAAGCCAGCGGCTTTCCTCGTCAATGGTATCGATAGATGCTTTAATCGGCGCTGATATCGCACGGAGCTCTTTAATATAAGTCTCTGCATTTGTATTATAAAATTCAGCATTTTCTGGATCATACTCACCAAACGCTTTTGCCATGTTCTGCACATAGATCACGCCGTTTTCCGGTGACATCCAAGCATGCGGATTTGGCTTGCCATTATATGGACCTTCGCCAATGCTCATCGGCTCAATGCCTTCAGTCAACAAAATCCCCGGAACATCGGATAAGTTTTCGAAGAACTTTTCAAACCATAGTTCTAGGTTCAAGCCATTCCACAAAATAAGATCAGCACCTTGTGCACGACGAATATCGCCCGGAGTTGGTTGATAATTATGAATTTCTGCACCAGGACGGGTGATTGAAACAACTTCCGCACGGTCTTTAGTGACGTTTTTTGCCATATCAGCAAAAACGGTAAACGTCGTAACCACCTTTAGTGTGTCCGCCGAAGCAGCACTAAACGCGCTTATGCTCATGAGTATTGCAATGATTATCGACTTCATGGTCGCATTATCTCCTAGTTGCGATTAATTCGCAACTAGGTATCTACTATATTTTGCACTGCGTCAACCCAGTTGCGAATAATTCGCAACTAGAAATATATTCGGACAATTGTGAGATGCGCTTGACGTAGCTTAAACAACAACGTAACCGCCTTTATAAATATCGTTCTGTGGGAGAGACCTTATGGGTTCAGATGTTATAATTGCACCATCCGTTCTATCTGCTGATTTTTCAAAATTAGGTGATGAGATTGAAAGCGTTGTAAATGCTGGTGCGGATTGGATACATTTAGATGTGATGGATGGGCACTTTGTTCCCAATATTACATTTGGCCCGCCAATCATCAAAGCTGTCCGCGATCGCACAGATAAAGTATTTGATTGCCACTTGATGATCGAACCTTGCGATCCATTTTTAGAAGCATTTGCAGACGCTGGATGTGACATCATCACCGTACATGCTGAAGCAACGAAGCACCTAGATCGTTCGTTGCAGGCTATTCGAGCATTGGGTAAAAAAGCTGGTGTTTCTCTGAACCCTTCAACCCCGGAAAGCGTGATTGAATATGTATTGGATCGCTTGGATCTGATTTTGATTATGACTGTTAACCCAGGATTTGGTGGGCAGGCATTTATCGATGCGATGGTTGAGAAAGTTGCACGTGTGAAAGCAATGATTGGCGATCGACCAATTGATATTGAAATTGATGGTGGTGTGTCGCCAAAAACAACACCGCAATTGGTCAAAGCTGGCGCAAATGTTCTAGTTGCTGGATCTGCAGTCTTTAAAGGTGGCAGCGAAGCGCATTACCGCGAGAATATTTCAGCTATACGTAAAGCAGCTCAACAATAGTTCAGCGCATTAAGCTATTGGCTTAAAAAGGAAGCGTTGTTGTCTCTTTAATGGTTTCCAACGAAATCAAAGCACGTGCGGATTTCACACCATCTTGCGCTTCAAGATGATCGCTGATCACCATGGATAATTCTTCCAAACTAGAAACAACCACTTTTGCAATAAAATCCATATCTTCAGTCATCGCATGAGCTTCTAAAACATATGGCGAATTCTTTAGAAATTTGCTGAATTTCTCAGCTGCTGATCGTTCGTGATCGTTAAGATTGATATGAACAAACGCGAAGATATCAAACCCGGTTTTCGCTCGACTGATAAAGGCGCTATAGCCTTCGATGATGCCACCTTCCTCAAGCTTGGCACGTCGATTTGATAAGTCTTCTTCGGTCACGCCAGTTAATTCGGCGAGTGCAGAATCTTGCAGAGCACCGTCGTCCTGCAAGGCTGCAAGAATTTTTAAATCTATATTATCAAATTTCAAAATGTACCCGCATACTTTGTTTTAAAAGCCTTGCCAGAATGGTTGCGACCGCTGGACGATATTTGAAAGACTACTTATATTAATCGGTATAAATTTGCAATAATCTCATAGATTGTGCTGCGATAGGTTTTGAATTTGTGCGCGCAACAATTTTGATCAGCAAAAAACGCCTAATTCTTTCAAGGTTTGTCTATTAATTTCAAATTTCCTCAAGCTGTTTTGGCCACTTATTTCATCGATTGGCTTAAAATTTTATGATCATGATGAGAAGAATTTATCGAAATCATAAAGATTCGATATTTTTTGGCTTAATTCCAAATCGATGGAGCAAAAAATCGCGCATTTTCTTATGAAAGTTAACCCTTTGCCAAGAATCCCACTAGTCAAACGTTTAAATCTTGGCTAGCCTCACATGCAGGAAGGTAGACATGGAAAATCCAGCTGCCTTATTAGTTTTTCAAAGGGAGACATTTATGAAAAAACTACTACTCGCAACGGCCGCTTCTGTTGCCCTATTGGCATCACCAGTTCTTGGTGCAGGTCACGGACCTGTGAAAATCGGCGTGTTCCTTGGCTTTACTGGCCCAATTGAGAGTTTGGTTGCGAACATGGCACCAGGTGCTGAGCTTGCAATTAAAGAAGTTAGCGAATCTGGCAAATTGTTGGGCGGTAAAGCTGTTGAAGCTGTGCGCGCTGATACAACTTGTGTGGATGCTGCTGCTGCAACAACAGCGATGGAAACACTTGTAACTTCAGAAGGTGTTGCTGGCGTTGTTGGTGGTGACTGTTCTGGTGTAACTGGTGCTGCATTGACAAATGTTGCTGTTCCAAACGGCATGGTGATGATCTCACCTTCAGCGACTTCACCAGGTCTTTCAACAGCTGAAGATAACGGCTTGTTCTTCCGCACAGCACCATCTGATGCACGTCAGGGCGTTGTGATGTCAGACATCATCATGGAGCGCGGTTTTAAATCTGTCGCTTTGACATACACAAACAATGACTATGGTAAAGGTTTGGCTGATGCCTTCGCAACTGCATATACTGCAGCTGGTGGTACTGTGACAATCAACACAGCGCATGAAGATGGTAAAGCTGATTACGCTGCTGAAGTTGGCGCACTTGCTGCTGCTGGTGGTGACGTTCTTGTTGTTGCTGGTTACCTTGATCAAGGCGGTAAAGGCATCATCCAGGGCGCATTGGACACAGGCGCGTTTGATACATTTGTATTGCCAGATGGCATGGTTGGTGACGCATTGCCAAAAGCAATCGGTTCAGACCTAAACGGTTCATTCGGTCAAGCACCAGGCACAGATAGCCCAGGCGCTGGCAAGCTTGTTGAAATGGTTGGCGATGCGTTTGACGCTTCTAGCCCATTTGCAGCTGAATCATATGATGCTGCTGCATTGATCATGCTCGCAATGCAAGCCGCTGAATCAACAGACCCTGCTGCATACAAAGATAAAGTCTTTGACGTAGCAAACGCACCAGGTGAGAAAATTCTTCCAGGTGAACTTGGTAAAGCTCTTGAAATTTTGGCAAATGGTGGTGAGATCGACTACGTTGGTGCATCCAACGTTGAATTGATCGGTCCTGGCGAATCTGCTGGTAACTACCGTGAGATCGAAATTAAAGACGAAGCTCTTTCAACTGTTGGCTACCGTTAAGCCATACGAGTGAAATTGGATGGAGCCCAGTTGATAGCAATTTGTTTATCAGCTGGGCTTCATCATATTCCTGACAAGAGTTTATATGATTATTGTAGAAAATCTGTCGAAACAGTTCGGTGGTCTTCGCGCGGTTGATAATGCTTCGCTGAAGATCGAAACGGGTTCGATAACAGGGCTAATCGGCCCAAACGGGGCTGGCAAAACAACCCTATTTAATGTGATCGCTGGCGTGCACAAACCAACAACGGGTCGGGTGCTGCTAGATGGTGAAGATGTAACCGGATTAGCGCCGCATGAATTGTTTCATCGCGGTATGCTGCGGACCTTCCAAATCGCGCATGAATTTTCAACCATGACCGTTCGAGAGAACTTGATGATGGTGCCGCCTAATCAATCCGGCGAGAAAATTTGGGACGCATGGTTCTCTCCTAAAAAAGTTGCAGAAGAAGAAGTCGCGGTTCGTAAAAAAGCCGACGAGGTGATCGAGTTTTTAGAAATCTCACACGTCGCTGACGAACTTGCGGGCAATCTGTCCGGGGGACAAAAGAAATTACTTGAGCTTGGCCGCACGATGATGGTGGACGCAAAAATTGTGTTCCTTGATGAAGTGGGTGCTGGGGTAAATAGAACGCTGTTAAACACAATTGGTGATGCGATTTTGCGCTTAAACAAAGAGCGTGGATATACGTTCTGCATGATTGAGCATGACATGGATTTCATCACGCGTTTATGCAACCCAGTTATTTGTATGGCTGAAGGTGCGGTGCTTGCGCAAGGGACCGCTGAAGAAGTTAAATCCAATGAGCAAGTTATTGAAGCTTATTTGGGTACTGGCCTTAAAAACAAACCAAAGGCGCACGAAACCAAATCAGATAGTGAGGCAGAATAATGAGTTTTTTATCTGCTGAAAATATGACAGGCGGTTATGGTGGTGCTGATATTCTGCATGATTGTGAAATCAAAGCGGAAAAAGGCGAAATTACCGTTATTGTGGGGCCCAATGGCGCTGGCAAATCGACCGCCATGAAAGCTGTTTTTGGAATGCTACACCTGCGTTTGGGACGCGTATTGTTGGATGGTGAAGATATCACAGGTCTGACACCGCAAGCCCGCGTTGCGCAAGGCATGGCATTTGTGCCGCAAACCAATAACGTATTTCCATCTATGAGCGTTGAAGAAAACCTTGAGATGGGCGCATTTTTACGTGACGATGATATCTTTGAAACCATTGAACAGATCTATGATTTGTTCCCTATTTTAAAAGAAAAACGTCTGCAGCCTGCTGGTGAATTATCTGGTGGTCAACGCCAACAAGTTGCTGTTGGTCGTGCTTTGATGACCCAGCCGAAACTTTTGATGCTTGATGAACCAACCGCTGGTGTATCGCCAATTGTCATGGATGAATTGTTTGACCGCATCATTGAAGTTGCCAAAACCGGCATCTCAATTTTAATGGTTGAACAAAACGCGCGTCAGGCGCTCAACATTGCCGACAAAGGCTATGTTTTGGTGCAGGGTGCAAACAGATTTACAGACACAGGCGAAGCGCTGCTTGCCAATCCTGATGTCCGTAGAAGTTTCTTGGGGGGCTAGGCAATGGATATTTTAAACGCACTTGTTCTCTTTAGTAATTTTGTTGTGGTCCCTGCGCTTGCATATGGGGCACAACTTGCGCTTGGCGCTCTGGGTGTAACACTCATTTATGGTATTTTGAGATTTTCGAATTTCGCCCATGGTGCGACTATGGCCTTTGGTACCATGTGCTGTGTGCTTATCACTTGGTGGTTCCAATCGCTTGGTATAAGTTTTGGTTTCTTACCAACCGCTCTTTTAGCACTTCCATTTGCGATCGTGCTTTGTGTTGTGTTTGTTTTGCTGACCGACAGCGCGGTTTATAAGTTCTATCGAAATGCAAAATCGTCGCCCGTTATTTTGGTGATTGCATCTGTGGGTATGATGTTTGTCACAGGTGGTCTGGTCCGATTTATTATTGGCCCAGATGATCAGCAGTTTAATGACGGCGCACGCTTTATCATTAAGGCGCGTGAATTTAAGGAAATGACCGGATTAAACGAAGGTCTGGCGATTAAAACAAGTCAAGGAATTGCCTTGTTCGCAGCCGTCGCTGTGGTGATTGCACTCTTCTGGTTCTTAAATAAAACACGTACTGGTAAATCAATGCGTGCTTATTCTGATAACGAGGATCTCGCGCTGTTATCTGGGATCAACCCGGAACGTGTTGTTCGTGTCACATGGATTTTAGCTGCCGCATTAGCAACACTTGCAGGTGTGCTTTACGGACTGGATAAAAGCTTTAGACCGTTTACTTATGATCAATTGCTTCTGCCGTTTTTTGCCGCTGCGATCTTAGGCGGATTGGGTAATCCATTTGGTGCAATTGGCGGAGGCTTCATCGTGGCTTTCTCTGAAATCATGATGACCTATGCGTATAAGAAGTTCTTTGCCTATCTTCTACCGGAAGACATGGCGCCGACGGAATTGCTGCAGCTCTTTGCAACAAACTATAAATTCGCGGTGAGCTTCTTGATCCTGGTGATTGTTCTAATCTTCATGCCAACCGGTTTATTTAAGGGGAAATCAGTATGACCATAGATGCTCGTGCCCTCACTTATTTTGCCATCATGGCAGGAATGTTACTCGTTGTTGGCTTCTTCCAAAGCTGGAACGTATCGCTATCTATTTTAAATCTTTGCCTTATTTCGGCGATCATGGCCCTAGGGGTTAATATCCAATGGGGTTATGCGGGGCTTTTCAATGCCGGTATTATGGGCTTTGCCGCTTTGGGCGGATTAGCAGCTGTTGTTGTTTCCATGCCTGCAGTGCCAGAAGCGATTTCAGCTGGTGGCGGATTGATCGTTTTATCCTTTGGGATTGCAGCTTTAACAATTGCGCTCGCAGTTGTTGTGTATAAAAAACTGCCCAACACAAAGAAGCGTTCAGCATTAATCGTTGCCATCATCGTTATCGGCTACTTTGCAACACGCTATTTCTTTGTGCCAGGCACTGCTGCTGTTGAAGCCGTTGAACCTGCACGAACAGGTTATCTCGGTGGCTTGGGATTACCGGTTGTCTTTTCTTGGTTAGTCGGTGGTGCTTTTGCAGGCATTGCAGCTTGGTTGATCGGTAAAATCACGCTTGGTTTAAGATCGGACTATTTGGCGATTGCGACACTTGGGATTTCCGAGATCATCGTTGCGATCATCAAAAACGAAGACTGGATGTCTCGTGGCGTGAAAAACGTCATTGGTATCCCGCGTCCCGTTCCATATGAGATTGATCTACAGCAGTCAGAGTGGTTCCAAAATCTAGCGATAAATTTAGGTGCAGATGTTGTGACCTTCTCTTCAGTGTTTGTGAAACTGTGTTACGCAGGTTTGTTCACAATCGTCTTGTTGATTTGCATTTGGCTTGCACAACGCGCGCTAAATTCCCCATGGGGACGCATGATGCGCGCTATCAGAGACAATGAAGTATCTGCAAACGCGATGGGTAAAGATGTAACTGGACGTCATCTGCAAGTCTTTGTTCTGGGCACAATCATTGTTGGTATTGCCGGTGCGATGCTGACAACGCTTGATGGGCAGTTAACACCGTCCAGCTATCAGCCGCTTCGCTTTACATTCCTAGTTTGGGTGATGGTGATCGTTGGCGGATCTGGCAATAACTGGGGTGCCGTTCTTGGTGGTTTCCTCGTTTGGTTCTTCTGGACAGAAGCACCAATTGTGGGTTTATGGGTGCTGGAAGTTATCACTTCACCACTTGCGGAAGATAATGCTCTCCGTCTTCATTTGTTAGACAGTGCAGCCTTTATGCGTCTCATCACCATGGGTGTGTTGCTGCTGGTAGTGCTTCGCTTTAGCCCAAGAGGGTTGTTGCCTGAAAAATCCGCACGTCGGTAACTTTGTTAAAAACAAAATTTCAATCAAAATGGCCTCCAATTGCGGGGCCATTTTTTTGTCTTATTCAGACAGTTGAATTCGTGAGTGTTTATTGCACAATCGGGTGAAGTGGCTTGTTTGAATGTATTTCTCATTCTTTATTGGTTGATTTGCGAGACATAGATCAATAACTGTGAGTTTAAGGAATTATCTAGTTGGGTGCGAGAATGTCAAAACCAATCGTTATTATAGGTGCAGGTCAATGTGGTCTAAAAGCAGTGGAGACATTGCGCCAAAATGGCTATGACGGTGCGCTTGTTTTGATCGGGGATGAAACCCAACCGCCTTATCAACGACCTCCGCTATCAAAAGCTTATCTTAAAGGTGAGCTGGAGGAAGATCGTTTATATCTAAAAGCCGATAGCTTTTATGAAGATAACAACGTCACGACCAAATTTGGTATGACGGCCACATCCATCAATCGCGATGAAAAGAGTGTGTCGCTATCTAATGGCGAGATGGTGGAATATGATAAATTGTTGATTTCAACCGGCACAGTCGCACGTCAAATTCCGCTTAAAGGCGCAGATCTTGATGGTGTACACACATTACGAACAATCGATGATGTAAAACGCTTATCTGCAGCGATTTCGCCCGATATGAAAATCGGAATTATCGGTGCCGGGTATATTGGTTTAGAAGTTGCAGCATCCCTACGTGGGCGTGGCAATGATGTCACCGTGATTGAAGCCGCGCCGCGCGTTTTAGCGCGTGTTATGCCCGAAGAAATGTCCGCCTTTTTTCAATCTCTGCATGAAGGTCATGGGGTAAACTTCCATATTGGCAAGGGCACAAAATCCATCGAGGGCGATGGCAAGGTTGAAAAAATCGTCTTAGATGATGGTTCAGAAATCCCTTGCGATATTGTGTTGCTATCGGTTGGCGCGTCCCCGGTGATTGGAATTGCCGAAGCAGCTGACTTAAAGATTGATAATGGCATTTTCGTAAATGAGATGGCGCAAACTTCAGATGCAGATATTTATGCAGCTGGTGATTGCGCATCATTTTTCTCAAAACGATATGATCGCATTATTCGATTAGAGAGCGTGCAAAACGCTATCGATCAGGGCAAGGTCGCCGCACAAGCGATGTTGGGTCAGGAGATCAACTATAATCCTTTGCCATGGTTCTGGTCTGACCAATATGATGTGAAGCTGCAAATTGCGGGTCTATCGCAAGGTTTTGATCGCCTTGAGATTGAAGGTGATATGTCAGAAAACAGTTTCACAGTCACTTACTTTAAGGATGAAAAACCCATCTGTGTTGATGCGGTTAATCAGCCGCGCGCGCATATGA
>JAHDEP010000261.1 GCA_020628775.1 Rhizobiaceae bacterium | reverse complement strand
GTGCTTATACAAAAAGACAATTGGTACTATCTTGGTTCCTGGCTTGATGAAACAGCATATAAGCGAATTCTATCGTCACTTTTAAAAAGCGTTGATATCTCATTTGAAGAGATGCCGCGCGGTTTGAGAAAACGCGAAACAAAAGAACATACATTTGTTTGGAATTACTCAAAGCAATCTCACGCCTATCGTGGACAGACGATCGCTTCAACAGATGTCATCTGGATCAAGAAATAAAAACTAAATCAGCTCTGAGACACGGGATTTCAGAGCTGGTAAAACTTCTTCTTCAAACCACGGATTGCGTTTGAGCCAGCGGTTATTCCGCGGGCTTGGATGTGGCAGTGGCAGCACGTCTGGCATATAGCTTTGCCAACTTGCGACGCGATCTGTAAGCGTCATTTTTTTGCCATCGGCGATGTGCCAATCAAGCGCATATTGACCGATCACCAATGTGAGCTCGATATTTTCAAGTTGCTCTAACACAGGCTTGCGCCAGGTTTCAGCGCATTCTTTGCGAGGTGGTAAATCTCCGCCTTTTCCGGTGCCGGGGAAACAAAACCCCATCGGCGCCAATGCAATTTTTGATGCATCATAAAATTCGTCACGTGATATCCCAAGCCAGTCGCGCAAGCGATTACCCGATGGATCATCAAATGGAATACCTTTGTGATGGGTAATTCGCCCCGGCGCTTGTCCAGCGATCAAGATTTTAGCCGACGCGCCTATCTGCAAAATCGGTCTCGGACCAAGCGGTAATCCATCACAAATCTGGCAGGAGCGTATTTGCGTTAAAAGACTGTCGACATTTTTTACCATTTGGTCTAAGAATTCCTCTTCGTTGCCGAGTATGAAGCTCGCTTTTCTAAGTTTAAATATAAAACTTGGAAAATACCAACGCGGAACGTAAAGTTATTCGGCGGGACATCAAATCAATTTTCTTTGATATTTCCGCCAAAAATGAGAGCCTTTTTATGACGTATCAAAGTACCGTTCATCTGCTGGAAGAAGATTCAGCGACGCTGAAACGAAACGAGGGCATGCCGCTTGATTTAGATTGGGTCGAAGCTGTTCAGGCGAACAAGTCTGCTATCGAGCGTCGCGCTGCAAGTTTTCCTGCGCGCCGAAGCATAAAGAAAAACTTCCAAGCCGCATGGTTGATCAAAGCCGTTGAATGTATGGATCTAACCACGTTGTCGGGTGATGATACAGCCAATCGCGTTCGCAGATTATGTGCTAAAGCGCGCCAACCTATTCGCGCTGAAATTATAGAAGCACTGGGTTTAGAAAAGCGCAATATTACGACAGGTGCTGTTTGTGTTTATCATGAAATGATTGAAACCGCCGTCAATGCGTTAGAAGGAACTAACATTCCCGTTGCTGCGGTTTCGACAGGTTTCCCTGCCGGATTAACGCCGCACATTCTAAAGCTCAAAGAAATTGAAATGTCCGTTGAAGCCGGTGCTAAAGAGATCGATATTGTGATTTCCCGCCGCCATGTGCTCGAAGGCAATTGGCAGGCGCTTTATACTGAAATGCAGGAATTTCGTCAGGCTTGTGGCGAAGCGCATGTGAAAGCGATCTTGGCAACGGGCGAGCTTGGAACGTTGCGCAATGTGGCGCGCGCCTCTCTCATTTGCATGATGGCGGGTGCTGATTTCATCAAAACCTCAACGGGCAAAGAAAGCGTCAACGCGACATTGCCAGTGAGCCTCACCATGGTTCGAGCAATCCGCGAATATGGTGCACGCACTGGATTTGCTGTTGGCTATAAGCCTGCGGGCGGGATCTCAAAAGCAAAAGATTCTTTGACTTACCTAACATTGATGAAAGAAGAACTTGGCCGCAACTGGCTCGAGCCAGAATTATTCAGATTTGGTGCGTCTTCGCTATTGGGCGATATCGAACGCCAACTCGAACATCATATAACCGGGCGTTATTCCGCCGCAAATCGCCATCCAATTGGTTAGCAGGACGACACATGAACATTGAAGAGATTTTAAACACCATGGATTATGGCACTGCACCGGAAGATACATCCCCTGCCCTTAAATGGTTGGACGCGCGCGAATGGACAATCAAACCTTTTATCAATGGCGAGTTTGTCGACAATGATGCGCCAGTTTATTTTGACACGATAAATCCAGCAACGGGTGAACGCTTAGCGCAAATTCAAACAGCAACCGAAAACGATGTTGATGATGCGGTAAAAGCTGCGCGCAAAGCGCAAGGCCCTTGGTCAAAGCTCAAAGGTCATGAACGCGCAAAATATTTATATGCAATTGCTCGATTGATACAAAAACATTCACGTCTTTTCGCCGTGCTGGAGAGCCTTGATAACGGGAAGCCTATTCGCGAATCTCGCGATATTGATATCCCATTGGTTGCCCGTCATTTTTATCACCATGCTGGTTGGGCGCAACTTATGGAACGCGAACTGCCCGGCATGGAACCGGTCGGTGTCGTGGGCCAAGTCATCCCCTGGAACTTCCCATTACTGATGCTCTCATGGAAGATCGCACCGGCACTCGCAATGGGGAATACGGTGGTCTTAAAACCTGCGGAGCTCACATCTGTATCAGCGAATTTATTTGCTGAAATCTGCAAAGAAGCAGGATTGCCAAAGGGTGTCGTAAACATCGTAACTGGCGATGGTTCAATTGGCGCGGCACTGACCGAACATAAAGACATTGATAAAGTTGCCTTCACGGGTTCAACCGAAGTTGGTCGCCTTATTCGCGCCCGCACTGCTGGATCTGGGAAAAAACTGACGCTTGAACTTGGCGGCAAATCTCCATTTATCGTCTTTGATGACGCTGATATCGATAGCGCTGTTGAAGGCATTGTCGATGCGATTTGGTTTAACCAAGGCCAAGTATGTTGCGCTGGATCTCGTCTTCTTGTGCAGGAACCTGTAGCTCAAAAGATGATTGATAAGCTGCGTTTGCGCATCAAAAATCTTCGTGTTGGTGATCCGCTTGATAAATCTACTGACATTGGTGCGATCATTGACGAAAACCAGCTCAATACGATTAAGTCGCTCGTCCAACGTGGTTTGGATGAAGGCGCTGAGCTTATTCAGCCAGATGGCGAATTACCATCGGAAGGCTATTTCTATCCACCGACACTGCTTGCAAATGTTGATACCGCCTCGCATGT
>JAHDEP010000260.1 GCA_020628775.1 Rhizobiaceae bacterium | reverse complement strand
TGAACTTGAGTGACCTCGCCAATCTCTGCTAAATCAGCTTTGACCTGACGAGCTTCAATCATTCCACGTGCTTCTGCACTATCTGGGCGCAATAGGCCAGCATGCATTTGCTCTTGTGCAAATGGTGCTTGACGCCAGCGGAAATAATTCACGCTTTCAGCCCCATGCGCGATAGCCTCTAAGCTCCACAAACGCACCATCCCATCCAGCGGAGATGGGTTATAAGATGCCCAATTTACAGGACCCGGCTGTTGCTCCATAACCCATAAGCGACCATTGCCAACTGAGCGATAAAGATCATGATGGAAGGCTTGGAAATCAGGATCACCCTGCTGCAAATATTCCGCTTTAAACGCATCATCTTCAGACGAAATCATTTCCAAAAAGCCAATTGGATAACTATCCCAGCTGGCGATATCAAGATCAGCACCGACATCAAAATGGTCAAACTCTGTGGTTTTACCCATATAGTTATGAACCAGCGGTGCATCGGTATATTTGCGAATGACATCGCTTTGTAGCTTGTTAAAACTTGCCACTTGATCTGATAAAAAACGTCTAAAATCCATCACGTGAGATGGATTTGGCTCGGTCACAGTCAGATTTGGCAAATTCACATCCGAGAATTCGGAATATTCCATCGACCAGAACACATTACCCCAAGCTTTGTTAAGCGCATCAGGGGATTGGTATTTTTGCGAAAGCCAATTGCGAAACTCATCGCGCGCTGAATTGCTAAAGGAAAGCGTTGTATTGTGACAGCCATATTCGTTATCCGTCTGCCAGGACTGCACTGCAGGATGATGGCCATATCGCTCGGCCATTTTTTCAACGATGCGCACGCATTCTTTGCGATAGCCCTGATGGGAAAAACAATAATGACGGCGTGAACCAAAACCACGCGGATTGCCATTTTCATCCAAAGCGATCATGTCTGGATGCTTGTTCAAAATCCATTTTGGTGGGGTTGCCGTTGGCGTACCCATAATGATTTTAAGTCCGGCAGCTGCAAGCACTTCCACCGCACGATCAAGCCATTCCCAATCGAATTTTCCTTCGCTTGGTTCAATTCGGCTCCACGCAAATTCACCAATGCGAACCCACGTAAGACCCAATTTGGCCATGCGTTTGGCGTCGTCTTCCCAGATATCTTCTGGCCAATGTTCAGGATAATAACAAGTTCCTAGAGCTGGCTTCATGATAAGTGCTGTCCTTCAATCACCCACATTGTTGCAGGGAATGCTGATGGTAATCTAAACCCCTGCTGCATAAGGCTTTTGCCACTCATTTCCAACGAACGGTGGCTTAATGCGGTTTTGCCACGACTTGTGGTGGCAGCGTCTTCAGGGTTGCGTAAAGTGATTTTATATCTGGCGTCTGGATTTAAGCCAGTTAAACGCGTCGGCTTTGCAAGAATAGCTTCCGCGGGGGTCATTTGTGCAACAAAGGCCACAAACCGATCTTTATCCTGCGCAATGCAGATCTCACCCAATTGCGATGGGTCAGCAATATCTAACCTTTGTGTAAAGCCAGAATGCATCCATTCGCGATTGTCTTTATACCATTGCGTGATGTCTTTAAGCGTTGCAAATTCTTCCTCGGTTAATTCGCGCGGGTCCATTTCAAAACCCATATGACGGCTCGCGGCGACATAACCCCGGAACGACATGGAAAGCACGCGACCCGATGTATGACATTTGCGAGGGCCAACGTGGGAACCCACAACATCGGATGGCAACCAAAGCGCAGCATTATGTTGCATCAAAAAGCGCTCGATTGCATCGTTGCTGTCAGACAACCAAACACGTTGGCAATGTTCAAGCACACCAAAATCAATACGCCCACCACCAGATGCGCAGGATTCAAATTCAACCTCTGGATTTGCGTCCCGCAAGCGTTTGATCAATTCATAAAAACCAAATGTCTGCGCGGTTAGCTGGAATGGCAGAACTCGGTTATGATCCCACTTCACATAGGTGATCGGATGGTTTGATAAGATGTCATTGATCGCATTAAACAAGTAATCGCGCACTTCAGGAAGTGTTAGATTAAGCAGCATCTGATGACGCCCGAGCAATTGATCAGGTGCGCCCAATGCCCAATCGGGATGCGCGCGATACAATTCACTATCCGGATTGACCATTTCAGGCTCAAACCAGATGCCGAATTCCATACCTAGATCATTTACATGTTCAATCAGTGGCGAAAGACCATCCGGGAATTTGCGAGGATCAACTGTCCAATCCCCAAGGCTTGAATGGTCATCATCACGTTGTCCAAACCAACCATCATCAAGCACAAAACGTTCGGCACCTAATGCGGCTGCGCGGTCCGCAATTTCTTTAAGTTCACCAAGCTCATGATTGAAATAAACAGCTTCCCAGCAATTGTAATGCACAGGGCGAGGGCGCTCAGATGCTTTAAATGGCAGGACATGCGCACGGGCATGATGTTGGAAGTTTTTCGCTAACCCGTTAAAGCCCTGATCAGAATAGGTGACAAACAATGATGCCGTTTCTTTCTCAGACACCAGTTCGCTATGCGCATCATTGGCATTACCAAACTGAACCTGACGGCGACCATCAGGCAATTGTTCGGTGATCATCTTGCGTCCACCGGACCAACCATAATGGAAGCCAAAACAAGCACCCATGCTATTTGTTGTGCCCACTTCAGGAATGATAAGACCTGGGAAAGATTCATGCCCAGTGCGGCCTGAGGCTGTATCGCGCAATCTTGATCCCGCACTCCATGGATGATGATTGTGCTGAAACTCACCGCACCAACGACCTGTTATTTCAATTGTTTCAACTGAGTTTTGCGTTGCTGGCAAAACAGGTGTTGAAAGCCATTCGATGAACATCGGCGTTGCACATTTAGCCGTTGTTTTCAGCTCAAACATATCGCTTTCAATATGTGCAATCAGATCAAAGATCAGCGTTACGCCGGTTTTTGGATCTGTACATGTAAATGTGATCGCATTGGTTTGCACGTCTGCTTCACGCTGGGTGAAACGAGGAAAGACGTTCTTACCATCTGTACCGCGGAAAATACTACCCAATTGACCTTGGTAAGTGGCGCTAATTTGCGGGCTTAAAGATGTCAGTGGTAAATCATCAAGCATACCACCCAATATATCGCCCTCATTGCTCAGAGCGATTTGTTCTAGATCTTCATAAATAGGTAAGGCCGAGTCCCAATAGCAAA
>JAHDEP010000259.1 GCA_020628775.1 Rhizobiaceae bacterium | reverse complement strand
CTAGCAGTTGACAGCATAATCGCTTTTAATGTGAGAATAAGCCTTAAAAACCTATGGCATGACGCGATTGCGACCTTGAAACTCGCATGGTGTCGAAGTAAGAGACATTAAAGTCTATTCTTGGAGATAAAACATGGAAATCGATTTTACGATTGCGCGCCAGCGTATGGTTGATAATCAAATCAGAACAACTGACGTGACAGCCCATGAATTGTTGGATTCCTTACTTACCGTGCCGCGCGAGAACTTTGTGCCTGAAAGTGTCAAGCCGCTTGCATACATCGATACAGATATTGAACTCGAATCAGCTGGCCGATTTATTGTTGAACCTTCTCCTATGGCAAAACTTTTGCAGGCTGCTGAAGTAAATTCATCAGACAATGTATTAGAAGTTGGCACAGGCACCGGTTATGTCGCTGCTGTGTTGTCTTCAATGGCTGATAAAGTCACGGCATTAGAAGTAGATGCTGCACTTGCTGAAACTGCGAAAACAACTTTGGCAGAAGGTGGGTATGACAATGTCTCCGTTGTCACCGGTGCTTTATCTCAAGGGCACAAAGCATCTGGTCCTTACAATGTAATTTTCGTTAATGGCGCGATTGAAATCGAACCAACCTCATTGTTTGATCAATTGGCTGAAGGTGGACGTTTGATCGCCGTGATTGGCCATGGTTTAGCGGCACAAGCATATGTTTTCCAAAAGGAAAGCGGTGCAGTGTCTTCACGCAAGCTGTTTAACAGCGCAATCCCTGCATTGCCTGGGTTTGAACGCACAGCTGAGTTTGTGTTCTAAGAATTGGCACTTGTTGCTTATTAGCAACGTTTCATTAAGAAATTTAAAAGTGAGCGTCCGCGTGTTGCAATGCGGGCGTAATAGCCCCATTGTTTATCAAAACGCGTAAACTGTTTATCAGGTAGATTATTAGTTATGGCTTGGAAAAATTTCAAAAAATCATCCAGTATTATGGTGTTGTGCCTGCCGCTTATGTTGGCAGCTGGTGGTGTTGCAAACAGTGAAACAATCACTGGTGCAATGTCTCGTGCATATGATAACAACCCTGATCTTGCAGCTGCGCGCGCAGGTTTACGTGCGACTGATGAAGGTGTTGCGATTGCAAAATCGGGTTATCGTCCGACGATTTCAGGTTCTGTTGTCGGTGCTGTGACGGATATCAACGGAAATTCGACAGACAGCGTGACAGGTACAATCTCAATCACTCAGCAGCTGTTTGATGGTTTTGCGACCAAAAATAATGTGAAAGTGGCAAAGTCTGCGGTTTTTGCTGGCCGTGAAAACCTAACGTCTACCGAGATCAATATTCTGCAATCTGCTGCGCAAGCCTATGCAAATCTAGCGCGCGATAATCAATTGGTATCTATCCGTCGCCAAAACATCAAATTCCTACAAGAACAGCTTAATGCGGCGCAATCTCGATTGCGTGTGGGTGAGGGCACTCGAACAGATGTGAGCCAGGCACAAGCCCAGCTTGCTTCGGCGAAAGCGTCTTTAACTGCTGCAATTGCACAGGCAAAATCCTCTTCTGCGGTTTATGTGCAAATTGTTGGCGCAACACCGCGTAAAATTTCGCAGCCGAAAACAATAGCGCGTTTATTGCCTAAAAATCTCGATAGCGCAGTTGCTCGAGGTCTGTCTTCGCATCCTTCCATCGAAGCTGCGCAATATAATGCAGATGCTGCTGAATTCCAGATCAAGGCTAATAAAGCAGCTCTGTTGCCGGGTGTTTCTGTTGAAGGTTCAGTCTCGCAAAATAATTCTGATGTTCGCACATCTACGCTCACGGGTACTTTGTCTGTGCCGATTTACTCAGGTGGAGCAAATCACGCGCAAGTTCGTCGTGCTAAGCAGACGTTGGAGCAACGCAAAGCTCAGGTTCAATCTACTCGCAGAAGCGTTGAGCAATCCATTGTTGCCAATTGGGTTAATTACGAATCAGCGCGTGCAACACTTGCAGCAAATCGTGCTGAGCTTAATGCTGCGCAACTCGCATTAAGCGGTGTGATGGAAGAGCGTCGCGTTGGTCAGCGTACGACACTTGATGTTTTAAACGCTCAACAATCTGTTTTGAGTGCGCGTGAAAGCATTGTTCAATCTCAGCGTAATGCAGTTGTTTCAAGTTATGCGACGCTTGCTGCGATGGGGCTTCTAACTGTTGATTATCTGAAACTCAAAGTTTCTCGCTATGATCCGGATCGCCATTATCAAGCTGTTAAAGACAAGTGGTTTGGTTTACGCGTCGTAGAAGACTAAATTCTTTAGGTGATTTTTGGCACAATTTATTTCCGCAGTAACGCTGCTGGTCGATGATTATGATCACGCGATCGATTTTTATGTGAACTCGCTTGGGTTTACGCTGGTGGAAGACACCAAATTGTCTGAAACCAAGCGCTGGGTTTTGGTTGCACCATCCCAAGCTGATGGTCAATCGACATCAATTTTGATCGCGAAAGCTGATACGGATGCGCAAATTGCGAGTATTGGTCAGCAAAGCGGCGGGCGGGTGAGTTTTTTCCTTCGCACAGATCAATTTGATCAGGATTATTCGGCAATGCTTGAAAAAGGTGTCAGGTTTTTAGAAGAACCACGCGATGAAGTTTATGCAAAAGTCGTGGTTTTTGAAGATCCGTTTGGCAATAAGTGGGATTTACTGCAGCCCAAAGCGCATTAATTATTTGCCTGATTGAATGTTTACCGCGTTAATACGAAAAGTAGTGTATAAACTCGCAATGTTCAGAACAGGCAATTTTCCTATACAATTAAATGATCTAACGTGATTCGAAATAATCATTTCGTTTCCATTTGTATTAATTAGGTGAAATAAATGTCTCAAGCTCCTGCACAACGCGAAGAACCATCCATGGAAGACATCTTGTCTTCTATCCGCAAAATCATCCAAAGCAATGATGATGGCGCAGAAGATGTAGCAGCGCCTGCGGAAGTTGTTTCTGAGCCAGTCGCTGAAGTTACAGCTCCAGAACCGGTGGCAAGTGCGCCTCAAGTTCAGGCTGAACCCGTTCAGCAACAAGCTCCTGCTGCGCGCGAAGAGACACCAGTATCCGAACAAGGTGATTTAACCTCGGCACCAGAAAGAGCACGTGAAGTGGTCTCTGAACCAGTCGCAGTTGCTGCGGAAGAAGAAACTCCTGCGCCAGCTCAGTCTCAAGCGCAGGCACCGGCTCCTGCATCAACA
>JAHDEP010000258.1 GCA_020628775.1 Rhizobiaceae bacterium | reverse complement strand
ATCAACATCTTCATAACCGATGATCCTAAAAGCGGCAAATACAAAATCATGCTGACCCGAGCTTTTATCCAAATTGCAAACAAAGCCCCGCTAAATCTCATTTTCATGCGGATTTAGCGAAACGGATTGCGCAATTGTCTTCAAAGCGATAAACGAGATATGGGTAAATTAAGGTGCGTTAAGACCATGAATACACATAATCTTGCAACAACAAATTTGGTTGAAAACATGCAGCGCGCGCGCGGGCATGGCGAGCTATTTGTGAAACGCACCGGCAACCAAAACCGGCTCGAGCGCCTTTATCAAGAAGGCTGCGCGCGCCTTCGTATGCCCAATCACAATAAGACCGATCCAATTGAAGCTGTGATGATCAATACATCAGGCGGGCTGACAGATAATGATCATCTGAGCTGGAAATTTAGCGTTGAGGATCATGCTCAATTGACCATTACCAGTCAGGCTTGTGAGCGGATTTATAAAGCGTCGCGTCCGCTACCTGCCCTCATTGATGTTGATATTAAAGTAGGTGCGAATGGCTCTTTTGCCTGGTTGCCGCAGGAAACGATTTTGTTTGATCAAGCGCGACTTAAACGCCGTATCAATGTCGACTTATCCGACAAGAGTGAATTTTTGATGGTTGAGCCATTGATGTTTGGGCGTCCTGCAATGGATGAAATCGTGTCGTCAGCATCGCTTCAAGATACTTGGCGAATTCACCAAAATGATCAACTCATTCACGCTGAAAACCAAAAGATCGATGGCAATATTGATCATATCCTGCAACGAAACACCGTCACCTCTGGTGATCTTGCCACTGCATTTATTTTATATATCGGCCCGCAGGCTGAAGCAAAATTTGAAAAGATAAAAACCCAAAACGATGTAAATATCGGGACAAGCATTTGGCAGTTGAGCGATCAAAAAACGCATAAGCTTGTGGTTCGTATGAGTGCGCCCACAAGTTATGAGTTGCGCAAATCTCTTATCCCGATCATAAACATCTTACATGGCAAAAATGCGCTACCAAAAGTCTGGCATAGCTAAGCTTTAGGATTTTAATTTCCCCGCATCCAAACGCCAAACAAAACCTGATGTACCATGGGTTGGATACATTTGCGTCACCAGCGGATCATGCCCCGGGATGACGCGATCATTTGAGCCACCAATTTCAACAATTCGGTCGAAACCAGCAAACATTGCATCCATATTATAAACGATCGGAAACGGCTTTTTGTCGATAAAGTTCTCATAATAATGCGACGCGTCGGACGCTAAACACAAAGGCCCAGTTTTGGTCATAACTTCCACCACCTGCAAACCATTTGAATGCCCACCGACATTATGAACACGTACACCTGGCGCAATTTCAGCCGAACCATCATGAAAAACAACGCGCCCTGAATAGACATGGCGCACCATTTCGCACACATGATCTGCAGTAAATGGCGCTTTGAGCGTTTGATCACACATGCATGGCCCAGTGGCAAAAGCCATCTCATCGCTTTGTAAGTGAAAGATTGCATTTGGATAGCGGTCCAAACCACCCGCGTGATCATAATGTAGATGGGTGATAATCACCGTATCAACGGTTTCTGCATTGAGATCTAAAGCTTCAATCGCTTTGGCAGGATTGCGGATAATCGGTCTTGAACGGCGATCAGCTTCTGCATTGTCATAGCCTGTATCAACGACAATATTTCTACCGTTATTTGATAAAACCCAAACGAAATAATCCATGCCATGAGGCTCGCCGGCATGATCATCATCGATAAAACTTTCCGCTCGTGTTCTTGAATTCCGGTCCGCATATTTTAATGCATAGACCTCCCAAACATCAGACATTTATATTCTTACCTCCAACTCCGTGGCATATTTTTCGCATTTATCTGTATGAAATCATAGTTTTATATTAATGTATACATTAAAGTATTTGACGTGAAGACAAAATCATGCGAATTCTGTAGTCGGGAGCGGAACTCATGATGCAGAAATCTAGATCAAGTCTTGTTAATGATGCCTATCGGCGTTTGAAGCAGGAAATTCGTTCAAATCGATTACCGCCCGGTTTTCATGGAACGGAACCTGAGATGGCAGAACGTTTGGGCATGAGCCGCACACCATTACGAGAGGCACTTGTCTTATTAGAGGCGGATGGCCTTGTTGAAATGAAACCACGGCGCGGGATTTATATTCTCCCTATTTTGCCGCAGGACATGAAAGAAATTTATGAGGTTTTAACAGCAATTGAACCAGAAGCTGTGGCCAGTTTAGCGGCGCGGAAACTGCCTGAGAAAGAGTTGATGCCGCTGATTGATGCAACAGCGCGGATGGAACAAGCGCTTGAAGATGATGATCTGGAAGCTTGGGCAGATGCAGATGATGAGTTTCATAAAGAGTTGCTGGTGCTGCACGGTAACAAGCGGCTGTTATCGATTGCCAGTTTGTTGTTTGATCAAGCCCATCGTGCACGTGTGATTACCTTGCGCATGCGCGAAAAACCATATCGCTCCACAGCTGAACATAAGACCGTTGTGGAGCACATTATTAAAGGTGAAATCGAGGAGGCCAGGAATGTCTACCGTGAGCACCGCGAACGTGCGGGTGCTGAATTGTTAGCAATCCTGGCTAAATATAAGCTTCAACAGCTATAGAAAGAAAAAGAATGTCGTTAAAACAGAGCGTTGCAGTCATTCGCGGCGATGGAATTGGAATTGATGTAACGGAAGCAACCTTGCAAGTTGTTGAGAAAGCGATGGCACAGGTCGGCGATTGCGCACTTGAATATAATGATATTGCTGCAGGAGCTGGCTATTACAAAGAGCATGGCATTGATATTGAACCCGGTGGTGAAGAAAAAGCCGGTGAATCTGACGCGATCTTTTTAGGTGCGATTGGCCTTCCCTCAATTCGTCATCCTGATGGAACAGAAATTTCCCCTCACCTGCGTCTTCGCGATCGATATGGTCTTTATGCGGGTGTAAGACCGATCAAAGCTTATCCAAATGCGCCGCAACGTCTTGCTGATCCGCGCGCCGCTGGAATTGACATGATCATTTTGCGCGAAAGCACTGAAGGCTTGTTTTATTCAGCCGCTGTGCACAACCGAAGCAAAATTGTTGAAAACGAAGAGGTTTACGACAGCCTTTTAGTCTCACGAAAAACGACAGAACGCTTGCATGAGTTTGCGTTTAATCTGGCAAAACGTCGAAAATCTCGCGGCAAAT
>JAHDEP010000257.1 GCA_020628775.1 Rhizobiaceae bacterium | reverse complement strand
TCTGCTAACAAGCGCATATCAGCGCGACCAGCCCAATATGGCGCAGCAATCAGCAAGACAAGAACCAAGACGCCCAGAAGCGCAATGATATGGCTTGCATTGTTTGATCTTTTGATTTGAAAACGAGTGTCAGCCATCAGTTCACCTTAGGGAAAAGGCCATTTGGTCGAATGGCGAGGATGATTAAAAAGACGATATGACCGGAAAGAAGCTGCCAGCCTGGATTGATATTGGCGCCAACGGTTTGCGCAACACCCAAGATCACGCCACCCACAAGAGTGCCCCACAAATTGCCCAATCCACCGATGATCACAGCTTCAAATCCGAAGATTAAGCGACCACCACCGATTGATGGATCAAAACTTGTTCGAATACCCAGTAAGATTGCTGCAATGGCTGTCACAGCAAGCGCTAACGCCATGGCAAGTCCAAAGATATGCCGACGATTAAGACCCATCAGCTGAGCGATATCTTGATTATCGGATACTGCGCGAAACGCACGCCCAAGCGCTGTTCGATAAAACACCCATTGCAAACTACCAATGACGACAATCGCTATGATGAATGTAAGAAGTGGCAACACGCCAATCGATAAGCTACCCAGCGGCAAACTTGCTGTTTCTAAAACCCCTGCATCCATTTTTTGCGGATCAGCTGTATAAATTTCCAGCAATCCGTTTTGAATGATGACAGATAGACCAAAAGTCACGAGCAAAGGCGGTAAAATATCAGTACCAAGTGTTTGGTTTAAGATCCCGCGCTGAAGCACATAGCCAATTGCTGCCATTAAAGGCACAACAATCAGCAAAGCAAGCAGCGGATGCACGCCTAGCACCAATGTGGTGCTGAGCCCTAAATAAGCGCCTAAAACAATCAAATCGCCGTGCGCAATATTTACAAGGCGCATAACGCCAAAGATTAGTGATAATCCTGCTGCAAATAAGGCGTAAAGGCCACCTAGCAGTGTGCCTTGAATAATTGCATTTACCCAATCCATGCTTATTCCACCCCAAAATATGCGCGTGAAATTTCTTCACGGCTAACAGTTGATGATTGCCCTTCAAGCGACACACGGCCTTCTTGCAGACAATAAACGCGAGAAGACACCGAAAGTGCTTTGGTAATGTCTTGCTCAACAATGATGACGCTCATGCCGTCATCGATAATGCCCGGAAGCGCGTCATAAATTGTTTTGATGATCACCGGTGCAAGGCCAAGGCTAATTTCATCCATCAATAAAAGGTCAGGATTGGACATCAATGCACGACCAATTGCGACCATCTGCTGCTGCCCACCAGACAGCGCTGTTGAGGGCACATTGCGGCGTTCTTTAAGAATTGGAAAAAGCTCAAACACGCGGTTTAAAGACCAAACACCTTCTCGACCAATTTGGCCTCCGATCAATAGGTTTTCCTCAACCGATAATGAAGGGAATAATTGTCGCCCTTCCGGCACCAGAGCAATGCCAAGTTTTGCCACCTGATCCGCGCGTAAATTGCCAATATTTTGGCCGCGATATTTCACCTGATCAGGTTCATTATCAATCAGCCCGCACACAGAGCGCATCAGCGTTGATTTACCGGCCCCATTGGCACCAATGATGGCAAGGACTTCGCCCTCTTGTATTTCCATATCCACGTTATAAAGCGCTTGAAAATCACCATAATGCGCATCAAGACCGGACATTTGTAATATGGGTTGATTGTTCACATTAAGCATCGGCTTCAATCCCCAAATAAATCTCTTGAACTTCAGGGCTTTTCATAATGGCTTTCGGTTCGCCCTCGGCGATTTTCTTGCCAAAATCGATCACGATCAATCGATCAACAACAGCGAGCAATGCGTGCACCACATGCTCAATCCATATAATTGAAACGCCTGATTTATGAATTTTTGTAATTGTTTCTACCAATGAATGGCATTCCGCTTCGGTCAGACCGCCAGCGATTTCATCAAGCAAAAGTAGTTTTGGTTTTGCGCATAATGCCCGTGTGAGCTCTAAGCGTTTGCGCTCTAACAGGGTAAGTTTACCCGCAAGCACATTCGCTTTAGCAATAAGACCCGTTTGTTCAATAACCTCAAGACAAAAATCATCCGCTGCCTTGCCATCAAGCCCAGCGGCTTGCGTTGCAGCAACAAGCGCATTTTCAAACACGGTCATACCACTAAATGGCTGAGGCACTTGAAAGCTTCTCGCTAACCCTGCCCGGCAACGTTTTGCTGCGCTTTGCTTGGTGATATCAACACCATCGAAAATGATATTACCGCTGTCAGATGATAACATTCCGGTAATTAAGTTAAACATCGAGGTTTTACCGGCACCATTTGGCCCGATCACCCCCAAAGCCTGACCTTCTTGCAAATCAAATGTCACATCATCTGCAACAACGACAGCTCCAAAGGACTTCCGTACATTTCTAAGTTGAAGAATATCGCTCAAGTCAATCTCAATCTTAATCTCAATTTCTTGGTTTGCTGAGCGCGGAAGACCCCCGCTCAGCTTTGTTCATCAGCTAGTTTTTAAGAAAGCAGCTTCAATTCACCTGTTGTTGGGATGCTTGGCTCAGCGAAGTTAGACACGATTTTTAGATCGATGCTATCGCCTTCTTTCTGCCATTGGCCCGATACGAGTGGTGTTTTCGTTACATTGTTGATCGGACCATCAGCCCAATTCACTTTACCAACAATCGTGCGCAGATTAGTTGATGCGATTGCAGCGACAATTGCTTCTGGATCTTCAAGATCATCCGCACGCTTGATCACATCAGCTGCAACTTCAAACAATGCATGCTTAAAGCCAATTGGCTGCGTCCAAGCACGTCCCGTTGCCGCTGTATAACCTTCAGCCAAATCTCTCGAACTTGCGCCCGTTAGCGATGACGAGAACGGATGGTTTGGTGACCACCAAACTTCTGATGTTAGTCCATCACCACGATCGCCAAGTGATTCAATTACCGATGGGAACAATAATGCTTTACCAATGGTCACGACTTTAGGATTGAAACCTTGCTGTGCGCATTGTGCCCAGAATGTAGCAAAATCCGGTGGGATCATATTACCAGTTACAATTTCACAACCTGCATCTTTAAATGCTGCAATCTGGTTTGAGAAATCATCAGATAATGGCTGATATCTGCCTGGATCAATTAGATCATAACCAGACGCTGCAAGCGGCTTAGGTAGACCAAGCTCTTTATCACCCCAAGCATTACCATCCGCATCATTAGGGAATAGTC
>JAHDEP010000256.1 GCA_020628775.1 Rhizobiaceae bacterium | reverse complement strand
GATGATCGTGAGCGGAGACACGGGAGGCCGGAGCACTTCATGCACCTGCAAATGATACGCTAAAACTAGCGAGGCATCTGCCCTCCGTTCAGCCACCAGCCAAAGACCGGATCGTTAATAGATGCGCTTATACATCGAATGGATCAGATTGCAAGCAGGTATTTATGCTAGCCGATTATTTATTGTCAGAAAGTACCATGAGATTTCGTTTTGTATTTAAGCGTTTATTAAGGTTAGACCAACTATCAATCATTTATCTAAAATTCTAATTAGACGACGTTTATTAAACCAGTTTTTCAACAGTTTGATAAACAGCACATGATGTGCTGGTGCTTCCGCATGATGCGACCCCCATAAAATAATAAAAATCTCATAGTTTTAAACGAAAGCGCCCCTATGAAGAACCTTACAATTTCAAAGCAGCTACTGATGCTGGTAGCTGGTTTTATGCTTGCACTTGTTGCAATTTCATACTTTTCCGTACAATCAAAAATGACATCAATTACAGATGAACGCTACAACATGTTGCGTACTCAGGTTGAAAGCAGTTTCTCTATCATGGATGCGTATAATGAACGCGTCACCGCTGGTGAGTTGACTTTGGAAGAAGCCAAAGTTCAGGCATTTGATGTGATCAGCAAAATCAAATACGAGCCGGCTGGTTATCTCTTTGGCTTTAACTATCAAGCCGTTAATGTGTTTCATCCCACAGCATCTGTCGTTGGCCGCGACTTCTCAGGTGTTAAAGATGAAAACGGTAATGCATTTATTGCTGACATGATCGCAACAGCCAAAGCTGGTGGTGGTCGCACAGAATATATGTGGGCAAAACCAGGTGGTGAAGAAGGTGCTGTCTATCTTAAAGGGTCATACTCCATGGATTATACACCATGGGGAGTTGTTGTCGGTACAGGTATCTATTTCGATGATCTAACCGCAGTTCTTATGAAAGAAGTTGTCACGCAACTCGTACTTGGTGCAATCGTGTTGGCAATCTTATCATTGGCAGCGTTCTACATCATTCGCTCTATCACGGGTCCATTAAACAAAATTCGTAATACATTGGCGGAAGTATCAACTGATAATGTTGAAATCACTGTACCATTTACCGAAATGAACAATGAAGTTGGTTCAATGGCAAAAGCAACTTCTGCGCTTCAGGACAAAGTTCGTGAGCGTTTGGCATTAAGTGCTGCGCAAGAAACACAGGATGAAGAGCTTCAGGCTCAGCGTTCAAGCGCCGCAAAGATCAAAGAAGCAGAAGCAGCTGAACAAGCTCGCTTTGTGTCATCTATTGGTGTGTTGCTTGAGCGACTAGCGCAGGGTGATCTTACAACGCGTTGTGAAGACCTTGGTGATAAATATGTCGCTGTGAAGAACAACTTCAACGATGCGATCTCTCGTCTTGATAGCGCAATGCAGAATGTGAGCTCAAAAGGCTTTGAAATTGGCGAGTCTAAAGAGCAGATTAAACGTGCGTCTGGCGATCTAGCTCATCGTACTGAATTGCAAGCAGCTTCACTTGAAGAAACATCTGCAGCGATTGAAGAGCTATCAGTGACAGTGAAACAAACAGCTGATGGTGCAAGTGATGCAGCAGAGCGTGTTTCAACGGTCAGCGATGAGACAACACGTTCAGATGATATTGTGAAAAACGCAATTGCGGCAATGAGCGATATCGAACACTCATCAGATGAGATTGGTAAGATCATTGGTGTTATCGATGAAATCGCCTTCCAAACAAACCTTCTTGCTCTAAATGCTGGTGTTGAAGCGGCACGTGCTGGGGAAAGCGGTAAAGGCTTTGCCGTTGTTGCTCAGGAAGTTCGTGAATTGGCTCAGCGTTCTGCGGATGCTGCTAAAGAGATCAAAGAACGCATCTCACAATCATCAACACAAGTTAAAAACGGTGTTGAGCTGGTGGGCCAGACAGGTGAAGCTTTGGCAAGAATTTCTGAGCAGATCTCATCTGCGAGCGAAATCGTCACCAAAATTGCAGGTTCTGCAAAAGAGCAGGACATGACTTTGGCTTCTATCACGTCATCTGTAAATCAGTTGGATACGCAAACGCAAAGCAATGCTGCAATGGCTGAAGAGACAACAGCATCGGCTGAAGTGTTGGCGCAAGATACAACTGAATTGCTGAATTTGATTGAGAAATTCAAAACTACTCAAGCGAGTTACGCAACACAAACGAGCCGCGCTGCAGCTTAACTAGCTGAAAAATTTGATCATCAAATGGCCTTTGATGGATCAAGCTTAGACAATAAAAAACCCGGATCATGTCCGGGTTTTTTTATAATATGTGAAAAGCGATGTTAGCCCATAGCAGCCAGGCGATCGCATTTATCAAAGATCTCTTCGCCATTGTGATATTTCTCAACCCACTTCTGCGGGATCCCACGTTCTGCAACACCGTTGTAATATGCACCAGCTACAGCGCCGATGAAAATAGAACGCCCGGCATTATCGCCCGCGCACATATTGTTCATCTCAATGGCTTCTTCATATGAGTTCGTGTGTTTGAGGATATGGAAACCAAGTGGCAAGGCGCTTTTAAGATAACATGCGCGCCCGGTTTCACCACCATATGCAATGCTGTCCGTCACATCTGTATTCAACGCGTTTTGTAACAGTTCTGAGAGTTCTTCTTCGCCAATCTTTGATGCTTCCTGCAAAGCTTCTTCCAGCTCCGAACCATTAAGAACTAATGTTAAAAGCCCCTTGAAGACTTTTACCGCATTATTGGATATCGGATTGTCATTGGTCACACGCGTTGCATTTGCAGCATCTGAAGGATCAAGTGCGATAATTGCGGGTAGGGCAACAAGTGCCGGCATCTGCACATCATCTGTACCAGTTTCTTGTTTTTCTGCGGCGATGTTTTCAAGCGTACCGCGTGTTGCATGGTCGATATATCCGATATAGGTACCGCCAGGGCCAAAATGTGCCACAAAGCGCTGCTTGTAATCATCTTCATCGAACTTACCATGATTGCCCAACAAACAATCGATCGCTAGATGCGTTACCTCGCCATATTGTGTATTGGCACCAGGGGCGCGCAATGGGTGAGCGAAATAACCCTTTGTATTTTCGTAATTGGCTTCATCAACAGGAACAAAGCTTGCAGAGCCGTCATTTGCCTTGGCAATTTTTGCAACGCGATCCACATCATATATCCAATGCACACCTAGTGCTGATGCGTCAGCAATCAACGCGCCCTTAAGGCAGTTTGCAATGCGGTGAGATTTACCCATTCGTGAAGTCCTTTTTCG
>JAHDEP010000034.1 GCA_020628775.1 Rhizobiaceae bacterium | reverse complement strand
GGCATTTAGAACTTGCGAAAGCCTATCTTCGAGGCCTTGGCGTTGAGGTTGATTTTGACCAATCGGTTCGTCATTACAGAATTGCTGCTGAGCAAGGATCTGCCGCTGGCGCGCTCGAACTTATTAAACTTATTCATCAAGGTATTGAGGGCAAACCAGGTAACACAGAAGAAGCTGAAGCCACACTTGTTGAGTTTTTGCCAATGCTGGAAAAATCAGCAAGCAACGGAAATGCGCGTGCAGCGCGCTCAATCGGGCGGTTATATCTTTCAGGCAACCTTTTGAAGAAAGATCTTAATATTGCGGCTGATTGGCTTTCAAGAGCATCGCAATTTGGTGATGCAGCCGCGAAGCATGATCTTGCGCTTCTAAAGCTCGATCAAAACGATAGTACTGAGGCAAATGCGATTATTTCATTGTTAGAAAAGAGCGCTGCATCTGGGTATTCAGGTTCAATGACGGCTCTTGGGAGGCTTCATTTAAAAGGCAGATTTGATCTTCCAGCTAGTGGTTCGATGGAGTGGTTTGAACAAGGAGCCGCTGCGGGGCACGCAGGTTCTATGGAAGAGTTAGCCCGAATTTATTTAAAAGGCACATTGGTCAAAAAAGACCTTAAAAAAGCGCGGGATTATGCCCTGCGCGGTGTCAAACTCAAGCATGCAGGCTCATCAGCAATCCTTGCTGAGATTGATGATGCGACCGAGTTAAAAGTAGCAGTGAAGGAGTAACATTATGGTTTTTAGTTCATTAGAATTTATCTATTTATTTCTACCCCCGGTACTGCTTGTTTACTTGGTGCTACGCGCACTTAAGCTTGAAACAGGGATTATCCTTTGGTTGATCACAGCATCGCTTGCTTTTTACGCGTGGTGGAACCCTTATTATTTGGTTTTGTTACTAGGCTCAGTTGGTTTCAACTACCTTGTCCACAAGGCATTGGTTCAAAACCCATCAAAGGTAATCTTTGCATTTGGTACAGCTGCGAACCTCGCAACGCTTGCATTGTTTAAATACGCTGATTTTCTCATCGAGAACGTCAATTCAGTGGCTGGTCTTTCCATTCCACATTTGGATCTCATTCTGCCTTTGGCGATTTCGTTTTATACATTCCAGCAGATCTCGTTTTTGCATGATACGCTGGCTGGTAAGTTGGTGAATTGCGACTTTAAAAGATATGTACTTTTTGTCACATTTTTCCCGCAGCTTATTGCAGGCCCGATTGTGATGCAGAAGGATACAATCCCACAATTCACATTGAAAAACTTTTCAAATCGTCTTGTGACAAACCTGCTGCTTGGCGCAACTCTGTTTTCAATTGGTTTGTTTAAGAAAATCGTTTTGGCAGACAGTGTTGCACCCCTTGCAAATATTGTCTTCACCGCAGCAGATACAGGTCAAGATCTAACAATGGCTGCTGCTTGGACAGGTTCAATTGCCTATACATTCCAGATCTATTTTGATTTCTCAGGCTATTGTGACATGGCACTTGGTTTAGCGCTGATGTTTGGCATTCGTCTGCCAATGAACTTCAACTCGCCATATAAAGCACTGAGCATCGTTGATTTTTGGCGCAGATGGCACATGACATTGTCTCGTTTCCTACGCGATTATCTTTATATCCCATTGGGCGGCAACCGTTCGGGTTTGCTCGGCAGCAAAGGTAACTTGATGATTACCATGCTCCTTGGTGGATTATGGCATGGTGCTGGATGGAACTTTGTCATTTGGGGTGGTTTGCACGGTGGATATTTGATCGTAAATCATTTTTGGTCACATTCAACATTTGGCGCAACGTTTAAAAGCCTCGCCGGTCGCCATCTATACACTATGTTTGCATGGTCCATTACTATGCTAGCTGTCATCATCGCCTGGGTATTTTTCAGAGCAGAAACTTTGCCCGGTGCGCTAACAGTGCTTTCATCAATGGCAGGATTGAGCTCAGAAGTGTCAATGGCATCTGGTGCAGTCTTTGCCGACGGTGTCTATCAAACGCTGATGATGTTTGCGGTCATGTTTATCATCGTTGCCTTTATGCCAAACAGCATTCAGATGACACGAAGCCATCGTCCGATTATTTCAGCCGCTGGCGATGTGAAGAAAATTGGTGGCAAATTGAAGTCATTAAGATGGTCTATGTCACCACAATGGGCGACGTTCACCAGCGTCATCTTCTTTGTAACGGTGATACAAATTTATCGATTAAATGGGTTGACCGAGTTCATTTACTTTAATTTCTAAACTGAGACCAACTCAGCAACTAGCGGGCCCCCAAGCCCGCTTTTTTTTGCGCGGTGAAATGCAAATTGCAATTTGCAAACGGAAACTTCCCATACTGCGAATATTAGCATTCGGCCAAAACAAGTAAAATCAGTTAAACCATTGATTTTATTGAATTTTAATACTTGGCACGGAACTTGAATAGCTATCTACAAGAACAATCTAACGAAGGTAGATAAAATGAATTTTCACATTAATAATCTTGTTGCAGAACAACAAAATATCGTTGAGCTTTTCAAAGTTGTAAAACCAAAACCAGCCATCTCAATTATTGGCCTTGGTTATGTCGGCGCGGTTTCCACTGCTTGTCTTGCAAAATTGGGCCATGAAGTCATTGGCGCCGATCTTGACGAAGTTAAAGTGAACCAAATTGCCCAAGGCATTTCTCCAATCCACGAAGAAAACCTTCAGAACTTGCTGCAGGACGGCGTCGAAGACGAACTGATTACAGCAACTACAGATGTCACAGCCGCCGTACGAGATACAGATATCACATTTGTATCCGTAGGTACCCCAACTAAAAGCGATGGCGGCTGTGACGCCTCTTACATCATCTCTGCAGCGCAGATGATTGGTGAAGGTCTTAAGCAAAAAGATAAATATCACCTCGTCGTAATGCGCTGTTCAGTGCCACCAGGAACCACTCTTGATGTCATGGTACCAGAAATCGAAAAAGCATCTGGGCTAAAAATGGGTGAAGGTTTCGGTATCTGCTTTAACCCAGAATTCCTACGCGAAGGCACTGCAATCGCTGACTTTGATGCCCCGCCAAAAACAGTGATCGGCGCTAACGATGAGCGTGCTGCAATGGCGTTAACAGAAGTCTACTACCCTGTTGATGACAATGTCATTATCACAACAATTGAAGCTGCTGAGATGGTCAAATATGTCGACAATATCTGGCACGCAACAAAGGTTTGTTTTGCAAATGAAGTTGGCCGCATCTGTAAGCCACTTGATATCGACAGTCATGAAGTGATGAACATCTTTGTTCAGGACACAAAACTAAATCTATCTCCTTACTACCTAAAACCCGGCTTTGCATATGGTGGCTCATGCTTACCAAAAGAAGTACGCGCAGTCGTTCATTTGGGTGAAGAACTTGGCGTAGATCTGCCGCTTGTTAACTCATTGGCAGAAACCAATAAACAACAAATTCAATCTGCTGTGGATTTGATCAAAAACACTGGCAAAAAGAAAATTGGTTTCCTTGGTTTGGCATTTAAAGCTGGCACCGATGACATCAGAGAAAGTCCAATTCTTGAAGTCATCGCATCCCTGCTTGACGAAGGTTTTGACATCGGTGTGCACGATCCTGCGATCGGCAAAGACACCTCAATCAAAGGTCAATTCAATTATGTGCGCAATGTATGTCCGCACCTTGAGCAAGTCATCGATGAGCTTCCTGAATTGATGGCAGCAAACACAGGTGAACTCCTTGATGATTGCGATGTTGTTGTTGTCACGCAGAAGAACGCAAATTTCCAAATGCAGGTAGGCGCACGCTTAAACAATAAAGAGGTCATCGATCTTGTGCGTCTTTTCGATGAACTCCCAAACCACCAGTCATACCAAGGAATTGGCTGGTAAACCTCTGAATAATAATAACAAAACTAACTAGGAATATAATATGACTTTATATGATGGTATGAATATTTCCCCGGTGCTTGGTACTAATTTAGCCGATAATATGCGCGGCACCGGGCGGTCAGAAGTCCTTTCTGGCGCCGGTGGGGATGATGTCATCCAAGCCCTAAGTGGAAATGATGAAGTTTTCGGTGGAACCGGAAACGACACACTCTACGGTCAGGGTGGAAATGACACAATGTACGGTAATGGAAAACCCAAATATGTTGATATGTCTGATTTTCAAATCTCACAAACAACAGAGGCAACCGTTACCTTCTTGGACGAAGGTGCAGGATTTCGTAACGCATTAGGTGTTTATGAAATTGGTGCTGATGGATCGTTTTCCAACGTCCAGATCTTGTTCCCAAATGCTTCCAAAGTTGGCAGTGGCGGTGAACTGATCCCAGGCGAATCAAATGTCAAGTTTGATGTATCCGAGGGCGCAAAACTTGGCTTCTTCGTCGTCTCAAACGGCTACGGGCAAGGTTATCTGAACCGTGAAGCACTATCAGCAGAAACGGGCCACTTTGAATTGCGTAATTCAGCCGGCGAATTGGGATCAACATCTGATCGCAGCGTTGAATTATTCCATTTAGATCCAAATGGTGCAGAAACTGCTATTCGCAGCCAATACGGCTATTCGTTGTTCCACTCAATTGGTTCATCGCAAAACGACTACAAACCAAACCCAGATGAGTTTGGCCACGTTGTAGGCCGTGCTAATACAGTTAGCGGCGAAGTCTTAATCGGTTTTGAAGATTTGTATGGCGGCGGTGACAAGGACTTTGATGACACTGTTATTTCTGTCCAACTTGGCCAACAAAACGTTTTGGGCATGTTACCTCAATCATCAGGAAATGGCGGCGTTTTGCCAGATGATGACTTCATCTATGGTGGTGATGGTGACGATACGCTTTACGGCATCAGCGGAGACGACATGCTGTCGGGTGGTAATGGACATGACAATCTGAATGGTAATTCAGGCGAAGATATCCTTTACGGCAACGACGGCAATGACGTTCTAAACGGCAATTCCGGCAATGATTACCTCTCCGGCGGTAATGGCAATGATGAGCTTTCAGGTAATTCTGGACACGATGAATTGCACGGAAACGATGGCGACGATGAGCTCAATGGTAATTCGGGCGATGATTCTCTATATGGCGGCAATGGTAATGACCGTCTAAACGGTGGATCGGGTAACGATGAGCTTAACGGCGGAAACGGCTCCGATATCTTAATCGGTGGCTCTGGCATTGATACAATGGATGGTGGTTCTGGAAATGACACATTATCCGCTGGATCAGGTGACGATATCGTGTTTGGTGGATCAGGCAATGATACACTTAACGGCAATTCTGGTAACGACGTGCTCAACGGTGGTTCAGGTGCTGATACGCTCAATGGTCACTCAGGTGATGATGAGCTAAACGGTGGCTCTGGCCAGGATCGTCTTGTCGGCGGTGGTGGTGCTGATACACTTAATGGCGGTGAACATAATGACCGTCTATATGGTGGCTCAGGTAACGACACGATCAACGGCGATGAAGGCAATGATTACATCAATGCCGGATCAGGCAATGACGATATCCAAGGTGGTTCAGGAAATGATAAAATGATCGGCGGTGGCGGATCAGATAACTTCATTTTCACAAAATCCGAAGATAGTCTTGGTACTGACTGGATCTACGATTTCTCTCTTGATGACACCCTTACATTCTCAGGATTTGAAGTTGCAGATTTTGATGAGCTCATGAGCTTTGCTACACAAAACGGCAATAATGTCTCGATCGATTATGGCGATGACGAATGCTTAAACATCAAAGATTGTCAGCTTGGTTCACTTCAAAGTGACATGATGTTCTTCATCTAATGAAAAATTGGTTCGGCTCTTAGGTGGCCGAACCATATCTGTTTTATGAAATTTGTTGATGCAATCGTGCTAAAGACCACGCTGCTGCATGATGGGTAATGGCTATTTCACCAGAAAATAGAGCTTTATCGATCTCATCCGCAGTCATCTCCAAAATTTCCATTTCCTCAAGGTCGCCGGAATCAGGTGCCTGTATGCGCTGACAACCCGTTTGCAAAAAGTAAGTTCCCACACAACCGCGTTGATTTCCATTATCGGTAAATTCGCCCAAACAATGCGTCGTTTGCGCCTTCACACCCGTTTCTTCCAAAAGTTCACGATTGCAGGCAATTTCAGGTTCTTCACCCTTGTCCGCAAAGCCGCCAGGGAAAGTGAGCGAGGTTCGACCAACGCCATGTTTATACTGGCGCATTATAAGCACATTACCATTTTCCATAAACGGGACTGTGATGACAAACGGTCTAAGGTGGATCTGATAAAAATCATCGATCACACGCTCTTCATCAATCTGAATTTTTTGCCGAACGACTTTGAGATAAGGTTCAGCCGCAAAAACCGTGTCTTCGGAGAGAGTTTTCCAGTTATTTTCCAAGTGCCCACTACCTTTCAATTACCATAACTTTTACTCGGTAATTTATCGCAGTTACAAGTGCTAACTTTAAAGGGCAAAACGGAAAAAATCCTGAACGCCAAAGCTCCGCTGAAACTTTGAAAGGCGTTCAGGTGATTTAGATTATAAAAGTACTTAGTTTGCAGAACTACGCACTGACCAAGTCTGATAAGCTGACTGCGCATCATTACAAGCTTCAAGGCTTAGAACTTTAATTTGGTTTGCGTCACTGCGACCAGTACGTGTGGCTTCAGCAAGCGTTAGACACATGCTCTCCGCTGATGCCGGCACAATTGCACCCTCACCTGAGAAGCTAAATGATTGCGCTGCGCTGCCATCACATGCTGCCAGATCAATCGAAGTTCCAGCATCATTTGAAGCAACAGATGCGCAGACATCAAATTCAGGCATATACAAAACACCATCCGCAAATTTTGCTGAGTCAAAAGCTTGATCCACACCTAGTTCCCCAGATGGGCTGTAGCATGTGTGACCTTGCAATCCATCATCAGGATTTGCTTTGTCGCCTTGTGCGCGTGCGATATCGAGGCAATAGCCATTCTGCACGTTATCAAGGATGTCTGTAAGATAAATTTCAACGTTCTCTGCGTGTGCAGATGTTACGTTTAAAAACGCGAATACGGATAGTGCCAATGGTAATTTTTTCAACATGATTAGGGTCCTTTCAAAACTGAACAGGTGTTGTTTAGCGACGAATGATTAGCTCTCACAAAGTGCCCCCGCAAAAAGGCTTCAATCATTTGAACCAGATCAATACGCAGGATTTCGAATAAAATTGTGAAGCAAATATGAAGTTGAATTTTTAAGGAAAACAAATTGATCAATGTAATAATTAAGTGATCATTGGCTGATACTTATCTTACAATTTCATCAGTTCTTCGCGTAAGGGTGTGCCATGCACTTTGTATTTTTCGAGCGCTTCAGCGCTGTGAAAACTCAATACCGCACGTTCAAATGACGGACGTGCTTCTAATTTTTGCATCCAATTTTGAACGTTAGGAAACGTTGCGCCTGACCAATCCGGCGTTAATTGTAGAAATTCAATCCGCTTTACAAAAGGTAGGATCGCAAGGTCTGCTAGCGATAATTCACCCCCGCATAAAAACGCATTTTGCTCTAAGTCAGTCTCTATTTTTTGAAATATGTTTTTAAGATAGATGATTGATGAGCTTGCCGCGATACCCGCAAGTCCGTTTTGTACGACATCGAAAATTCGTTGGGCACGAGCTTTATCTGGTATTCGGTTTAGCTTTTCGCGAAGCTCTTGGTCAGATAAATTTTGCAACTTTGCACGATTAAGCGCGAGGGTGGTCAAAACATGAACGGCTGTATGAAAACGCACAGATAAATCAAGCCAAAACATCACTTCATTTAAACGATCCGGATCAGCAAACGGATGCTTACCACCAAGTGCATTCTTAGAAAGATGCAGCATGATGTCGTTTGATTCTGTAAGAGTAGAACCATTATCAATATAAGTGGGAACGGAAGCTTTCGGATTTACAGAAAGATACTCATCTGCAAATTGTTCGCCTTTTTTCAGATCAACAACAATCCCCTGCCATTCAACATCAAGTTCGGCCAAAACAAGCCGAACCTTTTGAGAACATACAGAGGTTTTTGAATGATAAAGAATGGGAATGTCCACGTTACTCATCATATGAACATTCCATTATCTGGTTATGTTAAGCCGCTGAGCTTGAACGAACGCCTTCAACGATTGTTTTAAATTCTGCATCATCAAGAATATCGCGTTTTTGAATACCAGCTTTTTTCACCTCAGCCAGCATCTCAGCAACTTGCTCATCATCTGCAGCGCCTAGGTTTAATTCTTCAAGCTTATAAAGGATTGAAGCTTTACCGCTTTTCTTACCCAAAACAACTTCACCAACACGTCCTGTAAGCGCAGGATGAGTACCAAACATAACAAGTGGGTCATGCATAACAAAGTTGATGCCAATACCAGATTCTCGCGTGAAATTACCTGAACCTAGGATCGGTTTATTTCGCTGAATAGGAATATTGGAAAGCTTAGATAGCAAATCACCAAGTTCTGGCAATTTATCCATGCGGTAACCCGTGTCATAACCATAAAGAAGATCAAGACCGAGCATTAATTCTTCAAGCGCAGCATTACCTGTGCGTTCGCCCAAACCATTACCGCAACTATGAACGCATTCGGCACCAGCTGTGACAGCCGCAAGCTCAGTTGCTACACCCATACCAAAGTCATTATGTGTATGGATCTCAATCGGTAGCGACGTCATCTCTTTGACCCAACGCACCATATATTTAATAGCTTCAGGCGTTGCACACCCCATCGTATCAACAATACCAATAGAGTCAGGTGGAGATTCTGCCATGATGCCTTTACAAAGATTTTCCAAGTCATCAGCGCGAGCACGAGTTGTGTCATACGGGAAGAACACAGCATGCAAACCGTTTTCCTGAGCATAACGAATAATTGGCGCACTTTTGGCCAATACATCTTTCCATGTCCATCCAAATTGAGTGACCAGTTTTGGATAGCCAATCGGCACTTCGATGATCACGCCATGCGCACCACATTCTAATGCCTTATCAATGTCAGATTTCATCGCGCGTGCGAAAGTATAAATGCGAGATTTCAGGCCAAGCTTAGAAATTTGTTTGATTGCCTCTTCATCTTGTGCAGACACCGCTGGCATGCCAGCCTCAATACGCTCTACCCCAACTTCATCAAGCTTTTGTGCAATAGCTATCTTGTCATCGATCGAAAAAACAACACCAGGTGTTTGCTCCCCATCGCGCAACGTTGCGTCATGGATCTCTACTTTCTCCGGAAGCTCTAGGGACTTTCTAACCTCTGGCACGAAGTTATACGGACTTACCCAATATTTGCCGTCTTCAAAATGATCTTCGCGCACATTTATCTCCAATTTATTGTTAGCGTGGACTATCTCATTAAACTCTGAATGCTATTTTTCACATATATTTTAGGATTTCAACCAAAAATATCAATATTTTTAAATCCTTAGAATATTGCTTTTACGGCAAATATTCCACTTATTCAAAGCAATTTGCAACTTAAATAATCATTTAACCAATTGTTTATAATATATTATTTCAAAATTGAACATTAATTAGGCAGTCTCAATTTTTGAAAATTAGTAACTTGCGAAATCCACAAAATATCGATATTATTGTTTTATGATGCCAAATTCTTTTGCCATATCTAATTTTTTATCAGCTGTCGCGCACCGCGGACGGACCATAATTGGCATGTCTCGCGAAGATCGAAAGCAGGTCACATCCGAAAAAGTCATTGAATTATGCCACAAGCTTTTATCCAGCAAAGGTGAAGCATCGGGCATAGCATTGTCATTTGAGATACTAGATTGTTATCAATATCTGCCACCGCATGAGAAGTTCTTATTCTTTAAAGCGTTGCTCAGCGAATTTTCTGCACCGCAGGATTTAGCCGTAAATGCCGCTCGCGCATTTCTTGATAGCCCATCTGACAGCAATTTGGCGCTCCTATCAGAGATCAGCGAACCGATGCGAAGACGTCTTATTCTAAGACTTAATCAAGCTGACAATGCGACGCTTTTATTGATCAAAATGCGCGAAGATCTCTTAGAATTCATCAAGGATGATCCAAGCCTTAAAGATGTTGATACAGATTTCAAAAAACTATTCACATCCTGGTTCAACGGCGGTTTCTTAAATTTAAAGCGTCTTGATTGGTCAAGCTCAGCTTCTATCCTTGAAAAAATCATTCGCTATGAGGCGGTCCATAATATGTCTGGTTGGGATGATTTGCGCAAAAGGCTAGATCCGCCGGATCGTCATATCTATGGCTTCTTCCACCCTCGTTTAAAAGAAGAACCGCTTATTTTCGTGGAAGTGGCGTTAACCGCCGATAAGCCTGAAGAAATCGGATTTATCTTAGAAGACGAGCGTCAGTTCCTCGATGCAGAAGCTGCAAAAACCGCGACTTTTTATTCGATCTCAAACTGTCAAAAAGGTTTAAGAGGAATTCCGTTAGGCAGCTTCTTGATCAAACAAGTGGTTGAGGACCTGCGCGAAACATTCCCAGCATTGGAAGAATTCGTCACGCTTTCGCCAATCCCGGGTTTTTCAAGATGGCTCAACAATCTGCTGGATGATGAAACAGTTGATCTCCCCTCTGATATAAAATCAGCATTGCTTGAACTTAAAGAGGGCAAATGGGTTGATGATCCGATTGCAATCTCGAATTTATCAACAGCAGTCCATTCAGCAGTTGCCTATTACATCACCTTAGAAAAAGACCGTAATGACTTACCATTGGATTCTGTCGCCAAATTCCACTTAGGCAATGGTGCAAGATTAGAACGCACAAATTGGCCATCAGATCTTTCACAAACCGGATTGAAAAACTCGTTTGGGGCAATGGTCAATTACGGGTATCGATTAAATGAAATTGAGCGAAATCATGAGCGTTTTGTCGAAAACGGGGAGATTTCGACCTCTTCATCAATAGCTAGGTCGGCAAAAACCTTCCAAAACAACCTGATCTTGTTGGAAACCGTTATCAATGATATTGCCTAAACGATCTAAATCGAGCTATGCAATTGAATTAAAGTATAGCCAGAACATTTGACGAGATGTGAGCATTGATTTGAAAAACGTGGACAGCAAAATCGTAGAATTGGACAAACAAGCATCAGCAGCCAATAACAGCGATGTAACCTCCTCAGAGTCAATGACCAGCAGAGCCTATTCACGCCTGCGAGATGACATCATTTCCGGAATTCTAAAACCAGGCCAAAAGCTGAAAGTTGAAAAACTTCGCCAAGAATATGAAGTTGGTTCAAGCCCGGTTCGCGAAGCACTTAGTCTTTTAACCTCAGATCATTTTGTTGAGCGCATGGATCAACGCGGATTTCGCGTGGCGTCTGTCAGCGCTTCAGAATTTGGTGAACTATTAAAAACACGCTGTTGGCTGGAAGAACGCGCGTTAAGAGAATCTATCCAAAACGGCCAGAGCGGATGGGAAGAACAAGTTGTGCTAGCCACCTACCGCCTATCACGCGTGCCACGCACCGAAGATAGTGATCACTTCATCGCAAATATGGAATGGGAAAAGCGCCACAAGCATTTCCACATGACGCTGATATCTGCATGCGGATCAAGCTTCCTGCTTAAATTCTGTGACCAGCTATACGATCAAAATGTGCGATACCGCCAACTCTCTGGTAAGGCCGCGTATCCGACACGTGATGTAACCGCCGAACACGGTGCTATCTGTGATGCAGTGCTAGCGCGCGATGAAGATCTCGCGGCAAAACTGCTTATCAGCCATTATGATAACACTGGTAATTTCTTGAAGGAAAACATGGCTGACTAATTAGTAAGTCAGCCATTTCTTATCAAAGAGCTTAGCTCGCTTCTTTACCCAACACAAAGTCGAAATCGACCTTGAAGAATGGCATAGTTACATTCTCGCCAATTTCCAATCCTGCCGGGATTTTGGACTTATCCGTTTGCTCAACATATTCCATGATGAGCTTTTCACGCACGCCAAAGACAGCGTCATTATCAAGATATGGATCATCACTTGGGAACACTTCTGTCACCAATGAACGATATCCCGGTGCTGTGATAATGAAATGCAAGTGCGATGGACGCCAAGGATGACGACCGGTAGCTTTTAGCATCTCACCAACTGATCCATCAATCGGCACTGTATAAGGCGCTGGGCGAACTGTTGTGAGCTTATAAACACCATCTTCGCCCACGACCATATGGCCGCGTAGATTATATTCAGGCTGTTCATTATCCTGATTGGAATAAAGGCCGTTATCAGCTGTCTGCCAAATTTCAATTTCAGCACCTGCGATCGGATTGCCATCAGGATCAGTTACCTTACCCTCAACAATCACCGTTGCACCTTCATTATCGCGCTTTAAATCACCACCAACAGCTAAATCAGGCGCACCCAAAATATGAAAAGGTCCGAGCACACTTGAAGGGGTTACACCTTCCGGCGAATGAACCATATCAACGAGTGATGACAGCCCCAATACATCGGACAACAGCACAAACTCGTTGCGCTCATCATCCGTCATCTCACCGGTGAAACGCAAAAACTCAAGGCCGCGTCTCCATTCGTCATGGGATAGATTTGTTTCACGAACAAAGTCATGAAGATGATGAACCAAACGATCTAGAATAAACTTCAGACGCTCATCTGTCTCCGGCTCGCAATAATCCAAAAATGCTTGGGTAATTGTATCTTTTGTTACTGTGCGCATTTAAGGCCTCCAATTTTTTAGTTCAAAATCCCGATGGATAGAACTGGGTATTTAATAATTAGTACAAGAACGAGCAGCATAATCACTGCAAATGGGAACGCCCCCATAAAGACGTCTTTGAGCGAAATCTTTGGATCGTTCAGTGTTGCTTTGATCACGAAACATGAGATGCCAAGAGGCGGTGTTAGAAGCCCGATTTCAGCGCCGATAACCGTCACGATACCAAACCACACAAGGCTAAGGCCCATGGATTCAATCAGCGTTAAGAACAGTGGCACAACAATCAATATGATCGAGGCTGTATCTAGGATTGTTCCAAGGAATAACATCAGCAATACATAGATGATCATCACAGTCACAAAGCCAAAGTTATATTCCTGCAAGAAGGCATTTAACTCATTGGGCAACCCTGCATATCCAAGCATCCGGCTATAAAGCGATGCCATCAAAATCAAGAACAGAATTGAGGCTGTGATATGCCCGGTTTCAATGGCTGTTTGCCACAGACCCTTCCAAGTTATCTTCTTGCGCAAAAACGCAATGATCAGCGCAACGAAGGCACCAGCAGCACCTGATTCCACAGGTGTTAGCCAACCCGTATAGATACCGCCAAGTACAACCGTGATAAGGAACACGATTGGAACGGTTTTATCAAACACCTCAAACCAGGTTAGCTCATCGATCTCAGTTGATTTAACATTTTGGCCAATAAAAGATGGCCAGAATTTCCCTGCCAGCAAGATACCGATGATATAAGCAGCTGTAAGTACAAGACCTGGTACAATCCCGGCAAGGAACATCTCGCCAACGGATTGCTCTGCCACAAACGAATAGATAATCAGCATCGCACTTGGCGGTATGATCATCCCCAAAACGGACGAACCGGCCACAACGCCTACGGCAAAGCGTGGGTTATAGTTTAAGCGCTTCATCTCTGGAACGGAGATCTTGGTAAATACTGATGCAGATGCAATTGAGGAACCGGTTACCGCGGCAAATACTGCGTTGGCACCAACTGTTGCCATGCCGATACCGCCAGTAATTTTACGAAATCCTCGGCTCATAACCGTATATATATCCGTACCCAACCCAGCTCGGGACACAAGTAACCCCATCACGGTAAATAATGGAATGGTCGCAAATGCATATTCTTCCACACCATCGCCAACAGCGATTTTTAGAAAGTTAAATGCAAGAATAGATTTGCCCGAGATCAACCAGATTGACACAAACGAAACCAAGCCCAGCGCGATCGGAATATACATACCGATATAGACAAGGAAGATGATTGCGACGACTGAAAACGCACCAATTTCTACAGGGGTCATGACAAGCTTCTTTTTTGGAGTTTATTATTCATTATGCGTCAACTTCTTTTGCAGTCTCAGTCATAGCTTTTTGATGATTGCCAAACAGCTGCGCTTGCTCAGTATCGAGCAATGATTTTAGTAAGAAAATTATTGCGCAAAGCGTTACACTAAAGGCGATTGCAAGCTTCACAGGCCACGTTGGCGCGGTGAAAATCCCAGGCGTTCCAGCATATTCACATCGACCAAATGCAGCGGACAAATCCTGCATGAAATCACCGGTTAATGGTGGGCCGAATTCAGGCGCTACAAAGAACGAACATGTTTCGTATGATTCAATAAATTCAGGCCAAACAGTCCAGGCAATTAACACCATGAATATCCCGGCGATGAAATCGATGATCCGCGAAATATTGCATGCGATTTTCGGTTTAAAACCATGAATGAGATGCAAAAAACCATCAGAGCGGGTTAATCGACTTGATCTGACAACATCAGGTAATTGTAGGAAAACGATGAGGGCCAGAGAGAAGATAACAAGTTCAACAACACCATTAATTGGGTCGTGCAAAATGCCTCTGGCCACTACATCAGCGTTTAAGATCCCAACAAGTGCGAAAATCAACACGGTGCCAATTGTGTTTGCGACGATCGCAACATTTATTGACCCGTTAAATAACCGGCGAAAGAACGCTGTAACCATAAAATTTTTCCTCCGCCGATTAGTTTCTTATAGTTCTGCTGCCCAGTCACGAAGTGGCGTAAAGCCAGCATCTTTTAGCTTACCAATGTAAGCTTTCAGCATATCAGAACCTGGAGCACCTGTTGAATCAAGCTTTTTAGCCCAATCAACCGCAATGTTTGGCATTGAGTCAGCCCAAGCCTGACGAGCTTCAGCACTCATTTCAACCACTGTGCCACCACCTGCTTTATAAGCTTCAAGAGATTCTGCTGCGCGATCCATTGCAATACCAGCAACATGATCACGATATTCAAGAGCAACTTGTTGAAGAACATCTTTCACATCATCAGGAAGTTTGTTCCAAACGTCTTTGTTAACTGTCACTGTTTTTGAATTCACAGCACCAAGGTCAACTTTAAGCATGTAAGGCGCAACTTCAGCGATCTTAAATGTTTTTGCAGCTTCAGGCCAAAGCATCGCAGCTTCTGTAACACCTGTCTGGATCATGTTGTAGAACGTTGGCAAACCGCCACGTACGCCTGCAGCGCCTTCAATACCTTCAAGATATCTTAGGTTATAACCCGCACCAGCTACTTTCTTACCTTCAAGATCAGAAAGTGAATTGATCGGTGTTTTTGAGAACAATTGATACGTATCAAGTACAACGCCAGTCGCAAGATAAACTTGGTTTTCTGCATCTAGCTCTTTTGCCATTTGTGGAAATTCGCGAGCGATTTCATCAACAGCTTTAGCAACCACACGTGCATCAGCTGCAATAAACGGTGTAACCGCAGAGATACCTTGGCTTGGTAGTTTAGAATTGTGGAAAATGGTTGTTACGATGCCGATATCGCCCAGGCCAAGCTGGATGCCTTCAAGCACACCACGAGGCTTAACGATGGTACCGCCATAACCTTCTTGCCATTTAATTTCGTATTTTCCGCCAGCTGCAAGCTCTTCATTTACACGAGGAATAAAGAAACCTGAGAATTCCTTCACCCACATTGAACGCTCTGGATAACCATCGATCGCAATCATATTAATGGTTTCAGCAGCTGCTGCCGGTGTTGTGTGAACAACAGTGTTAGCACCTAACGCTAACGCTGCAAGCACAACACTTGTCTGACTGATTTGTTTGACTAATTTTAACATTTTTTTCCTCCCAAAATGCGTTTGAACCCTAAAGCGACCTCAAACTTAATTGTGTATTTGATGAAACAGAGCCTCCTCAGACCACTTCAAAAATCTATTGTTTCATCTAATTGTTTTTGCGCACCCAACTCTCTTCAATTTCCGTACCCGCTTGCTTGAAAAGTTTCGAAAGCGGGCAATATTTAGACACCTCTTCAGCCAGTCTAGCCAGCTCAGCCTCAGTTGCTGTGCCGTCTGCCGTCACTGTCAGCTTAATCTTAACAAACGGCACATCAATCTCTTCTTGGAGTGTGACACCGCGTCGATCAAAATCGCAAACCGCTGAAATATCCAAATGACCAATATCAATTAAAAGCGTATCCGCACATTTATGCGCGATCACATTAGTGCAGCCGATCAGCGCCGAGATCGCAGTATCAGTTGGAGTTGGCCCCAAATTTGTACCACCACGGGCTTCCGGCTCATCGATTGAAAAATTCAGATCACGAATAGAAATATTCGACAATGAATGCGATGGGCTTTCCGCTTTAGCTCTGAGCTTAACCGTCATTTGTGGTTTAATATCAACCATTAAACAACCTCACAAACATCATCGAAAGCAAAACGTGGCAAGCGTTGGAACAGAGCTGTTTCATCCGCATATCCGATATTACAAAGGAAATTGGACTTAACGCTTGTGCCGTTGAAAAATTCTTCATCGATAATCTTGTTCGAAAAACCAGACATTGCGCCGATATCAAGGCCAAGCGCCCGCGCTGCAATCATCAAATAACCACCTTGCAAGGTGGAATTGCGAAACGCTGTTTCTTCTGAATATTCAGGCTTATCCTTAAACAAATGACGTCGGTCTTCATGTGGGAAAAGCTTAGGCAGTTCTTTCCAAAACTCAGTGTCATATGCAACGATCACCGTTAAAGGCGCGCCCATCATCTTGGGTACATTGGCAGGCTTAAGCGACTTAGCCACACGCGCTTTACCTTCAGGTGTTTTGACAAAGATAAAACGAGCTGGGCAGCCATTCATGCTTGTCGAACCCATTTTGACGATATCATAAAGCTTATAAATAATGTCATCTTCAATAGGTTTATCAGTCCAGGCGTAATGCGAACGCGCTCCTGAAAGAATAAGTTCGATAGATGCATCATCCAATCGATCGATTTTCGCTTTCAGATCCCGAGCATCTTGTTGAGCCGCTTCACGCAGCTTTGTTAGCTCTTCGCCAGTGGGTGCACTATTTGGCACATTCATATTCATTCAACGCTTCCCAAACTTAAAGGAATCTAACTTCCAAACTTCTATTTTTCAAAAATACCCACATTTATACCCTTTCGTCAATAAATATCGATATTTTTTATTTGACCGAGTTTCATAATAAAGTATGGTTTTGTAGAGAATGTGGAGGAAATTGAAAAATGCCAAGCTGGAAAGACTACCGACAAGCATCAAAAGAGCGCGGTTCACTTGCTTTTGAATTATATATTGTAGAATCAACGCCTGCTATGCCGCCTGAGCAAATGTTGGCGATCTTGCCGGAGCATTTAGCTTATCAAGGCGAAATGGAAGCACAAGGCAAGCTGTTCCTTGCAGGCCCGCTATCAGATGCATCAGGCGAGCAGATGAGTGGCGGCGGTATGATTGTCTATAACGCATCCTCTTTAGAAGAAGCGACTGAGATCACCGAAAATGATCCAATGCACAAAAAAGGTGGCAGAACGTTTAACATCCGTCGCTGGTTGGTTAATGAAGGATCATTCTCATTAAGCGTCGGCCTATCAGGGCAAAAAGTACAATTGGGTAAGAATTAAAACTCTTTACCGGGGCGTTTGATAATTCACCCTACCCCTTGCTCGAAATTTCTCGAACGATTTCTTTGCGAAGTTTTTTGCCTTTGAAATAACCGATCACCAGATCAAGCTTTGAAAAACCAAACTCATCGAACTGCAAATTGCTTTGGTATTCTGATCGAGCGACAGACCAATTATTGCGCAATATTGCCCGAATAATGTTTCGGGCAACGTGGTAGATTGTCAAACTGGGATATCTTTTTATCAATTCAGAATGCTCACGGGCTAAAAACCCGAATGCATCAACATAGCCAATGGATGGTTTGGAAATAGAATCATCACTCTCGTTTTTCTCCCAATCAACTTGTGACGACATATAAACATCTTGGTTGCGAGATAACTTTAAGAGGAAATCTCTGTCTTGAAGGCGCGTAAGATGAGGCGTGAACCCACCTACAGATTTAATTGTATCTAATCTCACTGAGATCGCAGAACCGGCGATACACACAGCATGAGCCATCAATGCACGCTCGAAGTCTTCACTCTTCAAATGAGCATCAGGATTAATACTGTCTCGATGCTCGCCGTGTTTGATGGAATAAAATGAACTGATGAATACATTCAGTTTTGGATGCTGCTCAAAGGCTGCAAGAACGTTTTGAAGTCTATTTTCAGTAAACACATCATCAGAATCCAGATACGTCACAATTTGCGAACGGGCTAATTCAACGCCTTTGTTACGAGCCAAATTTGCACCCGAGTTCGCTTCAAGCTTCACATATCTAATTCGATCATCATTTAATGCTCGAATTTCTTCAGCAGTATTATCGGTTGATCCATCATCAACAATGATATGCTCATAGTCTGTGATCGTTTGCTTTTGCACGCTACGAATAGCACGCAGAAGAGCCTGTTCGCGATTAAAAGTCGGAGTGATAATTGAAACTTTCACCATCTCAAATATCAGCTAACTTTTACAAAATCTGGAACACTTTGATCTTTATAAATTGCAGGCCAAAAAACATGCCCCAATTGGCCAACAAAAAACACGATAGAGAAAATTGTCCAAATCAACAGAGCAATTGGGGCTTGCCAAACGGAAAAATCGACTTCTTGATAAAGCGAAATTGTGCGTCGAATGGTTTCAAAAAATCGTGTAAAAAATCGCGAAAACGCGTGTTTTGTACGCTTGAATTTATTACCAGTTTTAAAGAATGTGTATCTTATATCTTGGTCACGTCCTGCGATCAGCGCTCTCCAAATGAAAAATTTAATTCCCCGCGGTGGCAGGTGCTCTACAAAGGCTTCAACTCTCATATATGGAACATTGTCTTTCAGCACTTTATTCCACAAAAGTCCGCAAGCAACTTTGAACCCACTGCATTCAGGAAACGGATTTTCCTTAATCCATTTTTGGCGAAATGCAGAATTGTTTGCATTAAGCGCACGCTTTTCCGATTTACGCATATCATTTTTTTTAAGGGGAAAGATCCAATAAAGCGCGAATACGCGTGATAAAAAGCTGTCATATTTTAGATATGTCACCCCATTAACGACTTGAATTTCCGAATTCGAAAACGGTTCAATTAACCGCTGAAGCCAGCCGGGCTGCGCTTTCGTATCTGAATCGATCAGTATAATTATGTCGCCACTAGCGTGTTTAATACCTTCGTTTTTTAAATCGTAATATCGCCCACCGGCAACAGCAAAAAACTTAGTGTCAGCAACACTCGCGAGATCGGGAAAATGAGATTTAAATTGTTGCTCTAATTTGATGTTATCTTCATCGCTGCCGGCTTGCACGACTACCAACTCGACGGATTGGCGATCGGAAGATTTCCATTCACAAACTTGTTTCTCAAGCGCACCAACGGTTTCTGCAATCTCTTGCCAGTCAAGCAAGGCCGCATTATCCATTTCCACAACGATTGACAGATCGTTCATACACTTCCCTCGAACAAGCACGCATAGGTGTTCTCATTAATTACACCAGTTATGCTTCATCAATCAATATTCCGTAAACACCTGAACATTTGAAGATGAATAGCTCCACCCTTAGAGGGATTATCTGTTTGGTTTATCAGATCAACAAAATGCCAGCGATGAAAGATGTCCTGCCGACTACTTAGATCTTTGTGTTGAAATAAATGCAATCAGTTTTCCATCATCACGTTTTATGTAGATATAGTTGCCCAACGAATAAAACTTCAGAGCTGAACCAGCATCGACATTCCCTAGATAAACCACATCACGCTTTAACAAAGGCTTGGTAGATTTATTTAAACTGCACGCGATGCTCTCAGCGAATTTTGAGAAACTTGGGAAATATAAAAGCCCCACCGCATTAAAATCCAGCGAGCGGCATGGTGTTATCTTATCAATCAGCGCACCAAGATTTTCATTGTCTAAGTCTCTTCGCGCAATGTTCCTTGCTTTCTTGGCAATATCTAACAAGGATTGGGGCGCGAGCTCTAAAGCCAAACTTGGCATGTATTTATTGCGGATGATCGTTGTGTTTAATCTATCATCTGAATGGCAAACAAAAGTTGATATCATCGACAGCGATGCGATCTCATTGCCTGATAAAAACATTTTATGCATTGAACCAATCTGATGTTGGCTCACCCGATATATTGATGAAAATATCTGAACGTCTTCGG
>JAHDEP010000255.1 GCA_020628775.1 Rhizobiaceae bacterium | reverse complement strand
ATTAAACCGCGCAACGTATTTTTATCCGCCTATTGGAAGACAGCGTTTGGATTATCAAGGCTGTCTGAACCTTCCAGTTCAATGCTGCCAAGATCAAGGGCTGTAATTGCGCGTTCGATAGACTTGGTTTGTTTTACCAATCCGTCAATTGCAGCTTGCACGATAGCATTACCTTCAGTGTTGCCTTCGCCAATCATTTGATCGTAGGCTTCGCCCGCTTCTGCACGCTTTGCCATGATCTGCATTGCATCAACAGTTGCTGCAAGATCAGCCTCCAGCTCAGATGCAACACCGGCATCTTTTGATTTTACCAAATCCATGAGCGATGCGCCGGATATCATAGTTCCATCCACACGCTTATATGTGCCAAGATATACATTCTGGATACCAACAGCATCATAAAGGTGAGAATTATGTGTGTTATCAGAGAAACAATCATGCTCTTCTTCTGGATCACCAAGCAACAGACCAAGCTTCATGCGCTCACCTGCAAGTTCGCCATAAGATAATGAACCCATTCCGGTTAGGATTGTTGAAAGACTGCCGGAAGTTCCAGCTTCTTCCAGTGCTTTACGCGCTGCACCGCCTGCTTCCCAGTTTGCTGCCATTTCTTCAAGATCAGAAATCATCAATTCCGATGCAGCTTTAAGATATTCGCGGCGGCGCTCACATGATCCGTTTGAGCATTCTGTTAGTGAGAAATCAGTTGCTGGACGATTGCCAGCACCGCTTTCATTGCCATTTAAATCCTGACCCCAGAGCAAGAATTCGATGGCGTGATAACCGGTGGCCACATTCGCTTCGATACCGCCTGCTTCGTGCAGTGTTTCTGACAAAAATGCCGGAGTGATCGCAGATGCATCAACGCTTTCGCCATTAATTTTAATCGCAGCGCTCGAGATGACGTTCGCAGTATAAAGCGTGTTTTCATCGCTTTCTGTGCCGTAAGAAGCATCAACGTAATCGATCAAACCTTCATCAAGCGGCCAGGCGTTTACTTTGCCTTCCCAGTCATCAACGATTGCATTACCAAAACGATAAACTTCAGTTTGCTGATATGGCACGCGTGAAGCAAGCCAGGCACCTTTTGCCGCTGCAAGTGTGGTATCTGATGGAGATGCTAAAAACGCATCAATAGCTGCGTCCAATGCTTTTGCTGTTGTTAATGAATCTGCATATTTCGCTTCAGCGATATTTGCATAATTTTCAATGACAGCTTCTGCTGTTACATCAGACATCGCAGCGGCGAAGTTAGTTGCAAAAAGTGATGTGGTTGCAAGTAGCGTCGCAACAAGCATCGGTGTTTTAAAATTCATCGGTTTAACCTTTCTAATGAATTGTATGATTGGATTTTTGATCCTGGAATTGGCTATTGACGTAAATCTCTGCGAGCACAGGGGCAGGAATTGGCAAAAGCAGCGATCCGGCAGATTTCATGATCATTGCGTATTCGCCTGCAGGAGAAATAATTTGGGCGCATTTTGAACGGCAAGACAAAGCATTGACGCTTTCTTGCATCGCCTCTTCATCGCCATGTTGGATTGCTGCAATAAGGCCCAAGATCATGCATTCATCTGCATTTAAATGACCCGATCCGGGTGCATAGCACTTTAAAGGGCACGTCGCGCAATACCCTAGGCTTCGCACAAAGTTGCCCAATGCATTTGCTGCAAGTAACCCGTCATGTTTTCCAAGAATAGAGATAAACTTTTGTCGACATTGTTCCCAATGACGGTCTGTTTTTGTCATAAATCCAGCAGCCCAATTGCGATAACCATTAACGGTTAAGCCTTCAGGAGGCCGTTCAAGATACCCTTTTGCAGGGCATTCTTGACTGTTGGGATTTGAGATAAACATCTGGTCACTCATGCGGTGATTATTTAAACTTGAGTTTTTTAGTAAGGTATAATTAAAGTGGAGTCAAATAGTATAGTTTATAATCACTCTAAACTAGCGCATATGGCGAAGTTTATTATGGCCTCTTCTGCCCATCTGATTGGTTTCGTGAGAGAAAACATATTGGCCATAAACGCAGTATTTCTACCGTTAAATCTGCCAAACAGAATTATCGCTGTTACGCGCTGACCCATTCAATTTAGAAAATTTTTCAGCCATAACTCATTGATAAAATTATTGTTTTTCAAACGTAAAATAGTCCATCACACGGAAATCCAAATTTTCTCTTGCTTTCGAAACCGCTTTCGGAAATACTCTCGAAACCGCTTTCGGAAGATCATGTATTTGGTGAATTAATGGCATCGCGTATCAATTTGAAGCAATTATCAGCGCATCTTGGGCTAACCGAGGGTACTGTTTCGCGTGCCTTGAACAATTACCCGGATATCAGCGCAAAAACGCGTGAACGCGTTCAAAAAGCGGCGCAAGCTTTAGGTTACAAAGCTAATCCTACAGCCCGCAGATTGGCCACAGGAATTGCCGAAGCTGTGGCTTACATCATGCCCGAAAATGCAAATGCGATTTCTGAACCCTTTGTGGCATCACTTCTTGCTGGCCTTGCTGAATCCTTGGCCAAAAGAGGTTGGGACATGCATGTCGTTCAAGCTTCTCCGGCTGAAAACGGCGAAGATTTGATCCAACGTTTGATCTCCAGCCACAAAGTCAGCGGTGTGGTATTATCGCGACCGCACAAAAAAGATGCACGCATAAAATTGCTTCAAGACGCCAAGATGCCGTTTATTGTGCATGGGCGCTCGTTAGATAATAACGATTACGCTTGGTATGACGTCGATAGCAAATCGGCGTTCATGGAAGCCGTTGATCATCTTGTTGCACTTGGTCACCATCGGATCGGATTTATCGGTGCGCCGACCTATCATAATTTTGCGCAAACACGCCTTGATGGTTACAAAGAAGCAATTGTTGCCAATGGTATTGAACTGGATAACGATCTTATTCAAATTACCGAACTTTCTGATGATGGTGGCGAACGCGTTGCGCACGATCTTCTTGATTTAGAGAACCCACCGACCGCCCTATTGTGTTTAACCGATACGCAAGCGTTTGGCGCGCTCGCAGCGCTGCATTCGCGTGGCTTGGTTCCAGGCAAACATGTATCCGTGATCGGTTACGATGGTCTTCGGTTTGGCCGACATACAAATCCACCGCTCACCACAATGGCTCAGCCTCAGGCGCATTCTGGTCGTCAATTAGGAGACATGATTTTGTCGATAATTGATGGCGATGACCCGAAAAAACACCAAGTTCTTCGTCGTGCCGAATTGGTGCGACGAAAAAGCGACGGTCCCGTTTGGACCGAAGAGAAAACTCAATCAATGAGTAAAT
>JAHDEP010000033.1 GCA_020628775.1 Rhizobiaceae bacterium | reverse complement strand
AGCTTTATTGTTGTCTTACTGACAATGGCGATTACGCCTGCTTTTTTTATTTTCATGTGACATTTTTATGTTTGAATAAAAAAAGCCCCCGATTCTCATCGGAGGCTAATTGTCTTTTTAAACAGGTAGCTTTGAATTAGCTTGCTTTGGCCAATGCTTCAGCGACCCTTTGGCTACCTGAGCCTTGATAGTCTTCGTGGACAGTGAACACTGACAGCGCTTCAATCAATCGCTCAGCTTCATTTGAAAGCTCCTGGATCGATTGTGTCGACTGTTTCGCCATATGGGCGTTTTGCTGTGTGACGCCGTCCATCTCGCCAACAGCTACGTTTACTTCACGAACACCTGAGGCTTGCTCATTAAATGTCGATGCCATTTCAGAGATAAGTTCATTGATATTGTAAACTTCGTCTTCAATGACCTTCAATGTTGCGCCTGTGTCATTCACAAGGCTCACACCGTTTGCAACTTGCTTCTCAGACTTATCGATCAGCTGCTGAATTTCTTTTGCAGCATTTGCAGAACGACCAGCTAGTTCACGTACTTCCTGTGCAACAACAGCAAAGCCTTTACCAGCTTCACCAGCACGCGCCGCTTCAACACCAGCATTCAGCGCGAGTAGGTTTGTCTGGAAGGCAATCTCATCAATAACAGTGATGATTTGACCAACTTGTTCTGAAGACTGCTTGATTTCATCCATTGCTGAAATAGCATTTGCAACAATCTTAGCTGAATGTGCAGTTTTCTCTTTTGTATCAGCAACACGTGCGCCTGCTTCATTTGCTTTTTGCGATGTTTTCTCAATTGATGTTGAGATATTTTCAACCGCAATGCCTGTTTCATTTAGCGCCGCTGCTTGTTGTTCTGCACGATGCGCAAGCTCATCTGAAGACTTGCTCATTTCACCAGTGCCGCGTGAAAGATGTTTCGCGGTTTGTGAAACTGAAGACAATGCAAACTCAAGCTTACGAACCGATGCATTGAAATCTTCGGTTAACTGCTCAAATGGACCTTCAAATTGCTCGCGCATACGATATGTAACATCGCCTTGTGCAAGTTTTGAAAGACCTGTGCCCAATGCATCAATAACATCTTGAAGCTTAGCTGTTTCCATTGCTTTTTCTGCATCGCGCTGTTCTTGAGCTGCAACAACTTCATTCTGTGCAACTTCAGCTGAGCGAGAATGCTTTTCAGCCTCTTCCTGCGCTGCATGTGCACCAGTGATCGCTTCGCTTGCAGATGCAAATGCTTTCCACATCATTGTTGTAAGCGCCAATAGAACACCTGCTTCGGCAACAAGAATAAGAGCATGTAATCCAACGCGAATGATCGAACTTTCCCCTGGGAAAACGACCGCTGGGATTAAGAAGTACAAAACTGTGTGGTGAACAGCTGTTAATCCTGTAAATGCGAGAATTGGGCGCCAATCGACAACCGCTGCACAAATGGCGAGCATTGCAAAGAAATACATATGCATATCGATTTGCAAGTTAGAGCCTGAAAATGATGCAACTAAAAGCGAAACCAATGCCGCTTGTGTTAAACCCATTGTTGCCCGAGCGATTGTACCTTTTTTATCATAACGCCAAGAAAGCGTACCCATACCAGCCATAATGATCGCCCCTACCGAAAGTACGGTCGCAAGATCATGACCAACGAAGAATGCTCTAGTAATGACCAATGCGGCGTTAATCCACAAAAGCGCAATAAGCACCTTCATCCCAATATTTCTGATATCTGATATCGTTTTCATTTATTCTATCCTTAAATGAGACAAGCCGCTGCAATTGACCCGTCTATGACCAGCCAAGCACCAGCTTGATACAGCTTCGCTACAAATCCTGACGCAGCGACTGTATTCTCGATTTCCCCATTGATGTTTGAGCTTTGCACTTGTGGTGACACCACCGCGATCCAATCGCGACGACCGGTGTTGACCAGTGCCCCATCTGCTTTATCTATCACTGATAAGATTTCGCCGCTTTCACCCCAGGGCGGGGTTATAATTGCGACTCGATCATTCTTTGGCATCAAAATCGGTACCGCTATTACTGCGATACAGATAAATAAGTTAACACCAAAAAGTACCCGCAACTGCAAATCTCTCGTAATTGTCCGGAATCGGCGACCAGATTCTGGTAATGAAACTATGGACTTACTAACATCAAGTAACGAACGTTCTTCATTCGTTGCTAAGAAAGTTACAATTTTAGTATTTCACAAGTATTAATCCAGTTTATGAGTTCTCAGTAGGCATTTGTACTACACCGCCAATGCATTCGCCCGAAACACCTGTTGTTGTGGGATATGTAAGCGGCAATCCTTTGACTGATCTGATGGCAAGGTAACCCCAGGCTTCCGCTTCAACCGCATCGCCAGAAATGGCTAAATCTTCTGACTTAATGATGCGGCTTTCATTTGAGTTGGGAGAAATATCCAACGCTTCATGTAATTCGCTCACAATGGTCTTATTTAACCGACCCCCGCCTGATAGCACCCATAGCTTAGGCTTACTTGGCAGACGGTCCTGTGATTTAGCAATCAATTGTGCGGTGATATAAGCGAGCGTTCTCGCCCCATCTTCTAGGCTAAGCACACCCTTTTTAAGTGGTTCGAAATCCAAGCGATCCAGTGATATGCCGCGATCAAGCTTTTGAGCCATTGGCTTGATATATTGATTTGCCACATCATGATCGACTTGACCTCGACTTCCTATCAAGCCGTCTTCATCATATGAAATGCCGTTATGTGCATAGACCCATTGATCGATCAACACATTACCCGTTCCGCAATCAAATGCGTGCGGGGGCTTATCGCCATCAATATAAGTGAGGTTTGATATCCCACCAATATTTACAAAGCATACCGGATTGAGCCCGCGCCATTGCGGATCGAGATTTGCGGACAGCGCTTGATGGTAAGCGGGCGCTAGCGGTGCGCCCTGCCCGCCATTTGCGGCATCATTTGCGCGCATGTCATATACCACGGGCATGCCCAGTTTATTGGCAAGACGTGGCCCATCGCCCAATTGCACTGTTAAACCGATGTCAGGTTTGTGCAGCACGGTTTGGCCGTGAAACCCAACAAGATCGATATCAGATGGGCGAAGTGAATGGACATCTAGAAAACGCATCACAGCATCTGCATGAAGATCAGTCAGTTCAATTTCGATCTGAGATAAATTACCCGGGCGATCGCCACGATGTTCAATTTTCAAAGCTGTCTGGAGAGATTGCGCCAGTTTTTCTCGAAACTCATCGCTGTATGGAACCGTTAAAAATGGACCGCGTTCCAACTCGTTTTTACCGTCTGAACGCAACAGCGCCACATCTATTCCATCTAGTGATGTGCCGGACATAAGACCAATTGCATTCAGCGCAATATCCGCTTGTTGTCTGCCTTTATATTTCATTTTGCGTTCCGGATATTAATAATATTGAAAAGACAGGGGTGAAATCATTTTAAAACAGTGTTAAACGCGGCTTGGTTTTGAATGACTATGCGCAATTCGTCTTTTGAAATCAATTCTAATTCTTTTGTAATTCCGCGCGATAACCGACCAAAAGGTAACTCTTATGTCTGAGTTTAAATCCGATTTTCTCCACACGCTTTCAGAACGTGGTTTCATTCATCAAACTTCTGATGATCAAGGGCTTGATAAATTGTTTCAAGAGGAAACAGTCACAGCCTATATCGGCTTTGATCCAACGGCAGCTAGCCTGCACGCAGGATCACTCACACAAATCATGCTTTTGCATTGGTTGCAAAAAACGGGTCACAAGCCAATTTCGCTCATGGGCGGCGGCACTGGCATGGTGGGCGATCCTTCGTTTAAGGATGAATCTCGCCAGCTTATGACACTTGAAAAGATTGATGAGAATATCGCTAGCTTAAAAACGATCTTTGCCAATTACCTTCAATATGGTGATGGGAAAACTGATGCGTTGATGCTCAACAATGCTGATTGGCTTAAAGGTATCAATTACCTTGAGTTCCTGCGCGATGTGGGTCGTCATTTCTCAGTTAACCGCATGATGGCATTTGATTCTGTGAAACTAAGACTTGATCGCGAGCAGTCGCTTTCATTTTTGGAATTCAACTACATGATCCTGCAAGGCTATGACTTTGTTGAGCTTGCTAAACGTCATGATTGCCGCGTGCAACTGGGCGGTTCTGACCAATGGGGCAATATCATCAACGGTATCGATCTTGGTCACCGTATGGGCACCAAACAGCTTTACGCGATTACTACGCCGCTTTTAACAACGTCTTCTGGCGCGAAAATGGGTAAATCTGCAAATGGTGCGATCTGGCTCAATGCCGAAATGCTGTCTGCTTATGATTTTTGGCAATACTGGCGTAATACCGAAGATGCTGATGTAACAAAATTCCTGAAATTGTTTACGACAATGCCGATGGATGAAATCGATCGTCTTTCAGCGCTTGGTGGTAGCGAAATCAACGAAGTTAAAAAGATCCTCGCAACCGAAATAACTGCAATGGCACACGGCCGCGAACAAGCCGATGCTGCTGCGGAAACGGCGCGTAAAACATTTGAAGAAGGTGCAGTTGCGCAAGATCTTCCGAGTATTAATGTGCCAGCTGGTGATCTTAGTGAAGGCGTTGGTCTGTTATCATTGATCGTTAGCGCTGGGCTTGCTGGTTCAAATGGTGAAGCACGTCGTCACATCAAAGGTGGCGCGATTAAAATCAATGATAAGCAAGTCACTGACGAGCGCATGATGATTACTGATAACGCAACAAGCGATGAAGGTGTGATCAAGCTTTCAATGGGTAAAAAGAAACACGTTCTTATTCGCCCAAGCTAGAGATTTTAATCAAAGCAAATCTAAGACGGTCATATGTGCAACATATGGCCGTTTTTTTATCTAACGCCTAAATTCAAAGATGTTTCTAAATACGCCAGGCGCGACCACGGATAATGGATTTACTTGAACGCGTGGATTATCTGAGCTGCCTGAAACGCGGAATGTGATACCTAAAAGTGCTTTATCCTTGCCATTGCCAAGCAAGGCGCCAAGCACCGGGATTTCGCCAAAGAAGCGATTTAGAGCATAAGCTGGCATAAAGGTGCCTGCCATATCAGTGTTATCATCCTGATCATACAATAGACCAGAGAACGCAGCACCAATTTGCGCGCCACGAACAATGCCGTCATCAACAAACATCACGCCATTATCCATTTGAACGCGAATATCTGCTAGATCAAAGCTCACTCGGCTCACATCAAGCCGCCCTTTCAGCGCTTCGTTTAAGCTACGTTCCTTCTCGCTCGCACGCGTTGATACGAGTGTCTTAAGGCGTTCATCACCGATCACCTTGAACTTTCGCATTAATACATCGCCTTTATAAGGCTCATCACCAGATTTTGTCATAACCAAATCAAGTGAACCGCCTTGCACAAAGGCATAGATGTCAAAGAAGCGCCAGAAACTGCCGGAATCATCGCTCGCTACGGTAATGCGCTCGTCTTTCGCATCGCCCTTTAAACGCGCTGCAACTGATCCACCCGCTTTCGTTCGTCCGGTAAACTCAGCTAAAAGTGGGATGGCCTGCTCTTCCACATAGCGCATTGTCGCGTTTGTTAATTGCTCACCACCAAAACCATAAACCTTGTTGATTTTACCAGTTAAATCAAAGCTTGCTTCGCTTTTCGATTGTTTACGAACCTGCTCGCTATTGGCTTTGATTTGCGTGATGAGTGGACGCATATCAAACGCCTCTCCACCAACGGTTACTTTATAGCCACCTGATTTTCGCGATAAGCTGAAGTTATAATTATCCTTTGGCGCAAGTTTCACACTGCTAAATTTTGCTGACTTCATCCCATCATCATCAAGGGAAATGGCCCCTGAGGCTGAAAATCCTTTGCCGCGAAATTTAAAGTCTTCCACTTCAATATCATCACCGTCCTGAACCAGCTGAAAACTTGCTTGTGCGGCAATTCCTTTTGATTTCACCCAACCGGTCCCGGGTGAAACGATCTTACTATTGCGTAAGTTTAGCGCTACATTATCGACGTTTTCAGCAATCTGGGTGATATCAAAACCAACGTCACCAAAGACGATATCATCAAGACCAAGCTTTAAGAGGGCGCGTTCTTTATCGTTAATTGTACCATTGAGTTTTCGAGCGGGTTTAACTGATGAATTACCAACTGGTTCGGTAATGCTCGCGGTGACATTCACGCCATCAGCTTTCATCTTGGCTTCAAGCACAGCTTTTTCCAAATCCACATCAAGCGTGCCGTTGATGTTTGACAAGTTATAGCCTTCGATGGGCTTTTTCAGATCAACGCCATTTAACGCCAATTTGACATCCCAAATCGGATCAGGTGGGTTTTGGCTTGGTATAATACCAAATGAAGCCCTCACATTAGCATCAACTAGACCAGATATATCATCGGGTTCCAAACCAACTTCATCAAGCGCATCAATGGGTTCAAAGCTTATCAATTCGGCAGCCGCATCAGCCCAGCCTGATAAATTTAGATCAATTTCAGCCATAAGAGGAACAGCGTGCGTGTTGGCAATCACCACATTGCCACCCGTGATTTCCATCTTTCTATTTGATGGAAAATAAGACGTACCCTCATCAATATCGACAATGATTTCTTCGCCGCGAAGCTTCATACTGCCAAATGCATTGCGCACCGGAGGGATCTCTCCAACAATATTCACACGGGCATTTTTGAAGTCATAATCAACCTGATAGTCCTCACGCTTATGCCGTATTGGACGTATCGGGCTTGAAAAGCGTCCCGCGTCCACATGCAGCCAAAGCTTTAGATTATTGATCTCACCGCCATAGATACTGTTGGTCGCCCAGCCGCGAGTGCCGCGACCCAACCAGAACGGCCAGAACTGTTTTGCCACAGATGTTTGAATGCGCGGTACATCAAGTGATAAATTGATCTCAGGAGATTCCCCATCTGAAAACCTAAATACTGCATTGCCGGCAGCGTAATCTGGTCCGGTTGTGACCAATAACTCTTCTGCAACAAGCATATTGGCTGAGAAATCATAATGACCGAAGGCTTTGGCGGAAAACTTAACAGGTGCTTCATTGGTATCTTTGGGTGATAATACACCATCTTTCACCAAAAGATCGAACACCAATCCACTGCCCGGCCCGCCTTCAAAATTTTCCGCATTAATAATCCCGCCAATCAAAGGAAACTGTGATTTTGCAATGGAGATCTTTGACGAGAGCAGTTCAATTGACTTCTTTGATGGATCATAGGCAACATTGAGTTCTGATTGATTAAGCTCAGTGTCTTCACCACCCATTTTCAGCGTGCCTGGTGCGAATTTTAAATTCGCAGTTACGCTGGCTTTTGATTGCTCTGTTGCCTGGCCAATTTCTAAAATACTGGCGACTTTGGTGATCAAACCAGATCTGAATTGAGGGTTGGCATCATTTGTTTCAAAGTTTACCGCAATCTCGCTCAACAACACGTTGATCCATTTGCGCTCGCCCTCTTTGGATTGTTCAATGTTTAGATCAAGTTCCTGATCGCCAAGCAATATGCTTCCTGAAAGTGATAAAATCTGACCGTTTTTCTTCTCGACATTGATCTTTTGAAGAACAAGCCCTCCAAATCGCGATGCCATTGGATGGTCAACTTGGACATTGTTAAAAACGATGTCTTCTGCATTTTGCAACGCGCGCTGGCTTTCCAACTGCGCAAGGATTACAAATAGCGCATCAACTGCTTGCTCGACCCGATCAATTTGCGGCATCGCCATTGCAGGTGTTTCATCGCTAACAGACGGCGATTTAAACATCAATTCGACATCTGAAATCTCAACCGCTGAGATATTCGCTTCACCTTGGGCTAGATCAAATGGATCAAGTTTTAGCTGTGCTTTGGCGACATTGACTTCAAATTGCGGAGTGCTCTCTACCGTTTTCCCCGCTGCAATTGCTGCAAGTTGATCTTCTGTTGTTAATTCCGAAGTTCTGAAGCTTTGAGATAAATTTAAGTCGCGCGCTTCAAAAGCCAGATGCCCATCACCGGTGAGCCGCAATACCGTGCGATCAACTTTCGCTGCGCTGCTACTGCCAACAATTTTCTGGAAAGAGCTTTGCGCATAGTCGGAAACCATGCGATCGAGCAAGCCAAATTGTAATGATAAAAGGCCAGCAACAGCAATACAAATGACACCAATCACAGCCCATGAGAACCAATGTCCGCATGATAAACAAAAGTCTTTTAAACGATTGCGCGACATGTGTTCGCGTGTCTCCTTTAGCAATAATCTAGCTTGTGTTGCAAAATCTTGTTGACCAACCCAAAAATGAAAATCTAATTACTTCCTCAAAGCGTAATACTTCTACATAACCTTAAGGCTCATGAACAGGCTGATCATGTTGATTTAGCCCGTCTTGAACGCATTTTTTCTAAAAGGACCGCATGATGAGTGAAGTTATTGAAAATTCTACAGCCCCAGATTTTAATTTACCACGTGATGGTGGCGAAACTGTGCAATTATCGGCCTATAAGGGCAAAAAGGTCGTGCTGTTTTTCTATCCGAAAGATGACACCAAGGGCTGTACGGTTGAAGCAATCGATTTCACTGCAAAACTAGGCGAGTTTGAAGCTGCAGGTGCTGTAGTTATTGGCATGTCGCCAGATCCGGTCAAAAAGCATGACAAATTCATCGACAAACATGATTTGAAAGTGATTCTGGCCTCCGATGAAGAGAAGACCACGTTAGAAGCCTATAATGTTTGGAAAGAGAAAAGCATGTATGGCAAAAAATACATGGGTGTTGAGCGTTCGACATTCGTGATTGATGAAAACGGTGTTGTGAAAAACGCATGGCGCAAGGTGAAAGTTCCAGGCCATGTGGATGCAGTTTTGGAAGCCGTTAAAGCACTCGGGTAATTGCAATTGACCGGCGATAATTTTGAAAATTTTCCGTGCCACTCACTAAGAGATGGCGCGGTTAAAGCCATTAAATCAGCCGATCTTGATGAGAAAACAATGATCGCTCAAGATATTGCAACCCGCTGGTTTGCAAAGAAATTATCCTTGCGCTCGCCTCTAGATGAAGAGATTGCTGATCGCCCTGGACGCCCTGAAAAACCTATACTTGTCCCCCCAATGCAGGTCGAAAGGCGCTCAATCAAAAGTGTTGAAGGTCGCATTAAACTCCTCCACGCGATTGCACATATTGAACTTAACGCAACAGATCTAGCACTTGATATTGTTGCACGATTTGCATCCCACCCCATGCCGCGGTCTTTTTACGACAATTGGATGCAAGTGGCATTTGAAGAAGCGAAACATTTTAATCTGGTTCGTGGACGTTTAATCGCCCTTGGCGCTGATTATGGTGACCATGTTGCCCATGATGGTTTGTGGGAAGCTGCGCATGATACACGAAACGATTTAACCGCGCGTCTTGCTGTGGTGCCGCTTGTGTTGGAAGCTCGCGGGTTAGACGTGACCCCTCCTCTACAGGCTAAAATGCGCCAAACGCGCGATAATGAAAGCGCTGATGTGCTGGATATCATCTACGAAGATGAGAAAAAGCATGTAGCTATTGGCGCGAAATGGTTCCGGTTCTTGTGCGCACGTGAGAAAAAAGACCCGGCAGCGACGTTTAGAAAACTCATCCAAATCAATTTTCATGGGCGCATTAAGCCACCGTTCAACGAGATGGCTCGTGCAGAAGCTGGGCTAACACCCTCATTTTACAGAAACCTATCGCCTCTCGGCACATCTTAAATCTGATCAATTACCTACCAGCACCCATCTGCGGCAGTAATATTATTGGCTAAAAACACCGGAATTCTACTGAGTAAAAGAGTTTGTTAACCATAATATTATCTAATGGCTCTTGTTATAAAATGAGTCGTGGGTGGTTTTAAGTTGCACAATTCTAAAGGTAAAACAGTCTTTGGTAAGCGAGAAGCGCAGCACATTTTGATTCTCGCCAATGGTGATAATGTTCGTCACATGGTTATTCGACCATGGATGTTTGCGGTTGCAGCCAGCCTTGTTGGTGTTTTTGCGATCGGTTATTTGCTGGCAACAACATATCTTGTCATGCGTGATGATCTCATCGGCGCGTCAATGGCTCAGCAAGCACGGCTGCAACATTCCTACGAAGATCGCATTGCAAATCTACGCACTGAACTTGATCGCGTTACCAGTCGTCAATTGCTAAACCAACAATTGGTGCAGGATAAAGTTGCTGAACTTATGCAACGCCAGGCTCAATTGTCGTCCCGTCATGGTGCACTATCACCTATCTTAAACCGCGCTGGCATTATCGATGCAGCACCTGCGGTGATCCCTGTTCCAGTTCCGCGCCCTAAAGATCAAGCGAATATGATTGAAGCTGATGGGACAACTGCATATCAAACTGCATTTGTTGGCGGTAAACTTTTCCAAGATAAAACGCCGCGTTTACATACTCCTTCTTCACTCGCGCAAAAAGACATCTTGCTGCTTGATGATACGTCTCGCCTATTTGGCACCGTTGCATTATCGCTTGAGAACATAGAAGAAGAGCAAATTAATCGTATTCAATCATTGGCACAAAATACGAGCCGTAAAACTGCTGAAATTACCAAGATTCTGAAGGGCTCCCAGCTTCCAGCGCCAAAAATTGATGATGCAACGGCTATTGGCGGTCCATTTGTTCCTGCAAAAGACAATCAGGCATTTGATTATTCATTGCGTGGTTTAGATCATGCGCTCCAGCAATTTGATCAAGTGCTTCACCACATCGAAGTTTTGCCGATCAAAAACCCTGTTGCAGGCGCTAAAATTTCCAGCCATTTTGGCTCACGTCGCGATCCATTTTTAAAGCGTCGTGCGTTTCATTCTGGCATGGATTTTAAAGCCAGAACTGGCACGCGAGTTTATGCTGCTGCAAAAGGCAAAGTCATCAAAGCTGGATGGAGCGGTGGATACGGTCGCATGGTTGAAATCGATCATGGCAATGGCACCACAACACGCTATGCGCATTTGTCTCGGATCTCAGTTAAAAAGGGTCAACACGTATCGACTGATATGAGCATTGGCCGTGTGGGAAGTTCCGGTCGTTCGACAGGTCCTCACCTACATTACGAAATCCGCCGTTATGGAAAAGCTGTAAATCCGTCTCGTTATATCAATGCAGGACAGAAATTACGTCCCTTATTGAAATCAAGCTAAATAGATAAAATTTTATATAATTTTTACAGTTCAAACCATAGGTAAAATACATATAATTCAATAGGTTACACCATATTTTGGTAGACCCACACTCCTCCTAGGTTATAATTTGCGTACTAATTTTAGTAGTCACGTGATTTTTTTGGCTGTGGGTAGTGTCACTATTGCGTCACAACAATTGAAAAGATTTGCTCTAATTACCGCATTTTCTTGACTTTTTTTCTCTAATTGCCTACGTCTTGCCTCGAATTTGCACCGCAATGAGCGACATTGTAACGAAAATAGCAGATTGAGAGCTTTACTCACTTGACCACTTTTTCAGATCTTGGCCTAAGCGCCAAAGTTTTATCCGCAGTGACTGACGCGGGTTATGACACCCCTACACCAATCCAAGCGGGAGCAATTCCGCCTGCGCTAGAACGCAAAGATGTGCTTGGAATTGCACAAACGGGAACTGGAAAAACGGCTTCATTTGTTTTGCCAATGTTGACGCTTTTGGAGCGTGGTAGAGCACGCGCTAGAATGCCGCGTACACTCATCCTCGAGCCGACACGGGAGCTTGCTGCACAGGTCGCAGAAAACTTCGACAAGTATGGCAAAAACCACCGTCTAAATATCGCGCTACTAATTGGCGGTGTTTCATTTGACGAGCAAGATCGTAAGCTAGAACGTGGCGCTGATGTTTTGATCGCAACACCTGGTCGTTTGCTTGATCATTGTGAGCGCGGCAAGTTGCTGATGACTGGTGTTGAACTATTAGTTATCGATGAAGCTGACCGCATGCTCGATATGGGCTTCATTCCTGATATTGAACGCATTGCTAAATTGATACCATTTACGCGTCAGACGCTGTTTTTCTCAGCGACAATGCCTCCGGTTATTCAAACACTTGCGGATCAGTTCTTACAAAACCCGACACGCATTGAAGTTGCACCACCTTCTTCAACGGCGAAAACAGTGACGCAGCGTTTGGTTGCGACCGGCTCAAAAGACTATGACAAACGCGCGGTGCTTCGTGACATTATCCGATCACAAGAAGCAACGTTACAAAACGGTATTATCTTTTGTAATCGTAAACGTGCTGTTGCTGACCTTTATCGTTCGCTTGAGCGCCATGGTTTTTCTGCTGGCGCATTGCATGGTGATATGGATCAACGCTCACGCATGGCGATGCTTCAAGCATTTAAAGACAATAAGATCACACTGCTTGTTGCATCAGACGTTGCAGCCCGCGGACTTGATATTCCGGCTGTGAGCCATGTGTTTAACTTCGATATTCCAACACATGCTGAAGACTATGTGCACCGTATTGGTCGTACGGGTCGCGCAGGTCGCGAAGGTGCAGCTTTCTCATTGATTGCAAAATCTGATAAGAAATATATCGATGCGATTGAAAAGCTGATCGATACAAAAATCGAATGGCTCGAAGTCGAAGGTTCTAAACCTGCAGATGATGAAGCAGAACCCGCGAAAGCAAAACCTGCTCGTAAGCCTCGCAAATCAAAAGCTGAAAAGCAGCAAGAGACTGACGCTGAGACCAAAGAAGTTGAAACACCGGTTGAAGCTGCGGCAGAACCTGCAAAATCACCAGCAAATGATCGCGGCAAAGCCTCAAATAACAAACGGGGCAATCGCAATCGTCGCAATGATCACCATGATAACGAGCCTACACCAGTTGGTTTTGGTGATGACATTCCAGCGTTTATGATGATCGAGCTTAAAGCCAGCTAAGCTGTTTGGCTTGAGCCTTGTTATAAAACCTAAGTTTTAAAACAAAGAGTATTCATGTCATGATAAAAAATATCGCACTATGTCTGTGCTTTTTGCTCGCACCAATAAGCACTTCAGCATTCGCCCAAGGCCTTGAAGATGCCCTCACCCTGCCAAATGGTTTAACCTTCGCAGTCAGCGGCGGCTATTGGACGGAAGAGCGTGAAGTTGATGGCGCAAAGGTTGAAGCTGGCGGTTATTACCGCCTTACCTCAATCATGCGCGAAGATAAAACCAGTGTGCTGGTGTTGCAGAAGATCGAAAACACCGACCAAGGCCCTCAGCAAGCACTGACAATCGATATTGAAGAGATCTCGAACATGAATGCGTATATTACTGATATGCGCCCTGAAAGCTCACTTGGTAGCGCAACAGCGCCAGGATTTGCAGCCTATGTTTATCTAAAGACTGATCTGAATACTGCAGAACCTGAGACTTATTCAGTCTATATCGATGATCTTGATGACATCTATGTCGAACCAGCGTCAAACTAAGATAAGCTGTTAGATTTTTTAAAATTGCCCAATTTGTGTTAGTGAGGTCATCGACCTCATTGCTAGTACATTCACAAATGGAGCGTATTACCTTGTCTGTGTTGGGAAATATAAATCGGATTATCTCTGCAACTAAGAACTCGGCAGACGGCATCTTGGTTCTGTTGAAAGAACCCGCTGCTCGTCAGGAATTAATTTACGGCGTTGTAGCCTTATTAGTGCTCATTCTATTAGGCAGCGAATTATATCATCTGCTCATCTTTACAGTCTTATTGCTGATTATTATGGCTGTTGAAACACTCAATACAGCCATCGAACATGTTGTTGATCGTGTATCTCCGGAGATTTCAGATTTTGGCAAGAAGGCAAAAGATCTCGGATCTGCCGCAGTGTCTTTTGTTCTGTTAGCAGCGGGACTTTATTGGCTATATGCCGTATTTGCAGCTTTTGGTCTTATCGGATAACGCATAAAGAATACCGGGACTAATCGATATCCTGCACATCAACATCACCGCCAAATGCTCTATGCGCTAATGTTGCTTCCATAAAGCTATCAAGCTTACCATCCAGCACATCCTGAGGTGCTGTGCTCTCATGACCCGTACGCAAATCTTTGACCAACTGATAAGGTTGCAGCACATAAGAACGGATCTGATGTCCCCAACCAATATCTGATTTGCTCGCAGCTTCAGCATTTGCCGCTGCTTCACGTTTTTCAAGCTCAAGCTCATAAAGACGCGCGCGAAGCATATCCCACGCTTTGGCTTTGTTTTTGTGCTGTGAGCGTTCTTGCTGACACTGCACCACAATGCCTGTTGGTTCGTGGGTGATACGAACCGCAGAATCCGTTGTGTTCACATGCTGGCCACCAGCACCTGAGGCGCGATACGTATCGATACGGCATTCGCTCTCTGCAACCTCAATATCGATGGAATCATCAACAACAGGATAAACCCAGATACTGGAAAATGATGTATGGCGGCGAGCATTGCTATCAAATGGTGAGATACGAACCAAGCGATGAACACCTGATTCTGTTTTAAGCCAACCATAAGCATTGGTGCCTTTGATCAGCAATGTTGCTGACTTAATGCCCGCTTCCTCGCCATCATGGATCTCAAGCAATTCTACCTTCATGCCAGAACGCTCAGCCCAGCGCGTATACATGCGCATGAGCATATTGGCCCAGTCCTGGCTTTCAGTACCGCCAGCACCTGAATGAATTTCTAAATAGCTGTCATTACCATCAGCTTCACCTGATAGAAGGGATTCAATTTGTTGTCGCGCAGCTTCTTTTTGCAATGCGCGCAAGGCCTCTTCTGCCTCTGCAACAATCTCATCATCGCCCTCTTCTTCACCCATTTCGATAAGCTCAGCATTATCCGAAATCTGGCTTTCTAGGCGCTTTAATCCGTTGATCGAATCTTCCAAGAACTGGCGTTCACGCATCAGCTTTTGCGCTTCTGCAGGATCATCCCAAAGCGTTGGGTCTTCAGCTTTGTTGTTTAAAAAGCCAAGGCGTTTGATCGCTTGGTCCCAGTCAAAGATGCCTCCTTAGCAAACCGATTGTCTGCTCAATGTCTTCAACTAGTGACTGGATTTCTGCGCGCATGATAACTTCTATGAACTATACTGAAAGTATTTGGATGATTTTGGGCGAACTTAATCACCAAACCCTGCAAAGTAAAGCAAAGCTTGGTGACTATTAGCGTCTTTTTGAGAACAGTTAGACTAGAATAATCCACCTGTACCTGAACCAACAGCGCGGTTGGCTTGAGGAGAAACTTCCAAAATAGCATCGCCAGTTGCAAATTCATCCATGCCGATAACTGAGAAGATGTCAGCAGGACCAGTGCCCGGTTTAAACGCTTCCTGGATCACATCACCATCGCCTGCAAACGCTTCCATGCCAGTTTTACGGTTGATTGGGATGAACTTCATACCTTGTGGGATACGAAACTCCACTGGGCGCGCATCTGAAAGTGCATTGGCCATAAAGTCATTGAAAATAGGTGCTGCGATGCCGCCACCTGTGTTACCGCGTCCCATTGGTCGTGGGGTATCATAACCAATGTAAACACCCGCAACCAAATCAGGCGTATAGCCCACAAACCAAGCATCACGCTCATCATTTGTAGTACCGGTTTTACCTGCAGTTGGCTGATCAAGCTTAATCTTACCTGCAGCTGTGCCGCGTTTAACAACACCTTCCATCATCGATGTAATCTGATAGGCAGTCATCGGATCAAGAACTTGCTCACGCGTATCTGTGATTTCTGGCTCTTCTTGCGATAACCATGCTGTTGCAGCACACGCATCACAACGACGCTGGCTTTCCTCATGACGGAAAATAGTTTTGCCATATCGGTTTTGAATGCGGTCAATAAGAGAAGGCGTTACTTGTTTACCGCCATTTGCCAGCACAGAATAAGCTGACACCATGCGCATCACTGTTGTTTCACCTGAACCCAAAGACATCGCCAATACTGGTAGCATATCTTCATAAACACCAAAGCGCTCTGCATATTCAGCAACAAGGTTCATGCCCATATCTTTGGCCAGGCGAACGGTCATCAAGTTACGCGATTTTTCAATCCCCAAACGAAGCGTTGAAGGGCCCGCTGCACCACCACCATAGTTTTTCGGCTTCCACAATTGGCCACCAGATACCAATTCAATTGGCGCGTCATTGACCACAGATGCTGGCGTATAGCCATTATCTAGAGCTGCCGCATATACGAACGGTTTGAAGGATGAACCTGGCTGACGCTGCGCTTGTGTTGCGCGGTTAAACTGACTTTGCGAGAATGAGAAACCACCCACCATTGCAAGTACACGCCCGGTATGCGGATCCATAGCAACCAAACCACCCTGAATCTCAGGCAATTGGCGCAAGCGCCATGTCTCAGCACCTTCATCATTGGTCCGCTTTTCAACGTAAACAACGTCGCCCGGCTTGATGATTTCAGAAACCGTTTTTACTTTACGGCGTTTCTCGTCCTTAGGTGCAACAGTATAGGCCCAGCCCATTGTCTCACCAGAAATTGAGACCACATCACGAGCTTCACGCACATTACCTGCAACATCTTTGCCCGGGCGAACACCGAGCTCTGCGCCATTATCTGTTGCAGAGAGCACAACTGCGAGCTTCCAGCTTGGCATATCGTCCAGATCATCAATTTCTGAAAGTGTTGGACCCCAATCCTGAGCTATATCAATTGTTGCAACTGGTCCGCGGAACCCGCGTTTTTGATCAAATGTCAAAAGACCATTTTGCAAAGCATTACGCGCCGCAATTTGAATTTCTGGATCAAGCGTTGTGCGCACTGACAATCCGCTTTCATAAAGTGCATCATCGCCATAACGCGAAATCAAACGACGACGAACTTCTTCAGCGAAGTATTCAGAGGCAAACAGATAATTGCCACGCTGACGCGGATTAACATCCAATGGACGTTCTTTTGCTTTCGCCGCTTCTTCAAACGATACATAGCCATTATCAACCATACGATCCATAACCCAGTTACGGCGCTCAATAGCAGCTTCCGTATTGCGGAACGGGTGATAGTTTGATGGGCCTTTTGGCAAAGCTGCCATATATGCAATTTCATGCAGATCTAGCTCGTTCACTGACTTGTCGAAATAAGTCAGCGCAGCACCTGCTATCCCGTATGATCCAAGACCAAAGAAAATCTCATTTAGATACAGCTCAAGAATGCGATCTTTGCTGTAGGCTTGCTCAATACGGAACGACAAAATAGCTTCTTTAATCTTACGTTCAATGCGCTGCTCAGAAGTCAAAAGGAAGTTTTTCGCAACCTGCTGCGTGATTGTCGACGCACCAACTGGTCTGCGACCTGAGCCATAATTTTGCACGTTAACGACAATCGCACGGGCCAAACCTGTAAAATCAACACCAGTATGGGAGTAGAAGTTTTTGTCTTCAGCGGAGATAAATGCGGCCTTCACACGATCAGGAATTGCTTGAATGGGCAAAAACAGTCTGCGCTGACGGGCATATTCCGCCATCAATTCACCATCTGATGAATGAACACGTGTTGTGACCGGGGGCGCATAGCTTTCCAGCACCTCATAATCTGGCAAATCTTCCGAGATATCGGAAATGTACCAAACAACACCTGCAGCTACGAGCAGAAATAAGACCGTGCCAATACCAAAAAAGTATCCAATGAGACGCATCATGTGATTAAATTAAACCCTTGTTTAAAATCATATTTCCGGCAATTTGCCTAAATATGCCCCGATATCGTAATCCATTTTGCGAAAATGGAATGTCGACGATCAACGCTCGCCAACTCATGACCATAAAATTACGCGACAATTGTGAGCGAATTTGGGCATATTATCGACAAACGAATATAGCCACCCAATTCGCACAGATTTTATTCTACCACAACTGGCAAGTTGGTAAAAAATATAGCACGATTCGGCGCAAATTTGTCATCAATCAAGTGAGATTAGATCACGCATAGGCATTAGGTGTTTTGGAAAACACCGTTTCAGCACCTTCACTCGGGTGACGGGGGACCAAAAATGCCAGTATTAGCGAAATACATGCCATCGCGGCAGCAAGCGAATAAACCGATGCCGGATCAACCAACCACAAATAGCCTAAAAGCGCTGGCAAGAAGACAGCTGCAATATGGTTGATGGTAAATGCAACAGCTGCAGAAGATGCTTGATCCTCAGGACTTGCAATCTTTTGAAAATAGGTTTTTTGCGCAAAGGCCATGGCAAATAAAATATGGTCAATGATGTACAGCACCGCGGCAACTTCCCATGGCCACTTAAACCAATAGAGCCCGGCATAAAGTACAAACACCAAAATCAGGCCGACATATTCGACGATCAGCGTAAATCGCTCACCCATATAGGCAATCATACGGCCAACAAATGGGCTCGAGATCATCGTGGCTAAATGGTTGACCAGCATTAATCCCGCGATGTGGTGAAGTTGGAAACCATAGAGCTCAACCATCATAAAAGCGGCAAAAACCACGAAGATCTGGCGACGTGCACCGCCCATAAACACAAGCGCATAGTATAGCCAATAACGCTTCTTTAAAATGATGCGCTTCGCCTGGAAGGTATCTGATCTGAAATTTGGAAATGCAAACCAGCAATAAGCTGCAATGATCATCGAAACACTGCCTGATGCCCAATAAACAACGCGGTAATCAAGATCAAACAGCTCCCAAAAGCCAATGATAAAGCCATATGAGATCAATGCGCCAAACGCACCGGCAGACACAATCCATCCCAGAACTTTTGGCGCCTTATCCTTCGGCAGCCATTGTAGCTGTAAGCTTTGTGCCACTGTTTCATAATAATGAAATCCCAGCGACGATATAAAGGTGACGACTAAAACACCCTGCAAAGTCGGGAATTCAGCCGTTAGTGCCGAGCCTAATCCCAATAGGAAAAGCGAGATTAAACCGAAGCTTTGCTCGCGGATCAATGCGACAATGAAGATGGCTAAAAATGCCATGAAACCTGGGATTTCGCGCACGGTGTGCATCCAGCCGTTATCTGAGCCATCAAAGTTGACCACTTCAATCACAAAGTTAGCGGCAACGGCCATCCAGGTTGAAAACGTCATGGCAGTTGCAAAAGACAACAACATCAACATGGTTTCAGGACGACGCCATTTAGGGAGCGCCCTCGCCTCAGCAAGAGAAATTTCAGGTTTATTCAAAATCAATTTGATGTCCGATACACGATATTAGAGCTCTGGATTGAACCAAAGCACGCTATTTGTCCAGTAAGAAGACGCGAATTTATCCAAAATTGAACGGATTTGCTATTCAAACATAGATGTTTAATAATATTTCGTATGAAATAGATTTTGGCTGACATTGGGGGTGTTGATGATCAAAACTATCATGTTAGCGTTCTTATCATTCACGGTTTTTACTTTCACTTCAGCCCATGCAGCTGATCGTATCGCACTGATTATTGGTAATTCTGAATACCAGCATGCTGGCAGATTAAATAACCCCAAAAATGATGCATTGCTGGCTGATCAAGCCCTTACGAGCCTTGGTTTTGAGACCCTTTTACAAACGGATCGATCTTTAGATGCCCTTAAAGAAGATCTTAGCCGCTTTACAGCGCTGTCAGAGGGTGCGGAAATTGCGCTGATCTATTTTGCAGGCCATGGCATTCAAATCGAGCAAAACAATTACTTATTAGCTGTGGACACTAAAACTGATGATTTAGATGCTGCCAGAAACTCCTCAATTGCGATGGAGGCCTTTACCCAAGCCTTTGCCGCCTCTGCCAAAACCAAATTGCTCATGCTGGATGCATGCCGAAACAATCCTTTTGCGCAAGATACGCGTTCGTTAAATTCAAACACCACACGAGGGCTGGCACGGATTAATCATGAAGTATCGGATTTGATGGTTGTTTATGCAGCGCAGCCGAACAAGGTAGCGCTTGATGGCAATGGCGATAACAGCCCGTTTCTTGAAGCTGTCGTGAACTCTCTGACAGAAAAGAATGATGTTAAGCTCTCCGATGCGCTTATTGAAATTACCAATCGGGTGAAAACCTCAACCAACAATCGCCAAATTCCATATATTGAAGGCTCGCTTTCCAGCAATGTCGTCTTTAGCCACGCTCTCTCCCAGCCACTTATTACTGATCAAACCGGTGGGTTTGAATGCAAAGGCAAAGCGCAAGAGTTTGCAATGAACAGCTTTAAGGAAGATTACGCGGACGTCTCGAGCAATATTTCACAAATCGTTATCTCTGAGACGAGTGCGCAAGCAATTAACATTTGCCCGATAGATAAAGGCGTTCATGTCAGCGGACCATTTGGCGCCCAATTGAACTGTGAAGCGATATTAAACAGCAAAGACGATGGCGTGGGTTATTATTATCCCGATGCTCAAGGCAATGACCGACATTTATGGTTCTATCACGGTGGCGACACTGCCGAGATCGGTGTTTATGATGAAGGCGAGCAACTATTATGGATGTCCACGCCATGGAACATTTGCAAATAAAATTACGCGCAAC
>JAHDEP010000254.1 GCA_020628775.1 Rhizobiaceae bacterium | reverse complement strand
GATCTGGTTCGCTTCTGGTATGGCGCGCTGTTCTTGTTTGCCAGTGCTTACACTTTGCTCGAAGAGGGGCATGTGCGGGTTGATGTGTTCTATGCGGGCTTTAAGCCAAAAACCAAAGGCTATGTGAATGCTGTGGGAACCGTGTTGATGGGCATGGCTTTATGCTGGGTCATCTTGATCATGGGCATGGGCAACAAAGCATCTATCATCAACTCACCACTGTTTAACTTTGAAGTTTCGCAATCAGGCTTTGGTCTTTATGTGAAATATCTCATGGCGGCTTTCTTAGGTGTATTTGCCATCTCGATGATGATCCAGTTTGTCTCATACCTATTTGGTGCTGTGGCTGATATTCGCGGCGAACCTGGCAAGCATGAACCTGTAGCCGCAGGCGCGCACTAACATGTGTACGCAATCAAAATTTCTAAAAGCTGATCGATAAAGGCTCACGAAAATGGAACTGTTTTTTCTTCTTCTACTCGTTGTTTTGATGGCATTTGCTCTCGGATCTGGTTATCCGGTTGCTTTCGCATTGCCAGGCTCATCGATCATTACAATTTTACTGGCAGCCGGCATCGGTTACTTAATGTTCGGCGATACCGACATCTTCTTCTCGCAAGGCGGCCCAAGCCAGTGGTTGAGCGCTGGGGTGACCAACCTTCGAGGGGTCTATTGGGAACCCGAACGAGATACACTGATCGCTATTCCGCTCTTTATCTTTATGGGCATCATGCTTCAGCGTTCTAAGATTGCTGAAGATCTGTTGATCACAATGGCGCGCTTGTTCGGTCCTGTGCCAGGTGGTTTGGGCATCTCAGTGGTGTTTGTGGGTGCGCTATTGGCGGCGACAACAGGTATTGTTGGTGCGACCGTTGTTGCGATGGGTTTGATCTCACTGCCTGCTATGTTGCGGAATAATTATTCGCAAAGCTTGGCAACGGGCACGATTTCAGCCTCTGGTACACTAGGCCAGATTATCCCGCCATCAATTGTTCTTATTATCCTCGCTGACCAATTATCAAGCGCGGCTGATCAGGCAGGTTCTGCCCGTAAAGCGCTTTATAAAGATGCGACTGGCGAATTATCAATGCCGTCCATCTTTGATGTAGGTTCAACAAGTGCCGGTGAAATGTTCTTAGGTGCATTTGTTCCGGGCCTCGTTTTGGTTGGCTTATATATGGTTTATATTTTGGTTTATGCCTTCATAAATCCAAAAGCTGCACCTCCTGTGAAATCGGAAGAAGCAATCGACCGCAAATTCTTGTTCAAAGTGATCATCACTTTGGTACCACCACTTCTATTGATCTTCTTGGTATTGGGTTCAATCATCGGCGGTGTTGCAACTGTGAACCAAGCGGGTGCGATTGGCGCCGGTGGTGCATTGATCATGGCGGGCTACCGACTTAAGGAAAATGCTCGCGATACGTATTATCCTGCGATCCTTGCGATCTTGTCATTGGGCGTCATCGCATTGACCTTATCGCTGTTTAACACCAACGTGAAATCAATCCAGTCAACTGATGATGTGATTGGTATTACATTAGGTGTAATTGGTGCTGGTGGTTTGATCATCGCTCTTTGTTGGAGTGGATGGCGTGCAATCAAAATCGATGAGACGCTTCATGGCGTGATGATTGAAACAGCGAAGACAACTTCGCTCGTGTTCATCATTCTTCTAGGTGCTGCGATTTTGACAGCTGCGTTCCGCGCATTTGGTGGCGAGCACTTGGTAAAAGAATTCCTTGAAGGACTACCGGGTGGTTTCTGGACCAAGTTCCTTATTGTGATGTTGGTGATTTTCGTTCTGGGCTTCTTCCTAGATTTCATTGAGATCGCTGTTGTGGTGGTTCCAATTGTTGCACCAATTCTTCTTGCAGATCCGCAAGCAAACGTAACAGCTGTGTGGCTTGGCGTGATGATTGGTCTAAACATTCAAACATCGTTCTTAACGCCGCCATTTGGCTTCGCACTCTTCTATCTAAGGGGTGTCGCACCAGCGGTGGTGAAAACCATCAACATGTATAAAGGTGTTATACCGTTTATCGCGTTGCAATTGTCCGCATTGGCAATCGTTGGCTTTGCACCGCAATTGGTGAACTATCTGCCAAACCGCGTGTCGCTATTGTCGGAAAACTCACCGCCACCGCGTAACCCGAAGCTATCTTATTGTGTTGATCAATATTTGATCGAAGAACTAGGGTCCAACAAACAGGCGCTTCTTGCACAAATCGGCACAGCTAAGGAAATCGATATTTCTATGTTGCCGAAAAAGATGCAAAGCAACCTAACGAAGAGCTTTGACAGTGCGCAATCAACATTCCAATTGTTGGATGGTGCGGAAGCTGCACATGTTGAGGTGGTCAATGCATCTCCTGCATATAGACCTATTCATGATGAAGTTCGCATGATTGAACGCGATATTCGTAAGCTTGAAGAACATAAGGCTGAGATTGAAACAACCTTGAGCCGTCTACCAGATGGTGAAGAGCGTCAGGCAGCGCGAATTCGTGCTGAGATTGATGAGATCAATGCTGAGGTGCTCGAACTACAGTCTGAAATTCCAGATAGCTGGGATGCAACATATGAAGCTTATAATGCGCTGAATAAGGCTGAGACTGCAGAACGCCGTAAGTTCTATCAAGCAAGCCAGGCAGCGTATGATCCGATTGTTGAAACAATCTCGATCTTGCAATCAACCGATGCCTTTAACGAGGTTAAGGATGAGCTCTTTGGATTAGCAGCACAAATTGAAGCAAATGAACCTGCTGATATGGTTGATCCGTTATCTGAGTTTGCAAAGAAGTTTGATGCTATTGCAGGTGCGAGCGATGTGAAGTCTGGGGTTTCAAAAGCCCGTCGTGCTCTACGTTCTAAAACTCCGGATAAGGAAAAAGCACTGAGAGAGTTGACTAAATCCCTTGAGGAATATGAAGAGCAGGCTGTATGGCGTGCGCAAGCAACTGCGTCGGTCCTTCCTGGGCTTGAGACGTATCACGATGCAATTAAAGGTAATATCGGTATCCGTGGACAGTCTAAACTAACAGAAGAGCAAGCACTGTTTGTGGCTTCTTGTCAGTCTGGCCATCGTGATATTTCACTTAGCTTCTAGATGATTAAAAAATAATCACTTAAAGCTTAAGTGTTAAAAAATAGGCAAGATAGGAATGTAATTTCTGTTTTGCCTTTTTTTTGTCCAGTAGAAACCCTGTAAATAAAGGATTCCTTAACATCTTCTAAAGTTGGCACGGTGCTTGCGTAGTGATTAGCGCAATATCAATTCCTTAGGAGACATCATGAACGGAATTTCAAAAAAACTAC
>JAHDEP010000253.1 GCA_020628775.1 Rhizobiaceae bacterium | reverse complement strand
CGCAGATCATCAATCGGCTTGAGCTTGCCTTTTTCTTCAAAATGCCAGAACGTCCAACCGTTACAGGCGTCAAGTTCTTGAACTTTTGCACCCATTTTGTGAATGGATCCACCGTCACCATTAACGGCAACTGTACCGTCAGCGCGGACAATTGCGCTCCAACGCTTTTTCGTATCGGTGAGCACTGCACCCGGGTTGATAAGACCTGATTCAACCAGCGTATTAAACGCAACGCGTGGTAAAGCCTTTTTGCCGGTCATAACTTTTAATTCAGCCTGACCTAAAGGCTCAACTGCATCAATACGAGCTTGCGCTGCATCGATATAGTCTTGCTCACGTTCAATGCCGACAAAATTACGGCCCAAACGTTTTGCAACAGCGCCCGTGGTGCCTGAACCAAAGAAAGGATCAAGAACCACATCGCCCGGTTTTGAAGAAGCCATTAAAACACGTGCAAGCAATGCTTCAGGCTTTTGGGTTGGATGAACCTTTTTGCCATCATCGCCTTTAAGGCGTTCGCCACCTGAGCAAATTGGGAACAGCCAATCAGAGCGCATTTGCACATCATCATTGGAAGCCTTCATTGCGTCGTAGTTAAATGTATAGCTCTTGGCGTTTTCATCGCGGCTCGCCCAAATCATAGTTTCATGTGCATTTTGGAACCTGCGACCACGAAAGTTTGGCATTGGATTTGTCTTACGCCAAATCACATCATTTAACAGCCAAAACTCAAGATCCTGCAGGATCGTGCCAACACGGAAAATATTGTGATAAGAACCAATCACCCAGATTGTACCATTTGGTTTTAGCACTCGGCGACAGGCCATCAACCAGGCACGACAGAAACTGTCATATGCCTGGAATGATGAAAATTGATCCCATGCATCATCTACTGCATCGACTTTAGAATGATCTGGTCTGTGCAAATCACCACCAAGCTGGAGGTTATATGGTGGGTCTGCAAAGATCACATCAACCGAATTTGATGGCAGTGCCTCTAGTGCAGCTACACAATCGCCTTTGATTATCGAATTAAGGTAAGGGGTCTTCTCTTCGGATGATCTGGCAATGTCGGAAAGCGATACAATAGACGGCATAGGTTACTCACAATAAAAACGCGAAACATGATGAGCACATTGTTACCGCACAGGGTAAAGATTGGGTTTGCAGACATGGTAAATAAAGGGTGAACGTTATTCTTGCCCTTGTAGCGCTTGATTAAAGCGCCCAAATAAGGAAAAAGACATTTCAACTTACCCCAAAATGAGACGGAATATTTATGGCTGACCTGGATCTGGTGATATTTGATTGTGATGGCACTCTTGTTGATAGCGAATATCTCGCAGCGCAAATTGAATCTGAGCAACTTAATAAAGCAGGTTTTAATATCACGCCTGAAGAATTTGCCGAGCGATTTGCTGGTCTAACGACACAAGAAATTTTGTTTGAAGTGGAGCGCGAAGCAAATATTCCGCTGCAAGCATCTCTTTTGGAAACCACACAAAATGAACTCAACACTCGTTTACCAAAAGAAGTCGAAGCCATTTGGGGCGCACATGAAGCTTTGGATAAAATCGATGTGCCGATGTGTATCTGCTCAAATTCACCGCAAGGCCGTTTGGAAGGCATGTTGCTAAAAACACGTCTCAACAGCTTTTTCGGAGACTTTGTTTATTCCTCACGCAACACAGGTTCTGGCAATCCAAAACCGGCGCCAGACGTTTTTCTCTACGCGATTGATAAGCATGATGCCGAAGCAGATTTCACTATTGTGGTTGAAGATTCAGAAGCAGGCGTAAAAGGCGCAATTGCCGCCGGCGCCCGCGTGATTGGATTTACCGGCGGAAAACACACATTCCCAGGTCACGCAGATAAGCTGATGGATGCTGGGGCTGAAACAGTGGTCAATCGCATGGCGGATCTGCCGCAGATGATTGAAGCTCTCTCCGTTTGGAAAGAGCTTAAGTAAAAATTGTTCTTAGAACGTTTTTAAAAGTGTTATCTCGTTGGGCCGGTATCGAAGCCAACAAAGACTTCGGTTTCCCCACCTGAACCAGCTGGAATGCGCACGTTTGGATCAGCGAATACAAATTGCGCTGTTAGATTAGAACCCGATAGGGCCACAGGTGTTTGTGTAAGCTCTGAATAAAGCACATTGCGTGTGACTTTATCGACCACGGCAACACGAACCGGCAATACGACATTGCCTGCTTTACCTTGGGGTCCAGCTACCAATCGACCGGCAGCAACAACATTGACCACCAAGTCATCGCCGCTTGCTGTACAAGAGCGCGTCGCATCAGCTAATGACGCTTGATAGGTAATTTTTGAAGGATCGCCATCGCCACCACGCGTATATGCACGATAGAATGATGTGCCATCACGCAGGCTCACGCGTGGGCATTTCCCCTGAATAATAGCCGGTGTGGTTGCCGCGTCCTGCTGAGCGGTGACATCCAGAGTTTGTGACGTTTCCGTGGAGTTACATCCGGCAAGGATTAAACAGCCAATAATAACAGGTGACGATTTGATAATTTTCGAAAACACGGGCCTATACTCTACTTTCACTTTTGATCATTATATATCAGGGCTTTGCATCAATGGCATGATAGTCTATATCAGCGCCAGACAAAAAAATCGATCCACTGCGTCATAATAATGTTAATTATCGACGCAACCCCAGGAGAATTCTGCTTTGCAATATGTTTCAACGCGTGGTGAAGCCCCTCAACTTAATTTCAGCGACACTCTTTTGACTGGTTTGGCAACTGATGGCGGTCTTTATGTACCCCAATCATGGCCACAATTTAGCAAGCGCGATATAAAAGCAATGCGAGGGAAACCTTACGCAGATGTTGCCTATACAATATTGCAACCTTTTGTCGATGGTGAGATCCCTGACGAAAAGCTCAAAGCAATGATTGATGAAGCTTATGCTTCATTTCGCCATAAGGCAGTCGCGCCAATGGTGCAAACTGATGATAATGCTTATCTTTTAGAATTATTCCACGGCCCGACCCTCGCATTTAAAGATGTGGCAATGCAGCTTTTGGGCCGCATGATGGACTATATCTTGGAAGAGCGCGATCAACGCGCAACAATTGTTGGTGCAACATCTGGGGATACTGGTGGTGCTGCAATTGAGGCTTTTGCTAACCGTGATCGCACTGATATTTTTATTTTGTTTCCGCATAACAGAGTATCACCTGTTCAGCAGCGACAGATGACGACATCTAAAGCAAAGAACGTTCATTCAATCGCTATTGAAGGCACGTTTGATGATTGCCAGGATCTGGTCAAAGCCATGTTCAATCATCAGGAGTTTCGAAATAATGT
>JAHDEP010000252.1 GCA_020628775.1 Rhizobiaceae bacterium | reverse complement strand
ACATATTCCTTTCCACGTTCAACAAGCGCCGTTGCGCGGACTGTCCTTGCATAATAGGCCCATTGAGCAATCACCAAGGCCAAGATGATTTTATCAACCCCTTTTCCAAGAGCGGCAACCATCATGAGAGCGACTAGAGACGCGGGGAAAGACAATTGAAGGTCGACGATGCGCATGATAATTGCTTCAATCCGTCCACCTGCATAGGCAGCAATCAAACCGATTGCCATTCCAATGATGAGTGCAATACCACCTGAGGCCAACCCCACAGTGAGCGATATACGGAGCCCATAGAGAATGGCAGAATAAAGATCGCGGCCGGACCCATCTGAACCCAACCACATAGTGAATCCATCAAAGGCTGCCGATCCGGGTGGCAAACGTCCGTCCATTACGCTGACTTGTGCCAGGTCGTATGGATTCTGCGGCGTGATCCAAGGCGCAAAAATCGCCAATAGTACGATGATCCCAAATACCACAAGCGCCGTTGTTGCAATTTTGCTTTCAAAAAACTCAATGCAAAACCGCTGGAATGGTGTTTCAACCATAATAGATCGCGTGGAGCTTGTCACAGTATTTTCAGTCATGTCACTCACGCCCCTTCATCCTGTAAACGGACCCTTGGATCGAGGATCGAGTAGAGTATATCGACAAGTAAATTGATGAGAACAAAGAACAAAACAATGATCATCAGATATGCAACAACAACGGGCCGATCTAATTGAAGGATTGCGTCGATAAGGAGCTTGCCCATGCCGGGCCAGGCAAAAATTGTTTCAGTCACGACTGAAAAGCCAATAAGGCTGCCGAATTCCAGGCCCATAACAGTTACAACAGGTATCATGATATTTTTCATGACATGAACGAGTATAATGCGCTGTGTTGAAAGGCCCTTTGCTCTGGCATATTTGACGTAATCCTGCCCCATGGCCTCACGCACACCTGCGCGCGTTAATCGAATGGCAAGCGATATTTTCAATAGTGCAAGATTGAGCGCGGGTAGAAAGATGTGGCTCAGACCATCGAATGTAAAAAGGCTGCTCTGAAAGCCAAGAAATGTGCCCAAATCTCCGCGACCTGTCGCTGGAAGCCAACGGAGTTCAACAGCAAACAGCATAATTAGCATGAGACCCACCCAGAATGTGGGCAATGAGAAACCAAAAATTGATGCCGCCATAATGCCTTTGGAGACTTTATTATCTGGATAAAGTCCGGCATAGAGCCCCAATGGAATGCCGATGACAATCGCTAAAATCAACGCTGAAAAGGCCAATTCCATTGTCGCTGGCATATGATGCAAGATTAGTTTCAGCGCAGGTTCACCAAAGATAAAACTGTCGCCCAGATTTCCTTGAAGAGCTCCCTTTAGAAACAACCAATATTGTTCCAGGATTGGCCTATCTAAGCCAAGTCTGCGAATGGCAGCTTCAATGTCGGCTTGATCAGCATCGGGGCTAACCAGCATATATACAGGGTCGCCAACAATATTAACGCCGAAAAAAACGATCACTGACATCATGAAGACCACTAGCAAAGCTTGCAGCATTCTTCGAATTGTAAAGACGGTCATAAGGGCACCCCTTGGTGGAAGATACCGGGCCGTTTATATAAACGGCCCGATTTCGTTTTGCCTATTCTTTCACGACACCAGTTGCGAGTGTGTACTCATCCGTACGTGCAATGTAGCTCAAACCTTTTTTGGCTGCCCATGTATTGACCTGAAAATGGGTCGGGATAATTGCTACATTTTCGATCGCCCGCTCTGTCGCCTGAGCAAGCAATTCTTGACGTTTTGCATCATCAACAGTCCGCAGAGCTTCTTCAATTAAAGCATCCGTTTCAGGATCTGAATGTCGACCGCGGTTTGAAGAGCCAAATCCGGCGTCTTTATCATATGTATGGATCAACGATTTCAAAGGCGATGATGCCTCACCAGAGCCAGCACCCCAACCGACAAGGATGAAGCTGAATTCCGGCAAACCATCAGGCGAACCTTTAGAAGCGCGCCCGAAATAAACAGATCGTGGCATGGTTTCAACTGATGTCTTTATCCCAATGCGCGTTAACATCTGTGCAACGGCTTCGGCGATCTTAGCGTCATTGATGTAGCGATCGTTCGGACCGTGGATTGTCAACTCAAATCCATCTGGATAACCAGCTTCTGCTAATAGTGCTTTAGCCCCTTCCGGATCATAGCTAACAACTTCCAGCTTATCTGATACACCGAAAAAGCCTTCTGGCAGAAGCTGACCGGCAGGAAGCGCAACACCTTCCATGACACGATCGACAATCGCATCTCGGCTAATTGCCTTGCTGATTGCTGTTCGGACCCGAACGTCCATTAGTGGGTTCTTTATATCACCGCCACCATTGGCTTTTACAAATGGTGAATTCTCACGGAACTGGTCTAAGTGAAGGTAAATGACGCGGTTTGAAACACCCTGACTGAGTTGAATATCGCCATTACCTTTAAGAGTTGTGATGTCGGTTGTTGGCACGCCCGATATCATATCTACATCACCTGCAAGAAGCGAGGCAACGCGACTCGGTCCTGATGTAATCGGACGAAATTCCACTTCAGACCAAACTGGTTTATTACCCCAGTAATCATCGTTGCGTGCCAATACGACGCTTTCACCTGGTGTATAACTTTGGAATTTAAACGGACCAGTTCCGACAGCCGCCGTGCCCGCATTAAAATCTTCTGTTGCCGATGCGCAACCTAATTCAGAAATTACGGGGATTGTTGAAATGTCGTTACCCATCAGTGGATAAGGCGCGTCTGTTTTGAAGTGAACAGTGTAATCATCAATTTTGATAACCTGTTTGCCTTTCAAATAGGTACCATATCCTGAGGGTGAATTTGGAACGTCTGGCGCGCGTGCCATGGTGCAAACCACATCATCGGCATTGAAATCGCTGCCGTCGTGAAATTTGACTCCCTCACGCAATTTGAACTCCCAAGTCAAATCATCAATAGGCTTCCAAGAAACAGCCAAGCCTGGGGACAAGCGTTGCTTTTCATCTTGGGAAATTAGTCGATCAAAGATGTGCACAGACATCGCGTTGTTGGGCCCAAGATTATGGAAATGAGGATCCAACGAGGTCGGCTCTGAAGCCAAACCTATGGTCAGTTTTTCTGCAAATGCGGCACCGGCTGCAATCGCCGAAATGCCAGTAGCGACAACCGCTACAGCTATAAGCTTCTTCTTCATCAAAAAGACTCCCTGTTCAATTTGGGCATGTTTCTACCGATTTTAACCTCGGCCTTGCGCCCTGCAAAAATACTAACTACCAAAAAAAGCATTGCCAACAATAAATGCTATGCATTATTGCATAGA
>JAHDEP010000251.1 GCA_020628775.1 Rhizobiaceae bacterium | reverse complement strand
TACCTTTCAAGAGTCTCATTTTTTAATCATTATGGATGAAATCTTGAAAAGGAGATTCCAATGTTTGAGAAAAAGATGGTTGAAGGTCTGAACCAAGGACTTGCTAAGCTTACTTTAGAACAGCGAATTTTGTTTATAAATGAACGTTTTAGCCGTGCGGCTATCCTGTCAAAATTCAATTGGGCTGATCAATATCTCACATGGCTCTTTACCACTCAAAACGGTCATGTAGCGCTCTATGCTGATATTACGGCAAAGCACGCTGAACAGGCTGTGTTGCGCCAAATTACCAGCGAGCGCTATGAAATTTCATTTGATGATTTAGATGAAGATGTGCCGCAAACACTAAAGAAATTTGATGCTTGGATCACAAGTGCGCACAAATCGCAGGACGCGGATGCAACAGAGCTAAATTCTGCACCTCAATTTGCTGTATGGCGTGAGGACTTAAATGTCATTGAGATCAATCCGCTAGCAGATTTTACCCCAGATGATGTTGAACTTGCTGTTTTAAAGCATGAAATACCTGTCAATTTGGCAGCAATTGGCGTATCATCACAAGTGGGAGGCCAGGATGAACAAGAAGCTTTGGTCATTACCTCGCGCAGCGATCGACAGGCTGATAATGTAGCTAGATCATGAGGTTAGTGCACTAAACTCTTATAGCTAGGCGCACTCATGACTGCCCAAATACGAACCGACGAAACAGATAATACCGCGCGGGCACAAACCCCGCGTGACAGCGTGAAACGTTCTTTTGCCAAGGCGGTATCTTGGCGTGTTGTGGGAACCTTGGACACATTTTTGTTGTCCTTTGTCATCATCACATTTTTAGCACCTTGGTTTGGGTTCAATCTCGCAGAAGAGGGTGGCAATATTGTCCACACGGCGGGTTATATTGCCATTGCCGAGGTCATCACCAAGCTTGTTATTTATAGCGGGCACGAGCAGATCTGGACGCGCGTGCCGTGGGGCAAAAACACAGCTTATGGGCAAATGCCGGAAACCAAAGCGCGCTCGGTGGCAAAAACCGCAACTTGGCGCGTATTGGCATCGCTTGATACGATGTTGCTCGCTTGGTTCTTCACCGGCGATCTACTAACTGCGTTTTCAATTGGCAGCTTTGAAGTGATCACCAAACTGTTTTTATACTTTTTCCACGAGCGTATTTGGCAAAGAATCCGATTTGGGATTAATGATCCAGTCGCCTAGCGAGCCGCTGTTCTTACCAAATTTCAATGCCTCTAGCGTCAATTTACAAATTTCCCTAGGATAAAAATTCGGTTGATCTTTGTATTTCAAAATGGTTCAATTTGATCATACCTTGGCAATAAAGGCATTGCGCGCTGCTGCTTAGGTGAGCGGAGCCTGTCTGCTCACAGTCTAGGTCTTTTATCGATCTATAGCGTGCAGCGGGCTCTTTTGTTTCAAAAGGGCGGCGCGCCGTCATAGCTAAGGATCGTATCATGCTACATAATGATAAACTTGAAGAATGGGATCGCGAAAACTTCTTTCACCCATCCACACATCTTGCCGAATTCGCTCGTGGAAACGTGCCGCAACGCGTCATCACCGGAGGCTCCGGTTGCCACATTGAAGACCGTGATGGCAACAGGCTATTGGATGCATTTGCGGGGCTATATTGTGTAAATGTTGGCTATGGACGATCTGAAATAGCAGATGCCATCGCTGAGCAAGCCAAAGAACTTGCATATTATCACTCTTATGTGGGCCATGGCACAGAGGCTTCCATTACACTTGCTAAAATGGTTCTTGACCGCGCGCCAGATCACATGTCGAAAGTCTATTTCGGTCAATCAGGATCTGATGCCAATGAGACCAACATTAAACTTGTCTGGTATTACAATAATATCTTAGGTCGCCCTGAAAAGAAAAAGATCATCTCACGTTGGCGTGGGTATCACGGTTCAGGATTAATGACCGGTTCGCTAACAGGGCTCGAGCTTTTTCATAAGAAATTTGATCTGCCGCTTTCGCAAGTTGTTCATACTGAGGCACCATATTATTACCGTCGCGATGATCTTTCCCAAAGTGAGGAAGAGTTTGTCGCCCATTGTGTAGCGGAACTTGAAGCACTTATTGAGAGGGAAGGTGCTGATACAATAGCTGCGTTTATCGGCGAACCTGTATTGGGAACTGGTGGCATTGTTCCACCGCCAAATGGATATTGGCCTGCGATACAAGCAGTTTTGGATCGTCATGATATCTTGCTAATCGCAGATGAGGTCGTTACAGGATTTGGTCGTCTGGGAACAATGTTTGGCTCAGAACATTATGGCATGCGTCCTGATTTAATCACGATCGCAAAGGGATTAACTTCAGCCTATGCACCGTTATCTGGTTCGATTGTATCTGAAAAAATGTGGGCAGTGCTTGAGCAAGGCACCGATGAAAATGGCCCAATTGGCCATGGTTGGACATATTCAGCCCATCCTATTGGTGCCGCTGCAGGTGTAGCCAATTTAGAATTGATCGACAAACTAGGTCTGGTTGAAAATGCAGGAAGTGTTGGCGCTTATCTAAATGCTGAAATGGCATCTGCATTATCTGAGCATGCAAATGTTGGCGATGTGCGTGGCGAGGGGATGATCTGCGCGGTTGAATTTGTATCAGATAAAAAGACCCGCAGTTTCTTTGATGCAAGCGACAAAATCGGGCCTCAGATCGCTGCAAAATTGCTTGAACAAAATAACGTCATTGCGCGCGCCATGCCACAAGGTGATATTTTAGGGTTTGCCCCGCCATTTTGTTTGACCAAATCAGAAGCAGATCAGATCGTTGCCGCAACGCATCAAGCGGTCAAATCAGTTTTGGGTTGATACTTCAATAAAGGATCATGTGATGGCTCAATTAAAAACACCATTTGAAATTGCCGAATATGAAAGGCGGATTGCCAAAACACGTCTTGCAATGGAGAAGGCGGGGTTGGACGCAATATTTGTCACCGATCCTTCTAATCAAGCATGGCTGACAGGCTATGATGGTTGGTCCTTTTATGTTCATCAGGGCGTACTTTTAAAAATAGATGGAGAGCCCATTTGGTGGGGCCGTCACATGGATATGATGGGTGGGCGAAGAACCTGTTGGATGCATGCAGAAAATATCATCGGCTATGATGATCGCTATGTGCAATCAACTGAAATTCACCCGATGCAGGATTTAGCAAAACTGTTCAAAGCCAATGGTTTAGAACACGCGCGTATCGGCGTTGAGATGGAGAACTACTATTATTCAGCCAAAGCGCATGATGTGCTTTCCCGCGAGCTGTCTAGTGCTAACATCGTCGATGCAACAGCTTTGGTAAATTGGCAGCGGTTAATCAAATCAG
>JAHDEP010000250.1 GCA_020628775.1 Rhizobiaceae bacterium | reverse complement strand
GACATCGATATCTTTGATCGTGAAAAAGTCTTTATCGACCGCGTTTTAGATCCGCTACGCAAGCGTTTGCCTGAGTTAAAGGTCACAATGGAACACATCACAACAAGCGATGCTGTTGATTATGTTACTTCTTCAAGCGGTCCGTTGGGTGCAAGCATTACAACGCACCACTTGATGATCAACCGCAACGCAATTCTCGCTGGTGGAATTCGTCCGCATTATTATTGCTTGCCGGTCGCCAAGCGCGAATCTCATCGTTTGGCATTGCGCAAAGCAGCAACGTCTGATGATACAAGGTTCTTCACAGGAACAGATTCAGCGCCGCATTTGGACGTGAATAAAATTGATCCATGTGGCTGCGCAGGGATCTTTACGGCAACCAATACGATGGCGTGTTTGGCGCAAGTGTTTGACGAAGAAAATGCGCTTGATCGCCTAGAAGCTTTTGCAAGCCTAAACGGTCCAAAGCATTACGGGTTGCAACCAAATGAAGGCTCAATGACGCTGGTTAAACATGACCAGGCGGTCAGCTTTCCAAAGGTTATTCCAACCGGCGAGGGCGAGGTCACCGTGTTTGACCCGATGACCCCTGTTTATTGGGATGTGAAAGCTTAAGCTTTAACCTTAGGATTTTCGGCTTTGAATGTAAGCTGCAATTGCAGCGGTTGAGCTATCATGACCGCTTGCATCTTCTTTGCCTTCAACAACTGGCAACAATCCTGTTGCAAGTTCTTTGCCCAATTCAACACCCCATTGATCATAGGCGTTAATGCCAAAAATCTGCGCTTCAACAAATACACGATGCTCATAAAGCGCGATCAAACGACCAAGTGCAAATGGTGTTAATTTGTCATAGATAAAGGTGATAGAAGGACGATTACCTGTAAAGACGCGATGCGGCGCGATTTTAGCAGCAGTCTCCTCATCCATGCCTTTAGATGTAAGCTGTGCAAAGGCTTCGTCATAGGTACGGCCCTTCATAAGAGCTTCAGATTGCGCTAGGCAGTTAGCAACCAACAAATCGTGCTGGTGGCTAAGTTCTTTCTCATGAGCGTTTGCTGCAATCATAAATTCAGCTGGAATGACATCTGTGCCTTGGTGGATAAGCTGATAAAAAGCGTGTTGGCCATTAGTGCCGGGTTCACCCCAAACGATAGGACCTGATGCTGTTTGCAATGTCTCACCGTCAACCGTTACACCCTTACCGTTGGATTCCATATCAAGTTGCTGCAAGTAGGCGGGAAAACGTGACAGGCGCTGATCGTAAGGCAAGATTGCGCGCGTTGAACAACCGCATACAAGACGGTGCCAAACACCAAGCAGACCTAAAAGAAGCGGGATATTTTGTTTGGCTTCTGCAGTCTTAAAATGATTATCCATGGATTGCGCACCATCAAGGAAGGCGCGGAAATTTTCTTTCCCGATTGCAATCATAATTGGCAAACCAATCGCTGACCAAAGCGAATAACGTCCGCCAACCCAATCCCAAAATCCAAATACACGCTCAGATGACATGCCGAATTTTTCAACTTTGTCCAATGCGGTTGATACAGCTGCAAAATGATCGCTAACTGCTTTCTCACCCAGAGCATCTGCAATCCACTGGCGTGCAGTTTCAGCATTTGTCATGGTTTCAATTGTGGTGAAAGTTTTGGATGCAACAATGACCAAAGTGGTTTCAGGCGTCAGTTCTGCAAGCACATCTGCAATATGCGCACCATCGACATTTGAAACAAAATGCGCCTTAGGACCATCATGATATGGTGATAGCGCAATCGTTGCCATAACAGGTCCCAAGTCAGATCCACCAATGCCAATATTGACGATATCAGTGATCTTTTTGCCCGTTGCGCCTTTGATTTCGCCTGAACGCACGCCGTCTGAAAATTCACCCATTGCATCAAGAACTGCATGAACATCGCTGACAACGTTCTCACCTTCAAACATAATCTTTGCGTCTCTTGCGGCGCGAAGCGCTGTGTGGAGAACCGCGCGATCCTCAGTAATATTGATCTTTTCACCGGCAAACATCGCATCCCGCTTGCCAAATACGTCTGAGCTCTCTGCCATTTGTAAAAGCTGATCTAAGCTTTCTTCATCAATGGCGCATTTTGAGTAATCCATCAACAAATCATCAAGCTGCGCGGAGAAAGTACCAGCGCGCTTTGGATCTTCTGCAAATGCCGCACGCATATCGCGTGGACCAGTTTTTGCAAGGTTTGATTTCAGCTGTTCAAGAATGGCTTTAGATTGATTGTTCACGGCATGGGCTCCTTTGATCAGCCCATATATGAAGATGAATTATGACAAAATCAACTGTTAGAACGCGAAGTAGACAAAAAATTTAAATCGATTTAAGTTTCTCTCAATGCACGTCTTAGAACTTTACCAACATTGGTTTTAGGTAATTCATCGCGAAACACGATATGTTTTGGGCGCTTGTAGTTTGTCAGCTGTGTTTTGCAATAATCGCGGATTTGCTCTTCAGTTAAATCGGGATTACTGCGCACGACAAAGAGTTTTATATCCTCGTGACCTTCGGTATTTTGAATGCCAATCGCTGCGCATTCCTGCACCCCATCAAGCAATGCAATCACATCTTCAAGCTCATTGGGATAGACATTAAAACCGGACACCAAGATCATATCTTTCACGCGATCAACAAGGGTGATGTAGCCCTCATTGCTCATTAATCCGATATCGCCTGTTTTGAAAAATCCATCTTCCGTCATTACATTTTCGGTTTCTTCAGGATTGTTCCAATAGCCTTTCATCACCTGCGGGCCGCGTACGCAAATCTCTCCGATTTCACCAAACGGAAGCTCTTTATTATCTTCACCGCGCACTTCAACAATTGTCGAAGAAACGGGAATGCCGATGGTGCCATTAAAATGATCATCATCAAATAGATTACCGCAAACAACGGGAGATGTTTCAGACAATCCATATGCTTCATGAATAATGGAACCTGTGATGGTCTCCCATCGATTGGCGACAGCAGTTTGTGTTTTCATTCCGCCACTTGCTGAGATCAACAATTCTGAAAAATCGAGCTTACGGAAATCCGGATTGTTCATCAGCGCATTAAACAAGGTGTTTAACCCAGCGAAAATATGAACTGGATGTTTTTCAAGTTCTTTAACAAAACCTGGAATGTCGCGCGGGTTTGCGATCAATAAATTATGCGAACCCAGCCGCGTTGAAATCATCAAATTCACAGTGAGCGCAAAGATGTGATAAAGCGGCAAAGCGCAAAGAAAGGTAATTTGATCAACTTGCTTTTTAGACTTGATCGCGCTTTCCACCCAAATGGCAGACTGTTCGATATTTGATAAAAGATTTCCATGGGTGATCATCGCAGCTTTTGGAACACCTGTTGTGCCGCC
>JAHDEP010000249.1 GCA_020628775.1 Rhizobiaceae bacterium | reverse complement strand
AGCCAGCGATGAAGCCAATCTCCATCGTGAATTTATATATACCCATAATATGGGAGTTTTTTCAAAAACAACAAGTATTTACTACCATAAATACGAATAATAACAACAAACAAGGTTAATAGTAAAAGCCTATTACAACTTCGTATACTACAAATCACGCAATATTGGGGCAGCTTTTTGTCCCAACACCCGCCAAGTCCCCACAAGACCGATACCAACGGTGAGAATTAAAGCAGCTAAAAGCGTTGAAATTGCAACATCTGGCAGCACACTATATGGCAGGTTCATAATCTGATTAATCACATACCAAGATGCAATTGCGCCGGAAATTAAGGCAAAAACTGCAGTTGAAAGACCCAAAATCATATATTCGTAGCTAAACGCCCTGATAAGCGTCCGGCGCGTTGCTCCTAATGTCTTAAGAACAACTGAATCATGCCGTCTTGTTTGGTTCCCCGCGGCAAGCGCACCAGCAAGCACCAAAATCGATGCCACAAGCGCAACAGCTGCCGCTGCTCTAATAGCAAGTGCGATTTGTCCAACTAATCGTTCAGCAATATCGAGCGCATCTTTCACCCGAACGGTGGTCACAGTTGGGTAAGCTTGTGTGACCGCGCGAAGGATTTCACCCTCTTGTTCTGCACTTGCTTCGCTTTCAAGCAGTGTTGCCAACCATGAATGCGGCGCACCTGCAAATGTATTTGGTGAAAACACCATGACAAAATTGATCGATAGTGATTCCCACTCAACCAATCTAAAGTTGGCAATACGTGCGGTAATGGTTCGACCGAGCACATTAACCGTCACCGTATCACCAATTTTCAAACCAAGTTCACCCGCCTCTTCCGCTGAGAAAGAAACCATAGGCTCACCGCTATGATCTGGCGCCCACCATTCACCTTCAGATAACACTGAATTTTCTGGAAGGTTTTGAGCATATGTCACACCGCGATCGCCACGCGTGACCCAACGGGCTTCTGGTGGGATCTCAAGATCTTTAAGTTCGGTGCCGTTAAATTCTAAAATACGGCCACGCAACATCGGCACTTCCACTAATTTGCCATCAGGTGCAACTTCACTGATGAGCTTTTCAAAGCCTTCAATTTCGCTCGATTGAATATCAACAAAGAAGAAGTTTGGCGCGCGCTCGGGTAGATTGCCTGAAAGCTCGCGACGCAAATTTCCATCAATCAATGCCAATGCGACAAGCAATGTCAGTCCCAAGCCTAAAGACATGACAACGGATGATGTCAACGCGCCTGGTCGATGAATGTTACCAATCGCCATACGTAAAGGGGTTGATTGAACTTGCGGGCTGCGTTTTGCAAGCCACTGCACCATCCACGCGACAAGACGCAATACGATGAAGGAAAATGCAACAGCACCCAAGAACAAACTCGCGATCTGGTCGTTATCAGATGTATAGATCACCAACCACGCGAGCAGAACTGCAAACCCAATTGCCAAAAGCGTATAAATTGGTTTTGGCCAACCAGATTGCCCCAAATTCCATTGACGGAACAAAGCAGTTGCTGGCACGCTGCCAGCATTACCAAGCGGCAAGATCGCAAATGTTAATGCAGCTAGAAGTCCAAACACAGCCGCCAATGACAGAGCACCGGGATAAATCGAAGCGCTAATATCAATCGCCAGCGCAGCCGACAACAATGAAGCGGTGATAAATGGTAATGCTGCGCCGATCACAATCCCGATCACGACACCAATTAATGCGATCATAAAGACCTGCATAAGGTAAATACCAAATACAAACCTTGCCGACGCACCCAAGCATTTAAAGGTTGCAATCACCCCACGCTTTGAATCCAAAAATGCGCGGACGGAATTGCCCACACCAACACCGCCGACAACAAGCACGGTTAATCCAACCAACGTTAAAAATTGCGAGAAACGTTCAATATTTGCCGTGAGCGCAGGCGCTGCATTGCGGCTTGTTCGCACAGACCAGCCTGCATCTGGGTGTTCCTGACGCGCCAGATCACGCACGTCATTAAGATCACCCAATGTCGGCTCACCCTCAAGGTTTACCCGATAGGAGTACTCAACCAAACTACCATTACGAATAAGCCCAGCACTTGCCAATGCTTCATTTGAAATCATCATACGCGGCGCAAAGCCAAAACCTTCCGACAACGCATCTGGTTCGACAATTAATGTTGCTCTGATCTGAACTGTTGCATCACCCAAAAGCAGCTCATCACCGATTTCTAAATTAAGGCGCTCGAGCATTAAAGGCGCAACAATTGCGCCATAAAGATCACCATCCTTAGCAAAAAGGTCAGCTTTTGGCATTAAAGGCTCAGTGACTAATTCACCAAAAAGCGGATAACTTTCATCAACTGAACGCAATTCAACCAGCGCCTGATCAGACCCATCAGGTTTACGCGCCATGGATCGCAATCCTGATCCAGTTGTCACTTCACCCAGGCTTTTAACAAACGCCACTTCTTCTTCGCTGGCGCGCCTGTTATCAATTTCAAAGCGAATATCCGCACCTAAGATCGATTGCCCTTCAGCTGAAATAGACTGATTGATGGATCTGGAAACCGAGTTAACCCCGGATATCGCCGCAGCACCCAACGCAACGCATGCTAAGAAGATATAAAAACCGCGCAATCCGCCGCGCATTTCACGCGCTGCAAATCTCAGCGCAAGGCTGATTTTCTCGACCATACCGAGTTGTTGAAATGAATTTTCCATTATTCTGCAGCCTCAGAATAGGACTCAATTTCACCCGAACGTACCGCAATCTTGCGCTGACATTTGTCTGCCAAAGAAGGATCGTGTGTGACCAAAACAAGGGTCATGTCGCGCTCTTTTTGTTTCTGGAACAAAAGATCAGCAATTTGCTGCCCTGTATCACCATCAAGGTTACCAGTTGGCTCATCGGCAATTAAAAGCTTCGGGGATGGAGCTAAGGCACGAGCAATCGCAACACGCTGTTGTTCACCACCTGACAATTCAGATGGGTAATGGGTCAATCGTTCACCCAGGCCAACGGCAACAAGCTCTTCTTTTGCCTTTTCAAAGGCGTTTTTCTCGCCCGCCAATTCAAGCGGCACGGCAACATTTTCAAGTGCCGTCATATTTGGAATGAGGTGGAAGCTCTGGAACACAATTCCAATGTTTCGACCGCGAAAAGCTGCCGCTTCATCTTCGCTCATTTCGTGGATTGCAGAACCTGCAATATGAACTTCGCCGCTATCAAGTCGTTCCAATCCTGCAAGAACCATCAGCAATGTCGATTTACCAGAACCTGACGGCCCAACGATACCAGCGCTTTCACCTTCATTCAGTTGAAGGTTCATTTTTTTAAGAACATGGACCGAGGATGCCTCGCTTCCTAAAGTTAGATCAGCATTTTTTAGTTCGATAAGTGTTTGCGGCACGGCTCTTAGTCCCTATATG
>JAHDEP010000248.1 GCA_020628775.1 Rhizobiaceae bacterium | reverse complement strand
GCGCACATTATTAGCAGGGCCTGAAGCGAACGATCCGTCAGGGTTTTGCTGAAACCCAGTTGAGATGATGTCATTATTTGTCCAAAAGAAATTATTATATCGACGCAAGCTAGTTGGGAAAAACCCTTGATTAGATAGGTTTGAAGGATCCACCAAAAATGTGTCGTGACAAGGTGCCGAATTCGGTAGTGGCGTATCGTCTGAACGGTCAACTGTACCATTCGCGTCAAACCCTAAGCCATCGACGCGCCCTAACACTTCTTGGAAACCGCCAGGTAATCCCGCATTGGATGGTAAATCAGGACAAGCCGGCAATGAGGCGTTTGTTAAAGCGCGTAGATTGCGCAGATCGTATACCCGCTGGTTCCGGCCAAAAGACTCGCTGAAGGCATTTATCCCGGAAAAGCCTGTGGTTGACAACTCAGTTTCAACATAGCGGAGACCTATATCACCCGTAAGTCGACCGTCTAAAAATTCGAAATTTGCTTTACCATAAAGTGCCAAGTTTTCGAACTCAGCAGACCTAGTCTCCAAATTATTAATCTGTAAAGCTGTTCCATCGTCTGCTGCCACGAAATTAAAGAAAGCTACGGGGTCTATTGAAGCGAAGCCATCTGAAATCGCGTTTCCGCCCAAACCTATCCCCTCCAAGAAATTATTTGGAGCAACGATTAAACCAAATGGCTGCACGGGAATCTGGTCTAAAGCACCAGAAGCATTTACTGGTTCACCAGTCAAAGGATTCACAACAGTCGCTGCTGCATCCTTGTTGACAACAACACCGTTCTGGTCGTCAGTGAACTTTTCCCGTTTTGTATACTTACCACCAAACTCAAGTGACGAGAAACCAAATTTTCCACCTAGATCATAGTCAGCATCCAGATAAATAGCCTTAGTCTCATCCTCCACAGCCGTTAAGATTTGACTCAAAACACCTGGAGATTTGGCCAGAAGGTCATCGGGGTTATTTCCAGATAGAGAAACATTGTCGTGGCCACGCGTCAATATTGGTTGTCCCCAAGTACCCAAAATTCCGTCCGCTGCAAGCTGCGCGACTTGCGCCGCAGTTGGCTCCGTTACTACGCTACCAAGATTGACAAATGATTGACCGGTCACTGGCTGACAAGCTCCGGAGGTGCAGTCATAGCCAACCGGCTGCAAATTCGCAGGGTCAACAAAGTGCCGAAGGTGCACGCTATTTTCACGTGCCGACTGTAAGTTCACAAACGTGCGCTGCTTCGGCGTTTGCTCAGACTTTTGATAACTACCACCGACATTCAGCGTGAGGTCACCAAATAATGTCTGCTCAAAATCCAATGAAGCGGAGAGATTTTCATTTTCAAACTCATTCGACGAAGCATTTATGTCGGATGTTTCAAAACGTCGCAAGGTACGTACCCAAGTCCGGCTTTCTGTATCCAAAACCATCCAATCCGCGGGATCTTGAAACGGAGTAGGCGTACCGTTTAAATCTCCATTTTGTGAATTATAAGGGGACCCCACATTATTGAAATTGGGTCCGCGAGACTGATCATTATTTCTCACGACAGAAGAGTGTGTCACGTTATCTATGTCTTGAAGGGAATAATTGAAGTTGGCGTTTATATCTGTCGTGTCAGTGGGCTTCCACTGCACAGCAGCGTCAAGTGCCGTCCGATCGCGCTGACCATTTGTCACGGAATAGGCGAGGGTTCGGGGAGCAACTCCGTATAATATTGCATCGGCACCTGTGTAACCACCACTTGTTGATTGATAGACATTCCCATCTGTATCAACAGCATGAAATGATCGCGCCGAATTGTAATCGTTCGCAGCAAAAATGTCCTGACGAATTGAGTTTGTTTCCCTTACGCCATTGACGATAATTCCGAGAGTATCGTTAAAAAATGTCTCAGAGACTGTCCCGGACAACTTGTAATCTTCAACATTTAGCGGCTTGCTTCGAACGCTGTCATCTAAGGTTTGCGAGTTCCAACGCCCTTGCGCGGTTACCGTACGAATATCCTTATTAAGTTCGAGCGGCTTACGGGTAATTAAGTTAACCAAGCCACCTAGGGAACCCTCTTCATCGTCTGCCGATGGCGTTTTGATCACTTCAACCTTTGCCAGAATATCCGCTGAGTAGCTTGAAAGGTTCACACCTTGGTTAAATTCAGTTGACCCTTGAGTTACGCCGTTCAATGTGACAACGGTTTGGTCTGCATTGGCACCACGAACCGTGATAAACGCCCCCTCTCCCCCCTGTTCCGTAATACTAACACCTGATACGCGGTTTAACGCCTCGGCAATGTTTTGGTCTGTCGATTTGCCAATATCTTCCGCATTAATCGTATCAACAATTTGCTGCGCCCTGCGCTTGTCGTCCAATGATTTTGCAATAGAGGCTCGAATTCCCGTAGCGACAATCTCATCGACTTCCGCGTCATCAATAGTCGTGTCTTGTGCCAAAGCAGCTTGACTCAACGCCACCATAGCAATCGTTGAACTCGCTGAGAGTAATATTTTTTTTGTTGATACAGATAACATTATGCATCTCCCCTTGAAAAGTTTATGTCACTTTTATTGTTATGCTCCTTCGATAACGCCGATTCACAAATGATGCAATAGTAAATTGTCAACAATCTGCATGTTTGCAATATTGTTGCTAGTTATTGTAAAAATGTCACAGCAGATAGAACTATGAAATGTGGAGCACTGCTCTTTGCTTGCGCTGTCGAGTGACTCGCGCTATATAATGTCAACAATCAACAATGTGATAATAGATTTTTACTAAGGCACCGAAAACAAGCTGGGCGATAGCAATAATTAGCGTGCTCTTTATACTGGTTATACTGGGAGCGGCCAATTTGATGCCGCTGACCGGCACTGAGGGGAACGGATTTGGTCGTTTCCTCGGTCGATTTCATCCTTTAGTCTTGCATTTTCCGGTAGCCTGCTTGTCCCTCGTAGCTCTGCTCGAGCTTTCTCGCCTCTCAAAGAAATTTAGCCAGCTCAAGGAGCTTATTGGCCCGATGCTCATATTTGCGGCATTTTTCGCCTGCGTGACTGTTTTACTCGGGCTGCTATTGGGCATGAATGAAGGGCATTCGGGGGCGCTTATTGACCGCCACAGATCCAGAGGCATCGCAGTCGCCATACTTTCGTGCCTTGCCACGGCCCTTTATTACACGGCCACGCAGACAGAAAAAAGAGTCATATGGGCAGGGTACGCCGCAAGTTTCGTCTCGGCAATGGGCATGATGGGATTAGCCGCTCATGATGGTGGCTCGCTTGTTCACGGCCCGACATATTTGGCTGATCATGCCCCTGACTTCCTGAAGCCAATTCTTATCACTCACGCAGCAGAGCCCGTTCAGAAGAGTGACATCCTAGAAAAGACCTATGGCGAAGGCTCACCTCTTTCCGATGCGTTACTATCACGCTTTGAC
>JAHDEP010000247.1 GCA_020628775.1 Rhizobiaceae bacterium | reverse complement strand
TATGTTCCTGAATTATTGCATGACAAAGAATTAGACTACATGCCGCTCTTTGGTTCTGAGTTTGAACTTCAGCTCACAAGTACCAGTGTGCATGTTCAACTTCACGCTATTTTAAAAGGTGCAGGCATCGGTATTGTGCATGACTTTATGGCGCGCAATCATACCGAACTCATACCGGTGCTAAAAAATGAAGTTTCCATTCAGCGCAGTTTCTGGCTCACGGTTCATGAAGATTATGCCCAAATTGACAGGATCCGTATTTGCATGGACGCAATTGTTGATCATATGCGCGGAGCGCTCACGGCATAATCAGCACAGCGCTTTATCATTTTCCTTGGGTGAATAAGATGCGCACAGCAAACATTGAAAACACGCTGGCAAACCCATAGTCCAACCAACGCAGGAATTTCGGATTACTCTTAAGCCAGTTTGAAATTTTATTGGCGGCAATCACTGTTCCGATGACAATCGGCAAGGCAACGATGGCAAACAAGAACCCCAAAAACAATAACCGAGCGGTAAAGTTTGGATCATCAGCGCGCACAAATTGCGGCAGAAAAGTCATAAAGAATATGATTATTTTTGGATTGAGCAGATTAACCCCAAAACCATTGAGCCAAAATTTAAATAAGCTTTTGCCGCTCGACTTTTTGCGTTCAACGGAAAAACTGGAACTTCCGCGCAGTGCTTGAATGGCGAGCCATAACAAATAACCAGCACCGGCAATCTTTAATATCCAAAAGGCCGTAGGCGAAGCGACCACTAACGCAGACAAACCAAATGCTACAAGACATGTATGGACCAAAATGCCGGTTGTGGTTCCTGCAACAATCATCAATCCAGCTTTGACGCCATCACTTAAAGACCTTGAAATCATCAGGGTCATATCTGGCCCCGGGGTGATCGCAAGGATGATAGAAGCGGTGCAAAAAGCAATTAAGGTTAGACTATCTGGAATAAAGCTCATGAGCCTACCTAACGTTTTCATCCTAAACGGTCAATTATCGAATAATTGGGAGTCGCCAACGCCAAATATTTCTTGTATAGCCAAGACAATCAGGGTCCGAACTCAAAAAATTACTATTCAGGATTTAAAATAAATGACGACGTATAAAGACGTGAAAAAGGTCGTGTTGGCCTATTCAGGCGGATTAGACACTTCCATCATCCTCAAATGGCTTCAAAAAGAACTTGGCGCAGAAGTTGTAACATTTACAGCTGATTTAGGCCAAGGTGATGAGCTGGAACCAGCGCGCAAAAAAGCCGAATTGATGGGTCTTCCAGATGAAAACATCTATATTGAAGATCTCCGCGAAGACTTCATTTCAAATTACGTTTTCCCAATGTTCCGAGCAAATGCTGTTTATGAAGGCGTATATCTTCTCGGCACATCTATTGCTCGCCCGTTGATCTCAAAACGTTTGGTGGAGATCGCTCGCGAAACAGGCGCTGATGCGATCGCGCACGGTGCAACTGGTAAAGGTAATGACCAAGTACGTTTCGAGCTTGCAGCTTATGCACTCAACCCTGATATCAAAGTTATCGCACCATGGCGCGACTGGACAATTAAATCCAGAACAGAGCTAATCGAGTTTGCTGAAGCGCACCAGATTCCAATTCCAAAAGACAAACGTGGCGAAGCACCGTTTTCTGTTGATGCAAACATGTTGCACTCATCGTCTGAAGGTAAGGTTCTTGAAGATCCTGCGGAAGAAGCACCAGCATATGTTTACCAGCGCACAGTTTCTCCAGAAGAAGCTCCTGATGAAGCAACAATCATTGAAATTGAATTTTCAAAAGGTGATGCTGTTGCACTAAACGGCGAAAAAATGTCTGCTGCGACATTGTTCCAAAAGCTCAACGATCTAGGTCGTGATAATGGTATTGGTCGTCTTGATCTCGTTGAAAATCGTTTTGTTGGCATGAAATCACGCGGCGTATACGAAACACCAGGCGGCACAATCTTGCTAACAGCCCACCGTGCAATGGAATCCATCACGCTTGATCGTGGCGCGGCACATTTAAAAGATGAACTAATGCCACGCTATGCAGAGCTGATTTACAACGGCTTCTGGTTCTCTCCAGAGCGTGAAATGCTACAAGCTGCCATCGACCATTCGCAAAGAGACGTAGAAGGTGTTGTTCGCCTTAAGCTTTATAAAGGCAATGTTATCGTTATTGGTCGTGATTCATCGAAATCTCTGTACAATGATGAGCTTGTGACTTTTGAAGATGATCACGGCGCTTATGATCAAAAAGACGCAGCCGGCTTTATCAAGCTCAATGCATTGCGTTTGCGCACACTTGCAGCGCGGGATCGCTCTTAATATTGATTGCCAAATGGCAGATTAAATTACCCCATCGGTTCGCTAACCGGTGGGGTTTTTTGATGCAAACGAGATAACAACCTATATGTTGCTCACGCATGCCTCACCGAGCGATAAACAATAAATGATCGAAAAGATCTTTTTGAAAAGCACTTAAACACCTATATGGATAAGATACGTTTTGACCACAATAGGAACATATCTTGTCTGACAATTCTTCCCAAGCCGATATTTCAAACCTAACCAACTGGAACGGACCTTTTGATCTGCCGCAATTTGAGGCGCTTAAAGATGCTGATTTCAGAACCGCATTTGATGTGACATTAAAGCGGGACAAAGAGCAGACTTTGGAAATCGCTAATAATCCAGACGAGCCAACCTTTGAAAATACAATCATCGCCTTTGAGGTGATGGATTCAGGACTTGGGAAGGTTGCGAGCCTTTTTTATTCACGCGCAGGCAATGATACTGACGACAGAATTAAAGAGATCGAGCGAGAAATCGCACCAAAGCTAGCGGCCCATCATTCCGAAATGTCGATGAACCCGGAATCGTTTGCCAGAATTGATGCACTGTATCAAAAACGAGAAGAGCTGAACCTTTCAACTGAAGAACTTGAAGTGTTGGAAAAATACTGGCGTGGTTATGTCAAAAACGGTGCCAAGCTTGGTGACAAAGACAAAAAACGTCTTGCAGACATTACCTCAGAGCTTGCGGTGCTCTACACAAACTTTGGCCAGAACGTTCTATCCGACAGCAATGATTGGACTTTGCATCTAACAACAGATGAAGAAATTGCTGGACTGCCAGACTTTTTGCTTGATACGCTCAAAGCCCAAGCCAAAGAGCGTGGTTTAGACGATGGATATCTTCTTACACTTTCACGCCCTGTTTTGGCGCCATTTATGCAGTTTAGCACGCGACGTGATTTACGCGAAAAAGCATATCGCGCTGGGGTTTCTCGTGGCTCCCGCGGTGGTGAGACCGATAATGTAGAGAACATTAAAAACATTTTGAAACTCCGCAAAGAAAAGGCGAAACTGCTGGGCTATAATGACTTTGCTGAAGTGCGCCTTGAAAACACTATGGCGAAATCCGCTGA
>JAHDEP010000032.1:14846-21208 GCA_020628775.1 Rhizobiaceae bacterium | reverse complement strand
ATATGGTCAAACACAAGCATGTTGATGTGGGTGTTGCTGTATCCATCGAAGGTGGCTTGATTACACCAATCGTTCGTAAAGCAGAGCAAAAAACACTTTCAACCATTGCTAATGAAATGAAAGACTTGGCGGGTCGTGCACGTGATAAGAAGCTTTCACCATCTGAATATCAAGGTGGTACAACAGCTGTGTCTAACCTTGGCATGTTCGGCGTGAAAAACTTCTCAGCGATTGTGAACCCTCCGCATTCAACCATTTTGGCTGTTGGCGCGGGTGAAAAACGCCCTGTCGTTAAAGATGGTGCACTTGCTGTTGCAACTGTGATGACAGTGACACTTTCAACTGATCACCGTTCTGTAGATGGTGCTTTGGGCGCTGAACTCATTGCGGCATTTAAAGGCTATATCGAAAACCCAATGGGGATGCTTGTTTGATTTCTATCTCGTCATTGGGTCTATTAATGGATGCTGTTGGATTTACCGTTTTGTTTTTGAATGGCGGATTTTCAAGAGGTTTTAATTCCCTCGACGGATTAGAAATATTCACAGGTAAAAGTGGTGAAGATGGAGGAATGAGGGCCGTAGAGAGCAAAAAAACAGCGCGAATTAAGCTTATTGATAAACTAGCCTTTTTGCTTGTTATAACAGGCTTTGTTCTTCAGTTTTTGGGTTCCATTGGGCTCGGATGGTAAAATGAAAAACGTTCTTTGCTTCGGTGATTCACTAACTTGGGGTTTTGATGCGCAAACTGGCGGCCGTCATGCATTAGGCGACCGCTGGCCAACAGCACTGTCAAAAGCTCTGGGTTCAGATGTGCACATCATTGCGGAAGGCTTAAATGGCCGCACGACCGCATTTGATGATTACACAGCTGATTGTGATCGCAACGGCGTTCGCATTTTGCCGACATTGCTTGCAACACACAAACCGCTTGATTTGATCATAGTGCTTTTGGGTACCAATGATCTGAAAGAGATGGTTGTAGGCAACGCCACTGCAAGTGTGAAAGGTCTGGAACGGATTATTCGTATCATCCAGCGCCATGAATCGCATGAGATGGGTGCATCACCTGATATTCTGATCGTTTCGCCACCAAAATTTTGCGAAACGGCAAACACGGATATTGGTGCCTTATTCGTAGGTGGAATGGAAGAATCTAAAAAATTCCCAACGCTTCACGCGGATCTGGCTGACAATCTTGGCTGCGGCTTTTTCGATGCCAATTCAGTAAGCAAAACAACACCGATTGATGGCATTCACATGGATGCCAAAAACACCAAAGACTTGGGCGAGGGATTAGCCTCGACTGTTAAACTTATGTTGGGGCTCTAAGCCTCAGAATTTAGGAGACATAGATCATGTCTAACAATTACGACGTTATTATCATTGGTTCAGGTCCTGGCGGATATGTCACTGCCATTCGCGCAGCACAACTTGGCTTAAAAACAGCTATTGTTGAGCGCGAACATTTAGGCGGTATCTGCCTCAACTGGGGTTGTATCCCAACAAAAGCGCTTCTGCGCTCAGCGGAAATGATGGATCACGCAGCTCACGCGAAATCTTATGGCCTTACACTTGAAGGTAAGATGACGGCGAAGGTTGAAGATGTTGTGGCGCGTTCTCGAGGGGTATCAGCACGCTTAAACGGTGGTGTTGGCTTCTTAATGAAAAAGAACAAAATCGACGTCATTTGGGGCGAAGCAAAGCTTAAAAAACCAGGTGAGATTGTTGTTAGCAAACCATCGAAACCTGCATATGAGCCGCAAAACCCAATTCCTAAAGGTATTTTGCCAGAAGGCACATACACAGCTAAACACATCATTGTGGCTACTGGCGCACGTCCTCGTGCATTGCCGGGAATTGAGCCTGATGGAAAGCTGATCTGGACATATTTTGAAAGCATGGTGCCAAAAGAAATGCCTAAATCTATCGTTGTGATGGGTTCTGGTGCAATTGGTATCGAGTTTGCAAGCTTCTACCTTTCAATGGGTGTTGAAGTGACCGTTGTTGAATTGATGAAAAACATTATGCCTGTGGAAGACGTTGAAATCTCAACGATTGCCCGCAAAGCGCTGGTCAAGCGCGGCATGAAAATCATCAACGAAGCGAAAGTCACCAAAGTTGATAAAGCGGCAAACAGTATTACTGCGCATGTGGAAACCAAAGACGGAAAAGTGACGCAAATTAACGCAGATCGTTTGATCTCAGCTGTTGGTGTTCAAGGCAATATCGAAAATCTTGGTCTTGAAGATCTTGGTGTTAAAACTGATCGTGGCTGTGTGGTCATCGATGGCTATGGAAAAACCAATGTTGAAGGTTTGTACGCAATCGGCGATGTGGCCGGTCCTCCGATGCTTGCGCATAAAGCTGAGCATGAAGGCGTTATCTGCATTGAGAAAATTGCCGGTGTTCCAGGTGTTCACCCAATGGATAAAGGCAAAATCCCAGGCTGTACATATTGTCACCCACAAGTGGCGTCTGTTGGTCTTACGGAAGCTGCCGCTAAAGAAGCAGGTCGCGAAATTCGCGTGGGTCGCTACTCTTTCACAGCTAATGGTAAAGCCATCGCACTTGGTGAAGACAATGGCATGATCAAAACAATCTTTGATAAGCACACTGGCGAACTTTTGGGCGCACATATGGTGGGTGCTGAAGTGACAGAGCTGATCCAAGGTTTCGTTGTTGCCATGAACTTGGAGACAACTGAAGAAGAGCTAATGCACACAATCTTCCCGCACCCAACCTTGTCAGAAATGATGAAGGAAAGTGTGCTTGATGCTTATGGACGAGTGTTGAACGCATAGATGAAGCTATTTTTGATCCCAATGTTGGTCGGTTTTGCGCTCGGAGCGTTTGGTGGCATGGCTGCCATTCAAGGGCGCGGTTCGGTTGATTTGGGATCAACGAGCTATGAAGGCTGGACAGGAATTCTGGTAGTTGCTGGGATTTTAACCGCTGTCGGGTTTGTCATTGGGCTCATTCTTTGGTTATTGGTGAGAACCTTAAAAACGGCGCAAAAGATTGACGCGGACTAAGCGTCGCTTCAAACAGTCACATTGCATCTTTTATGAAATTACCTATCTTAGGTTAAAGCGAATTTGGAGTTTATAAAATGGTTACCGTCATCGATACGACCAGACCAGAAAAAGCAAAGCTTAGACATCCGGAAAAAGCGCATAAACCGGATAATGAAATCACTAAGAAACCAGATTGGATCCGCGTAAAAGCGCCGGTATCCAAAGGTTACAAAGAAACCCGCAAAATCGTTCAGGACAATAATCTTGTGACGGTTTGCGAAGAAGCTGGCTGTCCAAATATCGGCGAATGCTGGGATAAAAAACACGCTACATTTATGATCATGGGCGAGATTTGTACGCGTGCATGTGCATTTTGTAACGTCATGACCGGTAAACCCAACGCGCTTGATCAATCAGAGCCTGAAAACGTGGCTAAAGCCGTTGTTGAGATGGGCCTAAAGCACGTTGTGATCACATCGGTTGATCGTGATGATTTGGCCGATGGTGGCGCTGAACATTTTGCGCAAGTGATTGGCGCAATTCGTAAAGCATCTCCTGAAACAACAATTGAAATCCTCACGCCTGACTTTTTGCGTAAAGATGGCGCTTTGGAAGTCGTTGTCGCTGCCAAACCTGATGTGTTTAATCACAATCTTGAAACTGTGGCGTCGAACTATCTAACTGTGCGCCCTGGTGCACGTTATTTCCATTCAATGCGTTTGCTTCAGCGTGTTAAAGAGCTTGACCCAACGATCTTCACCAAATCTGGCATAATGGTTGGGCTTGGCGAAACACGCAACGAAGTCCTCCAATTGATGGATGATTTCCGTGTTGCAGATGTCGATTTCCTAACAATTGGCCAGTATTTGCAGCCAACACGTAAGCATCATAAGGTCGTGAGCTATGTTACGCCTGATGAATTTAAATCATATGAAACAAATGCTTATGCCAAAGGTTTCTTGATGGTGTCTGCGAGCCCACTCACACGATCATCACACCATGCGGGTGATGATTTTGCCAAGCTTAAAGCTGCGCGCGACGCTAAAAACGCAAAATGAGTTTAATCGTTTATGCCTAAATTTGAGCGTACGCATGTCGTCAATCATAAAGCGCAGGATATGTTTGATCTTGTCGCTGATGTAGAGAAATATCCCGAATTTTTGCCCATGTGCGAAGCGCTAACCGTTCGCGAAACGCGCGAGCGAGGGGGGAAAACCCTGCTCGTTGCTGATATGACGGTTGGGTATAAATCGATCAATGAAACATTTACCAGTCAGGTGTTTTTAAAACCAGACGAGATGCTGATAGAAGCCAAATATATCGATGGTCCATTCAAACATCTCGATAACCGCTGGCAGTTTATAGATATCGAAGGCACAAACACCTGCGAAGTTGATTTCTATATCGATTATGCGTTCAAGAGCATGGCTTTGGGGCTCGTGATGGGATCGATGTTTGAGCGCGCCTTTGCTAAATTCACGCAAAGCTTTGAAGCTCGCGCAGACGAGATTTATCGCGTATAAAGGCAACCTTTAAAACGGGGGTGCATTATGAAAGTCTTTTTATACATCTGCGCAGGCATATTGCTGATCGGCCCACTTCTCGCGTGGACTTGGATATCAGCCATGGCATGCGCCTTTGTAAATTCATCAAGTTGCGGAGTAGATATCGGCGACTTTATCAATCCAGAATTTTTAACGCTTTATGCGTTGCCATTTTTACTTGGCATCGTTTGTTTTTACTTTGCCCGCAAACGTAAATCTGCAGGCAAAGAAGAATTACAGAGCGATTAATCTAGCTAACCTACCGCGTTACTTACTAGCTTTAATCGCAGCCGTTTGAAACGCTTTGTCGTCCAGCTTATCTGTTGGGCTTCTTGGCGCGCCGCCACCTTCACCCATATATTCATCACGTGTGCCGATGAAGTAATAGCCGCCTTTGCCCCGTGGTGCGATGACATAGCGCTCATGAAGTTCAAAATCACCTTCAGTGCAACGGATCTCGCCAACATGGATCTTTGTGCCATCAGAGGTCTTGCGGCCCGAGCTTGATTCAAAATCACCCTCGCATTTCTTTTCCTCTGCAGCGATAGATGATTCGATCAGTTGGCTTTCGCTCATCGCAGCACTATTGGAAACAATATGGGTAACAAGCAATCGCGCATTGCCTTCCGCAACCGCGTGATAACCAGTGAGTTCTTCTTCGAGTTGATCGCTCGGGATGAGTTTAATGTCAGAAAGGCCAGCATATCCGATTAGTGCGAACATCTTTTGCGTTGCTTCTAATTGAAGAGCAGGATCATTATCGTTGGTAATGGTTGTCTCAGCTAAATTTGGTGCAGCAGTCGCAGGAGCTGTCGCAGTTGGAGCCGCTGGGGCAGGTTGCGATACACTTGGCTGGCTTTGTGCCGTGCTTGTACCAAATCCTTTAGAAGCATTTGTGCGTGCCACGTGATAATCAACGCATTTAGACAAACGCGCGACAACACGAGACGTTCCTGTCAGGCGGAAGTCGTAGGTATAAGAACCATCATAGACATATAGTTTGTTACCACGACGAAAACGCGAGATCATCGTTGGATCATAAGGCATTGGCATGGTGACGAGTTTTGGCGTGGCCGTTGTCGCCGTTGCTGAGAACCATGCGCTGCGGTCAATGCGATACTGCATTGTAAATTGGTTGCCGGTTGTCAAATTCCAATGCGGAGATCCAAACCCAAGCACCCAGCCATAAGTCTCATCAATCTGAATACTCATGGAAATGCCATTGCGATAGTTAGCTGTCGCTATGCATGATAAAAATGAACCGTCTTGATCTGAAACGAACGCTTCGCCATTCCATGCACCTACTCTAAAAGTTTCAACAGATCCGGCAAAGCTCGGAACAGAAAAGGCGACCAGCGCTAGGCAAGTTTTTGCAAGAAGTTTGAACATGAATTGCTCCCCGACACATCGTGTAATTTCGTGTTTTTATATTTTGATTACAGTCTGCTAAACTTTTTCAAAAAGTCAATTCAACATGCGAAATTGTTGATAAAAATCAATCAATTTCATACTTTAGTATTAGCCGATAACCATCAAAAGCTCGTTCAAAGCGCGGTCAACGGTTGCCTGCCTGATTTCTTCTCGTGACTTATCTTCGCCTAAAAGCAGCTTATGGGTTTGAACACCATCTTTGCTCGCAACGCCCATATAGACCAGGCCAACTGGTTTTTCATCCGATCCACCACCTGGTCCAGCAATTCCGGTCACTGCGACGGTTACATCAGCGCGCGAGTTGTTGAGCGCACCCAGCGCCATTTCATATGCGGTTTGATCGCTGACGGCACCATGCTTTTCCAATGTTT
>JAHDEP010000032.1:0-14746 GCA_020628775.1 Rhizobiaceae bacterium | reverse complement strand
AGCGCCATTTCATATGCGGTTTGATCGCTGACGGCACCATGCTTTTCCAATGTTTCTGCGGATACCCCGAGCATATCCATCTTTGCTTGGTTGGAATACGTCACAAATCCACGATCAACAACGCTTGATGAGCCTGCAATATCGGTTAGCGCACCAGCGATTAAACCACCCGTGCAGCTTTCAGCCGTTGCGATCATCAATCCCGCCTTAGTATAGGCTGTTATAATGTCGTTGGCTTTGCTCATGAATTTGCACCATAAACTACGGTGGCAGTTGCAATGGCTGCAATGCCTTCTTCCCGGCCGATAAAGCCTATTTTCTCGTTTGTTGTTGCTTTAACCGAGCAACGCACAACATCGATACCCAAAATCTTTGCCAGGCTTTCGCGCATTTTTTGGCGATGGGGGCCAATCTTTGGCTGCTCAGCAATCAATGAGACATCTGCATTGGTGATTATGCCGCCGTGATCGCGAATGATCTTTGCTGCATGCTCTAAGAAAATGTAGGAAGCTGCGCCTTTCCATTGCGGGTCAGTTGGTGGGAAGTGATCGCCAATATCACCTTCGCCACATGTCGCCAGCAGCGCGTCCGTTAAAGCATGAAGCGCCACATCAGCATCGGAATGGCCGGAGAGGGCCTTATTATGGGGGATATCAATGCCGCAAAGCGTGACATGATCACCATCTACGAGCTGATGAACGTCATAGCCATTGCCTGTTCTTACATCTGCAAATGCTGGCATAAGTTTATCATTGGCCATTTTAATATCTTCCATAGTCGTCAATTTGGTGTTTTCTGAAGAGCCTTGAACGATAAATACCTCGTGCCCAATCCATTCAATCAATGCGCAATCATCGGTAAAATCAAATCGTTCCGCTTGTTCTGCCTTTAAATGCGCTGATAAAATGGTTTGAAAGTCAAACCCTTGCGGTGTCTGCGCAGCATATAGATTTTCGCGCGATACAGTATCTTCGATTATCATGTCTTGGTTTGCGCGCTTAAGCGTATCTGCCACCGCAGTTGCTGGTAGGACAGCATCATGCCCCTCAGATAGCCCTTCAAGCACATCGGAAATTAATGCTGACGTTACAAACGGGCGAACACCATCGTGGATCAACACGAATTTAGGGTTCATTTCGATTGCGGCTTTAAGGCCATTTAACACAGATTGCTGTCGAGTCGCACCGCCATGAACCAAAGTGATATTCTGTCGATCGACATTTTCGCAGGCTGTTGTAATCAATTCATCATCATCAATATGAGTGACAATGATAAGGTGCGAAATACCGCTATGTTGTTGGAATTTCTCAATTGTATGAGCAATAATTGGTCGATTTCCGATCAATCTATACTGTTTTGGGCCATCAATCAGCCCTCCAGCGCGTTCACCACGTCCTGCAGCCACAATAATAGCCACATTTTTATGATCTAAAAAATTTGACATAAATTAGTTATATTTTCCAAAACGAAACAAAGCCTACCTCGTTGTAAACTTTAAGCAAAAGACTTACCAGATGAAATTAAGCATATCGAAATTAATTTGAGTAAATCCATATTATCTCTTGGCAAAAAGGTTTTTAGTGTCTAAAAATAAGGCAATACATATTTGTGCACTTTTGAAAGGCAAATTGTGCTAGAGCTCATTCGCCAGCCATTGAAAATCGATCAAATAGCAACCAGAAACAGGGTGATACAAGCCCCTTTGTCTGGAATCTCAGATCTGCCTTTCCGTCAATTAGCATTTGAATATGGTGCGGGCATGGTTGTGACCGAAATGGTGGCAAGCCGCGAACTTGTGTGTAATTCAGCAGAATCATTTGTGCGCATGCAAGGCAAGGGTATCACTCCCCATGTTGTGCAGCTTGCTGGTCGTGAAGCAAAATGGATGCGCGATGCTGCTAAAATTTGTGCGGATAGTGGCGCCGATATGATTGATATAAATATGGGATGCCCCGCGAAAAAAGTGACAGGTGGATATTCCGGTTCTGCATTGATGAAAGATCTGGATTTGGCGCGAGAACTAATCGCCGCCACAGTAGAAGCTGTCGAAATTCCCGTGTCCGTTAAAATGCGTCTTGGTTGGGATATCGATTGTATCAACGCGCCGGAACTTGCAAAAAGTGCTGAAGATTTGGGTGCAAAACTCATTACTGTTCATGGCAGAACCCGCAATCAGTTTTACGAGGGTAAGGCTGACTGGCAGGCGATTAAATCCGTCCGAGATGTGATTTCTATTCCTCTGATCGCAAATGGCGATGTCGAAACGGAAGACGACATTCATAACATTTTGAAAATTTCAGGGGCGGATGCGGTCATGGTTGGCAGAGCAAGCCAAGGTCGTCCTTGGCACTGTGGCGCTCTAGCTGGCAATGATAATGTGCCGAAAACCGCTGAAGAGATCGCCTCGTTTGTCGAGCGCCATTACCTCATGATGATTGATCACTACGGCGAAAAGGTTGGCGTACGTCAATCTCGAAAGCACCTCAACTGGTACCTAGAACGCTTTGCCTCAAATATTTCCCCAGCAGATCGTGGAGATATTCTGTCTTCCAAAGATGTCGGCCATGTGGTGAGAAAAATGACACAAGCTATTGAAAATAAATTCGTTATTCCTGAAGGAGAAGTCGCTTGATATCCATCAATAAAGATCAAGCTGCTCTGGTGCTCAATGCATTGCCACATGCTGTTGTCATGGTTGATGCAGAAGGTTTTATCATTTCTGCAAATTGGGAAGCTGAGGCTTTTCTCAGCGCTAGCCTTTCTCACCTGACCAATCATAAACTACAAGAATTCATGCCATTTGGCAGTCCGGTGCTTTATTTGCTCGAACAAGTACGTGAACGTGCCGGCCCAGTCAGCGAGTATCGTGTTGATCTCAGCTCTCCACGTCTTGGTGAAGAGAAACTGGTTGATATTTATGCCTCACCAGTTGGCGGAAATAGCACCGATGCAGTGATTGTATTCCAAGAACGCTCTCGTGCAGATAAGATTGATCGTCAGTTGACCCATAGAGCCGCGGCAAGATCGGTCTCCGGGTTGGCTTCAATGTTGGCGCATGAGATTAAAAATCCACTATCGGGTATTCGCGGTGCTGCGCAATTGCTTGAAACATCGGTAAATGATGAAGATAAGGCGCTTACGCGATTAATCCGCGATGAAACAGACCGCATTGTATCGCTGGTTGATCGCATGGAAATCTTCTCAGATGAACGCCCGATTGACCGTGTGGCAATTAATATTCACTCAGTGCTTGATCACGTGATTGCAATTGCGAAGGCAGGTTTTGCCCGCGATATTGAGTTTGAACAATTATATGATCCATCTTTGCCATTGGTTTATGCAAACCGTGATCAACTCATTCAGGTGTTTTTAAATTTGGTGAAAAACGCCGCTGAAGCTGTGGCTGATACTCCTAACCCTAAAATATCGGCTATGACCGCATTTCGTCCCGGGATAAAATTTTCAGTTGGTTCCTCTCGTGAGCGGGTTTCACTACCGTTAGAATTCACCATTCGAGACAATGGACCTGGGATCCCCAACGATCTACTTCCGCATTTGTTTGATCCGTTTATTACGACAAAGACCAATGGTTCGGGCCTTGGACTGGCGCTTGTCGCAAAAATTATCGGTGCTCATGGTGGCATCGTCGAATGCGACAGCCAAAAGGGGAAAACCCTTTTCAAAGTTCTTATGCCTATTTCCCAAAATGACAAGGATCGGGATCCCTCCCAAACTGATCCTGAAGGAGCACAATAATGTCAAAAGCAACGATTTTAGTCGCAGATGATGATGCCGCCATCCGAACAGTCTTAAATCAAGCTCTAAGCCGTGCAGGTTATGATGTCCGTGTAACTTCTAACGCAGGCACATTATGGCGTTGGATTGCAGCCGGTGAGGGCGATTTGGTCATTACCGATGTTGTTATGCCGGATGAAAACGCATTTGATTTGCTCCCACGCATTAAAAAAGCGCGTCCTGATCTGCCTATTTTGGTTATGAGTGCGCAAAATACCTTTATGACGGCGATCCGTGCGTCTGAAGGCGGGGCATATGATTATTTGCCAAAGCCATTTGATCTAACTGAAATGACGTCGATCATTGATCGTGCATTATCAGAACCCAAGCGTGGACCAAGCGCTCTGAGCGACGATCATTCAGAATCAATGCCGCTTGTTGGTCGATCTGCAGCCATGCAGGAAATCTACCGTGTGCTAGCGCGTCTGATGCAGACAGACTTAACGCTCATGATCACAGGTGAATCAGGCACCGGTAAAGAATTGGTCGCACGTGCATTGCATGATTATGGCAAACGCCGCAACGGACCATTTGTTGCAATTAATATGGCCGCTATTCCGCGTGATTTGATTGAATCTGAACTTTTCGGTCACGAAAAAGGCGCCTTTACTGGCGCACATAACAAATCAACTGGTCGTTTTGAACAAGCTGAAGGCGGTACGTTGTTTTTAGACGAGATCGGCGATATGCCGATGGATGCACAAACACGTCTCTTACGCGTTTTGCAACAAGGTGAATATACGACGGTTGGCGGTCGCACACCGATTAAAACCGATGTTCGAATTGTTGCTGCAACCAATAAAGATCTCAAGATCTCGATCAATAAAGGCGAATTCCGCGAGGATTTGTTCTACCGGTTAAACGTTGTGCCGCTCAGATTGCCGCCACTGCGTGATCGCGCAGAGGATGTGCCTGATCTTATCCGTCACTTCATGCAACAAAATATCGGCGAGGGGCTAGACGCGAAACGCTTTGAGAAAGATGCGCTTAATCTGTTAAAAACGCATTCTTGGCCGGGTAACGTTCGTGAATTGGAAAACCTTGTTCGCAGGATCATGGCGCTTTATCCGCAGGATGTGATTACAAGCGACATCATCGCGACCGAGCTTCAATCTGGTGATGAAACAACACCTGAATATATCTCCGCGCCGCAGGGACCAATGACAATTGCGCAAGCAGTTGAAGAAAATATGCGCACCTATTTCACCAGTTTTGGTGATGGTTTGCCGCCAGCTGGACTATATCAACGTGTGTTGGAAGAAGTTGAATATCCGCTCATTCTTGCTGTTTTAACTGCAACACGCGGTAATCAGATCAAAGCTGCAGAATTGCTTGGGTTAAACCGAAACACCTTGCGCAAAAAAATCCGAGAATTAGGTATCGCTGTTTATCGCTCATCAAAACCGTCTTGACCTTCGAACTTAACCGTTGCATTTTCGCCACATTGTTGCTTCATTGACACAATTAAGTTGACTAAATGAAACGATTCTGAGGTTTTGGGGAACATTGACGCCGATTAATGCAGATTATGATGCTTCGACAGAGAAAAGCTCATTCATTCTAAATCCGCGATTTATTCTCGTAATCGTAGCGCTGTTTAGCGCCGCAATTTCATTTGTTATTCTTCTGGGTTTAACACCCATCAGGCCTGAGCAAAATGTCATCACCGCGGCTGTGATTATCAACTCATTCTTGGTCGCTTGTTTGGTGATCATGATCATCGTTGAGTTTATCAATTTATTCAAAGCACGAAAAATCGGTAAAGCTGCAGCGCAATTACATATCAGGATCGTTGCGCTTTTTAGTATTGTGGCGATCACACCGGCTATTTTGGTGGCTGTCATCGCCTCTCTTACATTAGATGTCGGCCTTGATCGTTGGTTTTCAATACGCACAAAAGCAATCGTAAACTCATCGCTCAATGTTGCGGAAGCTTATGAGCTTGAAAATGCGCGCTATCTCAATGGCCAAGTTTTATCTATGGCACAGGATTTGGATAGTTCCAGATCGCTGTATTTCCTCGATCGCACAGGCTTTTTGGAGTTTTTTAATCGTCAAACTGTAGCGCGCGAATTGATTGGTTCAAAGCTGGTGCAACAAGATGGTACAGTCATCTTGCAAACAGAACTTGAAGACGGTGGCACTGTTCCTGGAATTCCGGATGGCGCAATTGATGATGCTCAAAACGGATTGCCGGTGCTCATTGCATCAGGCCGCACAAATCTGGTGGGTGCTGTGCTCAAGCTGCGTAATATTCCCGATGCTTATCTATATATCGTGCGCAGTCTTGATGATGAAGTTATCCGTGCAAAGCAACTGATGGAGGAAGCAACGGCTGAATATAATGCGCTGGATGAAGGGCGTTCAAACCTTCAGATCGCGTTTGGAGTGCTCTTTACAGGGTTTGCGCTAATATTGCTGTTATCTGCGATTTGGATGGCCATTGCAGTTGCTGACCGATTGGTAAGACCTATCCGTCGATTGATTACAGCTTCAGACGAAGTAGCAAAAGGCGATCTAAATGTGTCCGTTCCAGTGCATAGCTCTGATGGAGATGTGGGATCGCTCACAATGACCTTTAACAACATGATTGCAGATATCCGTGCGCAACGCGATGAGCTTGTAACCACGCGCGATCAGATCGATGATCGTCGCCGTTTCACAGAAGCCGTGCTAACGGGGGTATCTGCGGGCGTTATTGGCGTTGATGCAGAGGGTGTCATCACGATTGCCAATAAATCAGCGTCGATCATCTTGGATCGGCCGGTTGATGGGCTAATCGGCCGCCCGATTGAAGATGTTGCTCCGGGATTTGTATCTATCTTTGTGGAAGCGGGGCTTAAATACCGCAATGAATTCCGACGCCAGGTCACAATGGCAAATGGCGGTAAGGAACACACACTTGATGTGAAAGTGACCCGTGAAGAAACTTCCGATGGTCATGAATCTTATGTTGTGACAGTTGATGACATTACCGATCTGGTGATTGCACAAAGATCAACCGCTTGGGCGGATGTGGCACGACGCATTGCTCATGAGATTAAAAATCCGCTGACACCTATTCAGCTCTCCGCCGAACGGATTAGACGTCGCTTTGGTAAACATATCCCAGAAGATGGCAAGCAAGTCTTTGAGCAGTGTACAGATACAATTGTGCGTCAGGTTGGCGACATTGGTCGCATGGTCAATGAATTCTCATCATTTGCCAGAATGCCAAAGCCTGTTAAAACCAGTCAGGACCTTCGTGATATCTTAAAAGATGCAGTCTTTACCGTTGAGGTGAGCCGTTCTGAAATTAACTTCGAGCAAGAATTACCAGACGAACCGATGACGGGCGATTTTGACGCCCGCATGTTAGGTCAGGCGTTTGGTAATCTTATTAAAAACGCGACTGAAGCAATTGATGCTGTGCCCGATGACACTCCTAGGGACGTAAAACGTATCCTGGTGCGTGGTTATTCCTCATCAAACGGCCGCGATTATATCGTTGATATCATTGATAACGGTAATGGATTGCCCAATGAGAACAGGCACAGATTGCTCGAGCCATATATGACCATGCGCGAAAAGGGCACCGGTTTAGGATTGGCGATTGTGAAGAAAATTGCGGAAGACCACGACGGTTCGTTGGAATTACATGATGCACCTGCAGAATTTGATGAAAACCCGGGTGCGATGTTCCGGGTGATTTTGTCAGCTCATGCGAGTGAAAAACCTGAAGAGCCAGAAGTAAATAAAGAAGTAATACAAGGACAAGCCAATGCCGTCTGATATTTTGGTCGTTGATGATGAAGAAGATATCCGTGAGATTGTTTCCGGTATCCTAGATGACGAGGGCCATGAAACTCGAACTGCTTTTGATAGTGATAGCGCGCTCGCTGCCATTGAAGAACGCGTTCCGCGGCTCGTATTCCTGGATATTTGGTTGCAAGGAAGTCGCTTAGACGGGTTGGCATTGCTTGATAATATTAAATCTAGATACCCAGATTTGCCCGTTATTATGATCTCTGGTCACGGTAATATCGAAACGGCTGTGTCGGCTATTCGCCGTGGCGCATATGATTTCATTGAAAAGCCGTTCAAAGTTGAGCAGCTTATCATGGTCTGCGAACGCGCCATTGAAACTTCGAAATTAAAGCGTGAAGTAAGGGATCTTAAAAAGCGCACGGGTGGCGATAATATTGAGCTGGTTGGCCCATCACAATCAATCACGCAATTAAAGCAAAACATTGATAAAATTGCGCAAACAAATGCGCGCATTATGATCAAAGGGCCTTCAGGTGCTGGTAAAGAGCTTGCAGCGCGGATCATCCACAAAAAATCAAATCGGGCAAATGGGCCATTTGTTGTTCTTAATTCAGCAACTATTACGCCTGAGCGCATGGAAATTGCGCTGTTTGGTACGGAAAACAACAACGGCAATGAACGTAAGATCGGCGCCTTGGAAGAAGCCCATGGTGGGATTTTATATCTCGATGAAATTGCGGATTTGCCGCTGGAAACGCAGGGTAAAATTGTCCGCGTATTAGTCGAGCAGCAGTTTGAGCGCGTTGGTGGTACGAAACGGGTGAAAGTGGATGTCCGTGTGTTATCTTCAACGGCTCAAGTACTTGAAGAGTTGATTGCGCAAAAGCTGTTCCGAGAAGATCTATATCACCGTTTATGTGTTGTACCGCTTAAGGTACCTGCACTCAGAGATCGAAGTGAAGATATTCCGTTTTTGGTCGATCACCTAGTTCGCCAGATTTGCGAGCAAATGGGCGTGAAAAAACGCACGATCACCGATGATGCGCTTGCCATCCTACAATCGCATTCATGGCCCGGGAATATCAGGCAGCTTAAAAACCTGATCGAACGTTTGATCATTCAGGCCCAGGATCAAGATGCATCCATTCCAATTGGCATCGAAATGCTGCCAGATGATGTTTCTGAAGCAGTGCCGCAAATGGGAGAAGCTGGACAACAGCATATTATGTCTTTGCCAATTCGCGAGGCGCGAGAAGCATTTGAGCGTGAATATCTATTGGCTCAGATCAACAGATTTGGCGGAAATATATCCAAGACAGCCAACTTCGTTGGTATGGAACGCTCTGCATTGCACCGCAAATTAAAATCACTGGGTGTTTAAAACCACGTCCTACCCATAGTAAAGTCATCGCGAATAGTTTAAACCAAACTCTCATACGGTCTAAGCCGATTTGAATTTGGATAAAGGATAGCCATGAAAGTTATTATTTGTGGTGCAGGGCGCGTTGGTTACGGCATTGCCGAACGACTCGCTGCCGAAGAAAATGATGTTTCCGTAATTGATACATCAGAAGAATTGGTTCAGGTCATCCGCGATACGCTTGATGTTCGAGGGTATATCGGACACGGCGCCCATCCAGATGTACTCGCCAGAGCCGGTGCTGAACAAGCGGACATGATCATTGCCGTAACACTTTCAGATGAAGTGAATATGGTGGCCTGTCAGGTGGCGCATTCGCTATTTAATGTGCCAAAGAAAATTGCCCGTATCAGAGCGCAAGGCTATCTACATTCTCATTGGTCTGATTTGTTTTCACGCGAAAATATGCCCATTGATGTGATCATTTCACCCGAAGTTGAAGTGGGTTGGACAGTTCTGCGCAGAATTGCTCTGCCAGGCGCGATCGATGTGACAAGCTTTATCGATGATAAAGTGGTTATGACGGCGATCGAATGTCGAGACGATTGCCCACTTGTTGATCGTCCTTTGGTGCAATTAACGGAAACATTCCCAGATTTGGTAACCACGGTCGTTGGGATTTGGCGCAATGAGGAGTTTATTGTGCCAAGTTCATCTGAGCAGTTGAACACCGGAGATGTTGCTTATGTTCTAACCGAACAAAGCCAGGTCAATCGTGTTCTGGGGCTGTTTGGTCATAATGAGGAAGAGGCACGGCGAATTGTTATCGCTGGTGGCGGTAATATTGGTGAGTTTGTTGCTAAGAAGATTGAGCAGAACCAACCTAAAACCCGCGTTAAAATTCTTGAGCTTAATCGCGAAAGAGCGCTGAAAATTGCCGATAATATGCAGCGCACAGTGGTCCTAAATGGATCTTCTATTGAGCAAAAAATCTTGATTGAAGCTGATATTCAGGACGCAGACTTGATGATTGCGCTCACAAACGATGATCAGATCAATATCCTATCATGCGTGATGGCCAAGCATTTAGGTTGCGAATCCAACCTTGCACTCGTGAATAGCCCGACATATCAGCAGTTCACCAAATCTTTGGGTATCGATGCGGATATCAATCCACGTTCTGTGACGATTTCGCGTGTGCTACAGCATGTAAGACGTGGCCGCATTCGCTCTGTTTATACGTTGCAAAAAGGTGCTGCGGAGATCATTGAAGCGGAAGCACTAGAGACATCGACGCTTGTGGGAAATCCGCTTAAAGATCTCGATCTGCCGAAGGGCATGCGTATTGGATCGATTTATCGTGACGGTAAGATCATCCGACCTGACGGCAATACCAAAATCAGGGCAAAAGATCGCGTTGTGATATTTGCCAAAGCGGAAGCTGTTAAAAGTGTCGAGCAATTGTTCCGCGTCAGTCTTGAATTCTTCTAAAGGGCGAAAAAATGACTGGCATAGTCCACGTAATTGCCCTTGCCATAGCTGGCTTATCGACAGTTTTAGTATTTCCAATCCTGGTAGGTTATGGGGAGGGGAGCTCAGAACTCGCAACCTCAATGCTGATATTCGGTACGCTTGGGATATTTGTCTCAATGACCGTTTTGGCAGCTATTGCCAATCAAAACTATTCTCTTTCTAGATCATTTAGTTTTTTGTCGCTGGTCATCCTGTGGTTGGTCACTCCAATATTTGCGGCCTTCAGCTTCATGATTTTTGCAAATATGCATTTCAGTGCTGCGTGGTTTGAGGCTGTTTCAGCGCTGACAACATCAGGTGCGTCGCAACTACCTATCGAAGTTACCCCGCAATCGCTGCTTGTTTGGCGCGCATGTGTGGAATGGTTTGGTGGTTTTTTAACGCTAGTCTCGATCCTGCACGTATTAGCGCCGGGTGAATTTGGCGGATTGCTCAACACAGAACGGCAATTAAAACCACGCTCGGCAAGCAAAACCTGGTTGCCAAATTCTGGCAGTTATCAACGTTTGATCGGTGAATATACTTTTATTACCCTGATCATTGCCTGCGCCTTGATGATCACAGGCGTCGATGGATTAAACGCCATTATGCTTTCAATGGTTTCACTCGCAACGGGTGGATTTGTTCCTTTTGCAGGTGATCTTGATCAAACGGTTGGTCGTTTTGGGCAACTCGTCGTCATTTTTGGTCTATTTATTGGAACCGTCAACATCTTCTGGCGCCGCAGTATCATTCGTTCTCCACGGGCATTTTTTCGCAAAAATGTTGAATTAAATTACATTCTGCTGGGTTTGGGCTTCCTATCCCTCATATATGCGCTGAGATTTGCAACACTTGCTGGTGGTCAGATTTCATTTGAGAAGATGTTTGATTATTTTGTCGAAGGTTTGTTCTCCGCTACTTCACTCGTTGCAACAAGCGGAATGCAAACCCGAGAGGGTGCAATTGCCGTCCTTCCAGACATTTTAGTTCTGATAATCATAATTATCGGCGCGAGCATCTATTCCACGACTGGTGGAATAAAAATCTACCGACTGTCTATGATGGCGCGTCATGCGCTCCGCGAGCTTTCAAAGCTCATTCATCCCGGCAGTGTTAAAAATCTTCGTTTTGGAGATGTTGTCATTGATGAACAGAAGATGGGTGCAATTTGGTCACATTTCATTTTATCACTGATTGTTATAGGTGCAGGTGCCTTTGTTATTTCGATATTTGGGTATTCCTTTGAAGCCGCAATAACTTTGGCTATCTCATTGTTTTCTAACGCAGCTCCGGTTTATGATGCGCTCACGCCACCCCTGGTAGATTTAACAGGTGATCAATTATCCTGGCCGCCATTAGATGCATCGGAAAATTATTCCTACATACTATTCAGCATGCTTATGCTCATCGGCAGACTAGAAGTTATCGTGGTATTTGCCGTATTAAATATTAGGTATTGGATAGATCGCTGACTCGCTGTAAAGTCGCATCCAATTAATAAGAATAAGGTATTTGCGGCTACAAAATTATTTCCATTTTGAAATATTATTCCAAAAAAATCGTTGTATCCCTAGATTTTGGGATTCAATGTTTGTAGCCTTCTTGCTAAGTCAAGTTTGAGTAAACCGTTTCTACGCAACCGCATGCAGAAACAAAAAATAGATCCGATAAAACAAACTAGAATACGGAGAAATAAGTCATGGCGGAAAAATCACAAAACTTGCAGGATATTTTCCTCAATAGCGTTCGCAAACAAAAAATGTCCTTGACGATATTTTTGATCAATGGAGTGAAATTAACGGGTGTTGTAACTTCATTTGATAATTTTTGTGTGCTCTTGAGACGAGATGGCCATTCACAACTGGTCTATAAACATGCTATTTCGACCATCATGCCAGGTCAGCAATTGCAGATGTTTGATATCGAAGAAGGTGCTGGCGATCAATAAGGATCAATAGTCATCGATACGTTCGACAAAAAATCAATTGAAAAAATAGATGGTCTTTACGCAACTCAGCCTGATGAAGAGGTTGGTGCAAAGGCCATCGTTGTTGTGCCTTCCATTAAGCAACGCGTCAAAAAAGATGCAGCTGGCAATGTGATTTCTCATATTCCCCGCGATGATCAGGCGCGTAAAGAAGAAGCCGTGGGGCTTGCGCACGCGATTAATCTTGATGTGGTGGAATCGCTCGTTGTGACATTAGCAACGCCAAAACCCGCAACATTGATGGGTTCTGGTAAAGTTAAAGAGATCCATGATCTTATCCATGCTCACGAAGCTGAACTTGCCATTGTCGACCATCCTTTAACGCCTGTTCAACAACGCAATCTTGAAAAAGAGTGGGAATGCAAGGTTATTGACCGCACCGGTTTGATCCTAGAGATCTTTGGCCGCAGAGCATCTACAAAAGAGGGTGTGTTGCAGGTTGAACTTGCGCATCTGAACTATCAACGTGGTCGCTTGGTCCGTTCTTGGACCCACTTGGAACGTCAGCGCGGTGGTGGTGGCTTTATGGGTGGTCCGGGTGAAACCCAGATTGAGGCCGACCGTCGTATGCTGCAAGACCGAATTGTTCGGCTTGAGCGTGAACTTGAGCAAGTGCGCAGAACTCGTAGTTTACACCGTTCCAAACGCCAAAAAGTACCGCATCCAATTGTTGCTTTAGTTGGTTATACCAACGCCGGAAAATCTACTTTATTCAACAAGATAACTGGTGCAGGCGTGCTTGCAGAAGATATGTTGTTTGCCACGCTTGATCCAACATTACGGCGCATGGCGCTTCCGCTTGGCCGTATGGTTATATTGTCTGACACAGTGGGTTTTATCTCAGATCTTCCAACGCATTTGGTTGCTTCTTTCCGAGCAACTTTGGAAGAAGTGGTTGAAGCCGATCTTATTTTGCATGTGCGGGATATGACTGATCCAAATCATGAAATGCAGTCCAATGATGTGATGAATATTTTGAGTGATCTTGGTCTTAAAGACAAAGATAACGCCAACATCATTGAGGTTTGGAACAAGTTAGATGGGTTAGAGCCAGATATTGCCGAACAATTCCGCGAAAAAGCTATCGCGCATGAAAAGGCAATTGGTGTGTCAGCGCTCACAGGTGAGGGGATTGATGAACTCCTAACCCGTATTGAGGCTGAATTATCGGGTCTTGTGGTTCAAAGAACTATCTCCTTGCAACCAAATCAGATGAATGTGCTGCCTTGGATATATGAGCATGGCAAGATTATTGATCGAATTGACCAAGAAGATGGATCAGTGAGCCTTGATATTGAACTGACCGAGCATGACGCGCAGGAACTTGTTAATCGCTATAGACTGAAGTTTCTATAGCGTTTTAGCTTCCTGCCAATAGGCTTCCATTTCTTCCAAAGATGCGCTTTCAAGTGTTTTATTAGCTTGGTTTAATCTGTCTTCAATATGGGCAAATCGTGTGCGGAATTTGGTGTTTGTGTCTCGCAATGCCATTTCGGGATTAACATCCACATGGCGCCCAAGATTAACCAGCACAAACATCAAATCACCAAGCTCATCTTTAATTTTATCATTGTTTTTATTGGCTATTTCAGCGCGTAGCTCAGCGATCTCTTCTTCCATTTTATCAAGCACCAAGCTCGGATCATTCCAATCAAAGCCAACCTTTGAGGCTTTCTTTTGAATTTTGAGCGCTTCTTCATTTGCTGGCATTGCGCGTGAAACTTGATCTAGAAATCCATTACCTTCGCTTGGTAATCCACGTGCTGCTCTGCGTTCAGCGCGTTCTTGTTTTTCTTCAGCCTTAATCTCATCCCACTTGATTTTAACCGCTTCGCCGGTATCAGCGTCACCTGTGCCAAACACATGGGGGTGGCGACGGATCATTTTTTTATTGATCGCAAGAACAACGTCCTCAAAGGAAAATAATTCTTCTTCTTTGGCCATTTGCGCATGAAATACGACTTGTAATAACAAATCTCCTAGCTCATCGCAGAGATCTTCCGGGTCATTTCGCTCAATCGCGTCTGCAACTTCATACGCCTCTTCAATGGTGTATGGTTTTATCGACTGAAAGTCCTGTTTGACATCCCAAGGACACCCGGTTTCTTTATCGCGTAAGGCCGTCATTATATTCAACAAATCGCCAATATCGCCGGATGCTTTCATAGTCATTTCTTTCGTAAAATTGCCAAAGCCGTAGAAATTGAATTTAGAGGTATTTTGGCCAGATGAGAATTGATTTTCTCTTCAACTCACTGAAAAGAGAAAACTGATGCTCTTTGGTTTGTAAACTTCGACAATGGTTCCTTCAATTTGCGCGCCATTTTGATGAAAATGCACTC
>JAHDEP010000031.1:19344-21254 GCA_020628775.1 Rhizobiaceae bacterium | reverse complement strand
CCACTTGTCACGGTCGAATGATAGGATTGATCAACAAGCACTCTTGGCAGAGTCTGTGGGTTCATTTCGATATGCCATTCGCCCATATCGGTATTTTTTACCAGCACATCGGGAATGATTGTCTGAACGCCCTGCGTTTCAAAGCAAGCACCAGGTTTTGGATCAAGGCTTTGAATTTCCGCCATCATCTCCAAAAGGTCAGCCTCATCAACAAGGCAGATCTTCTTCAATGATTTGAAATCTCTTTTGGCAAGCAGCTCTAGATTATCGAGCAATGCATCCATTGCTGGATCTAGACGGTTTTTGCGAACCAACTGCAATTTTAAACACTCACCCAAACCACGCGCGAAGATACCGGGTGGATCAAATGTTTGAACCTGAGATAAAACTGAGCTCACCCGGTCGAGATTTGAACCCAAGCGGTCGGCGATGTTTTCTAAATCAACATACAAATAGCCCGCATCATCTAAGTGATCGACAAGGCTTGCCGCAATTGCGCGATCAGTCACCGATTTAAACGTCATGGCAATCTGTTCGCCCATCATTTCGCGCAAGCCCGGAGCTTTTGCTGCAAAACTATCAAGATCAATATCAGTTCCGCTTGCCGATATTTCTCCAGAAACACCAACTTGTAGATCATGATTTAGATCAACTGGTTCTGACTTTTGACGCTCATCATCTGGGTAAACATTGTCCATATTCACATCGAGCGATGTTTCCATCTGGCCAATTTCGTTTAAATCATTATCGGTGGATGTATTTCCTTCGTGCGATAGAGCTTTATCGTCTGAGAGATTGCCAGCAGAAAATTCTTCTTCCGTTGGCGCACCGCCATCAGATGGAGATTTCAGCTCAAGCAACGGATTGCTCTCAACTTGATCCTCAATAAATTTGGATAATTCAAAAGAAGTAAACTGCAGCAAACGAATTGATTGCATAAGCTGCGGGGTCATTGTCAAAGACTGACTTTGACGGAACTGTAAATTCGCTGAAAGAGACATAAAACTTAAGACCCTGTACTCACTTTCGCTTTATGAACAACCTTGTAGGAAGTTTATATCAGCAGAAAGACCCATCCTTAACCCAGTACTTCTGAACTGGCATACATTTTGCTTAATCTGACGAAAAGGTCAAGTTTGAACTTGAATTTCCACTTTCATACTTAAATTTTTGTTTAAAGTGAGAAATCATTGCCCAGATATAGGCGTCTTACGTCTGGGTTGTTAATTATGTCTGCAGGACGACCATGGGTTAAAACTTGTCCGGCATGAATAATATAGGCGCGATCAATTAGGCTTAAGGTTTCACGCACATTGTGATCTGTGATTAAAACCCCGATCCCTCTTTGGGTTAGATGGCGCACAAGATTTTGAATATCAGCGACCGCAATAGGGTCTACACCGGCAAATGGCTCATCAAGCAACATAAAGGTTGGATCTGATGCAAGCGCACGCGCAATTTCCAATCGTCGTCTTTCACCACCTGATAATGCGATAGATGGAGATTTACGCAAATGCGTGATTGAAAATTCATCCAGCAATGCGTCAAGTTTTTCTAATCTAGCTTTTTTGTTGGGCTCAATAATCTCCAACACAGCCATAATATTTGCTTCAACGGATAAACCGCGAAAGATCGATGCTTCTTGAGGTAGATAGCCAACACCGAGCCTTGATCTGCGATACATCGGCATTTCTGAAACGTCATGCCCGTCAATTTCAATAGACCCGTCATCAACTGGAACCAGACCGGTGATCATATAAAAACAAGTTGTTTTACCTGCACCATTTGGCCCCAACAGACCAACAGCCTCACCGCGTCGCACACCAAGTGATACGCCATCGACAACACGTCGAGATTTATACGCTTTGACCAATCCACGCGCGATCAATGTACCCTCATACCTATTGGTA
>JAHDEP010000031.1:0-19244 GCA_020628775.1 Rhizobiaceae bacterium | reverse complement strand
GTTGCACCAGCTGTGACCGAACCACCGCCGGCATAATAGACGATCATTTTGCCGGACTTTAACAACGTATCGCCTTGGACGACGTTTACATTCCCATTAAAAACAGCTGAAGATGCATTGTCATCGATATCTAAACGATCGCTCTCAATTTGAATGGGCTCATCACCAGACAACCCCAATCCATTAATGCGGCTATTGGCTTGCTGCGCAATCGCACCAAACGAGGTTGATACCAAAACTATACCCGCGAGAATTGCTGGAAATACGGATATTTTATTCATAATTATTCTTTCTCTTTCAGCTCTTACGGTTCTGTTTATTCAGAAGGCTCTTTCGGCTTAATCGCACTGGGATTGACCGTCATCTTAACATTCTGTTCCAACGAAACCAATTGCCCATTATTGGACATGGTAATTTTGTCCGCGTTGATCTGTGCCCCCTCAAGTTTAATATCAATTGAGCCTTCGCTGACAAAATTGCCTAAACCAACATCATATTGTGCTGATGGAAATTTTGCGACCATGCCTGATGATGTTGTAACTTGAAGTGGTTTATCAAATACCAAAGTTTCCTCAACCTGATTAAAAATACCTTGTTCAGCAATTAAAACGGCTTCTTCGCCATCACCCATAGGCAATTCCGCTTCAATATTTTCCAAAGTGACAACGCTTGTATCGCCAATTGCTTGAATGGCTCTATCTGCCTTCATGCGGTAGGGCTGATCCTTGCCGTTTTGCCCTGCGAGGATCGGCTGGTTCATGACAATTTTGCCATCTGAAATTGTTGAACTGGAGATAACCAAACCTTCAGGAAGCACGGTATTGATATATGAAATAGCAATAAATCCTAAAATGATGGACACGCCTAACGCAGGCAATCCAAATTTTAAGAACTTCACAAAGCGCGTATGGGCCAGCGCCTTAGCATACTGCTCTTCTACGCGTGCGACGGATTGATACATATTATTGCCAAAAAGCTAGTGTTCCATTGCGGATCATGATCACTCTTTAATAAACCATTTTATTTAAGAGACATTGTATTTCAAATACCGTAGTCATAAATTAAGACTTATATTTGAAATTCAACAAAATTCCAGCGCAAAACATCTGAACGGACGTATGACATGGATCAAAATAGTGTTTTTGACCGGCACAATTTAAGACGAAAGCTCCGTTTTTGGCGCATTGCAACTGTTGTTGTCGTGCTTGTCATTATCGGAAGCATTTTCCTCACGCAAAATGAAGAGATCATCTCTGGTGATCACATCGCACGCGTGGAAATCACCGGTGTGATCCAAGATGATGATGAGCTTATTGCCCGTTTGGACGGAATTGCTGAGGATGAATACGCAAAAGCACTGATTTTGACGATCTCATCCCCTGGGGGCACGACTTTTGGTGGCGAGCGTATTTATAAAGCCATTAAACGCGTATCTGAGAAAAAGCCAGTTGTTGCAGACATTCGAACCTTAGCAGCATCTGCAGGTTATATGATTGCAGCAGCTTCTGATCATATTGTTGCCGGCGAGACATCTATTGTTGGCTCAATCGGTGTGATTTTCCAGTATCCGCAGGTTTCAGAATTGTTGGAAAAAATCGGGGTTTCCTATGAAGAGATTAAATCATCTCCATTAAAAGCTGAACCCTCACCTTTTCATCCAGCAAGCGATGAGGCTGTTGCGATGATCAATTCTATGGTCGTGGATAGTTATGACTGGTTTGTTGATTTGGTTGCGGAAAACCGCGGTCTATCCCGTCCAGAGACATTAAAGATTGCCGATGGCAGCATTTTTACTGGCCGTCAGGGATTGCAAAACAAATTGATCGATTCGCTCGGTGGCGAGAAGGAAATTCGCGCATTTCTAGAAACAAAAGACATTAGCGAAAGCCTTGAAATCATTGAACGCCGTAAACCACGGGTCCCGCAAGCGCCATTTTTAATGGGATCTGTCGAAGGCATTATTCAGAAAATGTTAGGTTTAGACCCGAAAATCTCGCAAAATTGGCTAAAAGACCAAAAACTGTTCCTTGACGGCTTGCTTTCAGTTTGGCAATTTGGCAATTCAACACAAAAGCAAAACTAGTAATGATGATATATTTCGAGGGGAAATAGATGATTAAGTCTGAATTGGTGCAAATACTAGCAACTCGGAACTCGCATCTCTATCACCGCGATGTTGAAAATATCGTCAATGCAGTCTTAGATGAAATCAGCAAAGCACTTGCTGAAGGAAATCGTGTGGAACTTCGCGGGTTTGGTGCGTTTTCAGTCAAGCATCGCCCTGCTCGTTCGGGCCGTAATCCGCGCACTGGCGAATCTGTTTCTGTTGAAGAAAAATGGGTGCCATTTTTCAAAACAGGTAAAGAATTGCGTGAACGCTTAAATCCTGAGGGTTAATTCGTTCACCTGAAGGCAATTATTCGTTATTGATGATTGCAATTTGTCGGAGGCCATCTTAAGTCTTCCCAAGACATAGAATTATTGCTCAATCAGGTCTTGCAACATGTTTAAGAAAATTATCCGGGTCGTCATATTTATCCCCATTGCGGTAGTGCTCATCTTGTTATCGATTGCCAACCGACAATCTGTGACGCTTGCACTGAACCCGTTTGAACCGGCCGACACATTATTGTCGGTGAGCGCACCTTTTTTCGTATTTTTGTTTATCGCGCTGATGCTAGGCATGGTATTGGGCTCGCTGATCACTTGGTTTAAGCAAGGCAAACACCGTCAGCGTGCGCGCCAAGAAGCAGCTGAATCTACAAAATGGCATGTTGAAGCTGACCGACAAAAAGAAAAGGCAGAGAGCCTTGCCAGCCAGATGGTGACGACGAATTCCTAGCGGTTGGACAAACCACCGCATGTATTGAGGTTAAAAATTGGCCCAAAAATCACGGAATGCAGGAAAACCTGCAGGTTCAAGATCATCAGGTGCAAGATCTGCTAGCGCGCATGGGCGCATCAAACATTCAAACAAGAAACCTGCGCGCGTTCCGGATAACAAACCAACATCGCAAGCAAAGCCAAAACAAATGGCTGCACAGCCGCAACCCAAGCGCCCTGCACGCGAAGGTGCGCGCCCAGACGAGAATATCCCTCTTATCTTGGAAGCTGGTTATTCAGAGCAATATCGCTTGATCGACAGCGGATTAAATGAAGATGGCCAGGGTGAAAAGCTCGAGCAATATGGCGATTACTTAATCATTCGCCCTGAAGCACAGGCATTATGGCCAAAATCTCAAAATCAATCGCTTTGGCATAAAGCAGATGCGATATTTACCGGTGACGTTGAAGAAGACGGCATGGGCCGGTGGCAATTTCCAAAAGGCGCTTTGGGTGAAACTTGGCCAATGTCCTTGTTGGACACAGATTTTTATGGCCGTTTTACTTCATTTAGGCATGTTGGGGTTTTTCCTGAGCAATTAGCGCATTGGCAATGGGTCGCAGCGCAAATTAAGGCCGCTGATCGTCCATTAAAAGTGCTCAATCTTTTTGGATATACTGGCGTTGCAAGCTTGATCGCAGCTCAGCATGGTGCGGAAGTTACCCATGTCGATGCGTCGAAAAAGGCAATTGGCTGGGCACGCGAAAACCAGGAACTTGCGCAATTAGGCAATAAGCCGATCCGCTGGATTTGCGATGATGCGATGAAATTCATCGCTCGTGAAGAACGCCGCGGAAAAACTTATGATATCATTCTCACCGATCCACCCAAATTTGGTAGGGGTCCAAATGGCGAAGTTTGGCAACTCTTTGATCACTTGCCGACCATGTTGGATATTTGTCGCTCGATCTTAAGCCCCAACGCCGTTGGGCTTGTGCTCACGGCCTATTCCATTCGCGCATCGTTTTATTCCATTCATGAGTTAATGCGCGAAACTATGCGCGGTGCAGGTGGAATTGTAGAATCGGGCGAATTGACCATTCGAGAGCGTGCAGAAGAAGGCCCGTTAAGCGATAAACAAACGGGCGACATGCGAGGTCGTGCACTTTCAACTTCACTATTTAGCCGTTGGGTGCCAAAATGAACGATCTCTCAAAACGAAAAGTTGGCACTGTTAAAGAAATAACCAGCCTAACCAATCCGATCATCAAGGATATAAAAAGCCTTACTCAGAAGAAGAACCGGGATGCGAGCAACAAGTTTATAGCCGAGGGGCTTAAACTGGTGATCGATGCGATTGATCGCGGTTGGGAAATTGAGATCTTAATTTATGCAAAAGCTGCTGCGCAAAAAGATATCGTTCAAAAGACAGCTGCAAAAGTTGTAGCTAATTCCGGACTTGTATTGGAAGTCACTGAGAAAGTTCTGACATCCATCACAAGGCGCGATAACCCCCAGATGGTCGTTGGCGTCTTTAAACAAAAATTCACCGAACTTAATCAGTTAGAACCCCAAAGCGGCGATACATTTATTGCGCTCGACCGTGTTCGCGATCCGGGAAATTTGGGCACAATTATCCGCACCGCAGATGCTGCCGGCATTAAAGGTGTTATTCTAGTAGGCGCAACAACTGATGCATTTTCAATTGAAACAGTGCGCGCCACAATGGGATCGATTTTTGCGCTGCCAATCCTGAAATGCGATATTGAAGCGTTTTTAAACTGGCAAAATGCGCATGATATCTCAGTTATTGGCAGCCACTTAAAAGGTAGCGTTGATTACCGCACCATCGATTATAAATCTAAGCCAACTGTCTTACTCATGGGTAATGAGCAAGCCGGGCTTCCCGATGAATTGGCGTCAAAATGCGATCAACTTGCACGTATCCCGCAGGTTGGGGATGCAGATTCGCTGAATTTGGCAATTGCGACAGCATTGATGAGTTATGAAGCACGTCGACACCTTTTGGAGTTGGACTAATGTCGCAAGGTGCGGACACCAAACCGAATAAAACCTCATCTAACCGCTTTGTAATCGGCGCGATGATTATATCGCTGAGCATCATTTTAGACCAAATATCAAAATTGCTGGTCGAATTATACCTACCATTTGGTGAAGTTATTCCCGTCATTCCATCTTTCGCCATGTATAGAACATGGAATGAAGGGGTCGCATTCTCATTTTTATCAGGCCATGAGAGCAGCGCATTGGTGGCTCTTGCAATTGTTGTCGTGGGTGTTGTGATCTGGCTGTGGAAATCATCGCCAAAAGAGCGCGTATGGTTAAGCGCTGGTTATGCCATGATCATTGGCGGTGCGATCGGGAACATCATTGATCGTGGGCTTTATGGCCATGTTGTTGATTTTGTTATGGTTTATTATCAAGGTTGGTCATTTGCGATTTTTAACATCGCCGATTGCTTTATCACACTTGGGGTCGTTTTAATTATCTGGGATGAGTTTTGGAGCGCGTATAAAGCTAGGACCACGCCCCAAAATGACACCAATTCATAAAATTTGAACAATCTGGAAAAGCATTTAGTCAGCCCACTATGCTAGATCTTTTGCCATGACTGATCCAATTACGATGCAAAAACAGCTCGCAGATAGATTAAATGCGACACTAGAAACCTCTTATGAGCAAAACCTGGCGCAAGATGCGAGCTTGGACAATGTTGATCTTGTCAAACAGGCTCCTGCTTCTGACGTTTCTGCGAGAGAAATTATTGCTTTTGATGAATTACAGAAAAAGCTCTACGCAGAAAAAGCGCCTGAAAATGACGCACCAAAAGAGAAAACCCACCAACCGATTTTAATTGCAGTGTTTATGTTTGCCCTTGCTGCGATTGTTATTGGTGGTGAATATTTGCTGTAAATCTAGGCTTTTAGTGGCGATTTTTAATCTGTGAGAAATTGCTAAGATTTGTCATGCAATTGTCGTGAGAATTCGGCTATAAGGAGTGCAAATCAATCGGAGTTGCATCCCATGAATGTTGTTAACCAGCCTGTAGATTTTCAAATTGTCCCAACTGAGACAAATGCTGCGAAGTCATCGCAAACTCTCGGCCGCATAGGTTCACTGGAAGTTCGTTTGACAACAAACGAGAAAGATATCCGCGCAGCTCAGGCCCTTCGTTATAAGATTTTCGTTGAAGAGATGGGGGCAACACTTTCCCCCTCCGCCATGGCGCTCGAACTTGATTTCGATACCTATGACAAATATTGCGAGCATTTTATATTGCTAGATACCAGCATTTTAGGTGGTACAAACGAGCAGATCATTGGCACATATCGAATTTTACGCCAGCAAGTCGCCGACCAACATGATGGATTTTATTCGCAAAATGAGTTTGACATTAATGCGCTTACCAAACGACATAGTGACAAGCGCTTTGTTGAGCTGGGCCGCTCCTGTGTTTTGAAAGAATACCGAACTCGCAGGTCAGTTGAACTACTCTGGCAGGGCATCTGGGCTTATGCTGGACAGCATGAAATTGATGTGATGTTTGGATGCGCTTCATTTTTTGGTGGTGTGCCTGCCGCACATGCCCATGCGCTCTCATTTTTATATCACTATGCCAAAACATCGGACGAATGGAGTGTTGCGGCTAATCCAGCGATAGCGCATGAAATTGATCTTATGCCCAAAGAAGCGATTGTTACAAAACAGGTGTTTGCTGCACTGCCTCCGCTAATAAAAGGTTATCTAAGACTGGGTGCATCTTTTGCCCCACAAGCCGTGATTGATAAAGACTTTAACACGACTGACGTATTGGTCATGTTGCCCGTCTCCCAGATTAGCGAAAGATACATCAAGCACTACCGTCCGAACGCGGATCGCTTTAATTGATATGATATTTTTCCTAGTTTGAATCCTATATTTGATAAATTTTTTGACTATTTGGACAAAAAACAAAGATTTCGCGTGAAATTTAAAATTAGTCATGCAAGTATATCGCCAACCTTACGTTTCGACGTTCGGGAGAGGTCGTGATAACGCGCTAATTTTGCATTGGTCACCGTTGTTGCAATCAACGTAAATTATAACAATAGGGTACAGTCAATGAAACGTACGCTTCTTAGCCTTATGGCTACAGCTCTTATGTCTGCGACAGCACTTGCTGCGGACGTTAAACCAGCCATCCTTTTCGACTTGGGTGGTAAGTTCGATAAATCCTTCAACGAAGCTGCATTTAACGGTGCAACTAAGTTTAAAGAAGAAACTGGCGTCGATTTCCGTGAGTTTGAAATCTCAAATGATGCTCAGCGCGAGCAAGCTCTTCGCCGCTTTGCCCGCGATGGTAACAATCCAATCGTAATGGCAGGTTTCTCATGGGCCGGCGCATTGGATAAAGTTGCAGCTGACTATCCTGAAACAGATTTTGCGATCATCGATATGGTTGTTGATCAGCCAAATGTTCGCTCAACTGTGTTCAAGCAGCATGAAGGTTCATACCTTGTTGGCATGATGGCAGCACTTGCATCTAAAACAGGCACAGTGAGCTTCGTTGGCGGCATGGATATTCCGCTTATCCGTAGCTTTGCTTGTGGTTATGTTGGTGGCGCGAAAGCTGCAAATCCAGACATCAAAATCATCGAGACTATGACAGGTACAACACCTGAAGCATGGAACAACCAAACAAAAGGTGCTGAGATCACTAAGTCTCAAGTCGACCAAGGTTCTGACGTTGTTTTCCAAGCAGCTGGTGGTACAGGTATTGCGGTTCTTCAAACTGCAGCTGACTCAGGCATTTTGGGTATTGGTGTGGATTCAAACCAAAACGGCATGCACCCTGGTTCAGTTCTAACATCTATGCTTAAGCGTGTTGATGTTGCTGTTTACAACGCATTCATGGACGCCAACAAAGGCGAATTCTCATACGGCTTCAGCGTTCTAGGACTTGAAAGCGGTGGTGTTGGATACTCTATGGATGAAAACAATGCATCACTTGTATCTGCTGACATGGAAGCAACTATCGAAGCTGCTAAAGCAGACATTATTTCAGGCAAGGTAACAGTTCACGACTATATGTCTGACAACAACTGCCCTTACTAAGATATAGACGCTTTAAAAAGCCGCCACTGATGTTTTTCGTGGCGGCTTTTTATATAACCGGGGTCATGTTTTAAAACTTCTGGGACGTTTAATAATGGGGAGGCTTTGTAGCCGCAGGTGCACCCACTTGCTCTTCAAGGTCAGCATAATGTTCAGACAGATCATCAAGCTTTCGCGTAAGTTTATCGATGGTCGTCCACTGCTTCGCTAACTGGTCGGACAAATCTTCGATTTGCTGAGACTGGTGGGCAATCAACTCTTCCAATTTCACGATCCGATTTTCATCCATGGCTTCACATAACCTCTTTGATGCTTAATTCGTGGGTGCTTTAAATTTCCGTCTGGACAAAAGCCTCTAAACTGTCGAGAGTAAAGAAAAATATGGGCGTAACATGAATAATTTTGCTATTGAGCTTCAAAAAATAAATAAAAGCTTCGGACCTGTTCACGCAAACAAAGATATTGACCTGAAGGTTTCAAAAGGAACCATCCACGGCATTATTGGCGAAAATGGTGCGGGTAAATCCACGCTGATGTCGATCCTTTATGGGTTCTATCACGCCGACAGCGGCAATATTCTTATCGATGGCAATAAAACAACAATCAAAGATTCCAATGCTGCGATTGCAGCAGGCATTGGCATGGTTCACCAGCATTTCATGCTGGTTGAAAATTTCTCAATTTTGGAGAACATCATTTTGGGCGCTGAAGGTGGGCAATTGCTCAATTCCGGCATCGCCAATGCGCGCAGCGAGTTAAAACGCTTAAGCGATGAATATGGCCTAGATGTTGATCCAGATGCAATTATTGAAGATGTTCCAATTGGCGTGCAGCAGCGCGTTGAAATTCTAAAAACACTGTATCGGGGCGCGGATATCTTGATCCTTGACGAACCGACAGGCGTTTTAACACCTGCGGAAGCTGACCAGCTATTTGAAATCCTCGAGCTTTTAAAACAGCAGGGTAAAACTATCATTTTAATTACGCACAAGCTGCGTGAGATTATGGCTATTACAGATGATGTATCTGTTATGCGCCGTGGCGAGATGGTTGCGACACGCACAACGAAAGACACAAATGTTGAAGAGCTTGCTGAGTTAATGGTGGGCCGCCGCGTTCTGTTGCAAGTTGAAAAAGGACCAGCAGATCCGAAAGATGTTGTGCTGAAAGTTGAAAACTTAAATGTCCGCGATGGCCGCGGTGTACCGATGGTCAAGGACGTGTCTTTTGAAGTACGTGCAGGCGAAATTGTTGGTATTGCCGGCGTTGCGGGTAATGGTCAATCCGAGCTGATGGAATGCATCACGGGTATTGAACACGCAGAGTCTGGGCGCATCGTCCTTAACGGTGAACCTATTGGTGTTACTGGCGGGAGTAATCCATCGGAGATGCGTGATCGCGGGATGGCGCATGTTCCAGAAGACCGCCATCACATGGGTCTCGTGCTTCCATTTGAAGAGGCAGAAAATTCGATCCTGGGCATTCACCAGCGCCCTGAATATAACAAAGGTATTTTCCTCGATATTGAGAACATTCGCAAAGATGCAAATGAAAAGATCGAGAAATATGACATTCGACCGCCGAATAACCGGCTTAAAACCGCCAATTTCTCTGGCGGCAATCAGCAGAAAATCGTTATCGCACGCGAAATTGAAACCGATCCTGAAGTGTTAATCGTTGGCCAGCCAACCCGCGGGGTGGATGTGGGTGCGATTGAGTTTATTCACAGGCGTATCATTGAAATGCGTGATGCAGGAAAAGCGATCCTTTTAATCTCAGTTGAACTTGATGAAATCAGATCACTTGCGGACAGAGTGCTTGTGATGTTTGACGGTAAAATTGTTGGCGAACGCCCACCGGAAACCGAGGAAGGCGCATTTGGTCTTTTGATGGCAGGTATTGAAGACGGCGATACAACAGTACAAAACGGGGAGGCAGGATAATGGCTGCACCATATGCAAAACTGCCTAAATGGGTCGATTATGGCCTCATGCCAGTTATCAACATCCTGGTGGCATTCCTTATTTCTGGTCTTGTTGTGTGGCTTGCTGATGAAAGCCCATTAAAAGCCGCTGGTCTTTTGATCAAAGGGGCTTTCGGCTATGGCGAAGGCATTGGCTATACGCTGTTTTATGCCACAAGCTTTATCTTTACCGGCCTTTCTGTCGCCATCGCTATTCATTGCGGGTTATTTAATATCGGTAGTGAAGGACAAGCATATATCGGCGGTATTGGTGTCGCACTCGCGTGTTTAGCGTTTGATTCCACACTGCCTTGGTTTTTGGTCTTCCCAATAGCCATCGTTGGTGCTGCAATTTTTGGTGCTTTATGGGCGTTTATCCCTGCATATCTGCAAGCCAAACGCGGCAGCCACATTGTGATTACAACGATTATGTTTAACTTCATTGCAGCAAGTTTGATGATCTATCTGCTTGTGGATGTGTTTAAACCAGATGGAACCATGGCGCCGCAAACACGCGGATTTGCCGAAGGTGGACAATTGCCACGTCTTGATTGGTTGTTTGGTATCTTTGGTATTCGCACAGGTGCTGCACCGTTAAACATATCATTTATTTTGGCATTGGTTGCCGCTTTTGTTGTGTGGTTGATCGTCTGGCGCACACGCCTTGGCTATGAAATCCGAACGCGTGGCTTTAGCCCAACCGCTGCGAAGTACGCCGGTATAAATGAAGCGCGCGTGATCATTATTACAATGATGATTTCAGGTGGTCTTGCGGGCATGATGGCCCTCAACCCGATTATGGGTGATCAACACCAAATGCAACTCGACTTCGTGGCGGGTGCGGGTTTTGTGGGAATTGCTGTGGCTCTTATGGGTCGCAACCATCCAGCCGGGATCATCCCTGCTGCCATCTTGTTTGGTGTGCTTTATCAAGGTGGCGCTGAAATCTCATTTGAGATGCCCAACATTTCGCGGGATATGATCGTGATCATTCAGGGTCTGGTTATCCTGTTTGCGGGTGCGCTGGAGAATATGTTCAGACCATTTATTGTGATGATTTTTGCCAATTTACAGAAATCTAGTTCGTCAAATGCGATAGAGGCGGGAGAGTAACATGGAATTTTTTGAAACAACTATTCTCGTCCTACAATCAACAATCCGGCTGTCTGTCCCGCTGATTTTCGCAGCACTTGCTGGGCTTTATTCAGAACGCTCGGGTGTGTTTGATATCGGTCTTGAAGGTAAAATGCTCGCCGGTGCTTTTGCAGGTGCGGCGATTGCCAGCCTTTATGAATCTGCAATGTTTGGCCTATTGGGCGCCGTGATTGTCTCAATGGCATTTGCATTGATCCATGCTTTTGCATCTATCACGCAACGCGGCAACCAAATTGTATCGGGCGTTGCGATCAACTTTATCGCAGCAGGTGCAACCGTTATTTTAGGCCAAGCCTGGTTCCGCCAAGGTGGCCGAACTCCGCCATTAAGTTCAGATGCTAAATTCAACGCGATTGAACTGCCGTTTGCTGCAGAAGTAGCTGATGTTCCGATTTTGGGACCGATCTATTCTGATCTTTTGTCTGGTCATTTTGCGTTGACTTACTTTGCCTTTGCGCTTGTACCATTTACCTGGTGGGTGCTGTTTAGAACCCGTTTTGGGTTGCGATTGCGCGCTGTTGGTGAAAATCCAGCTGCGGTGGATACTGCAGGGATCTCTGTTATCTGGCTGCGCTATCGTGCGGTGTTGTGTTGTGGTGCGCTGTGCGGATTTGCTGGCGCATATCTTTCCATGGCAATCTCTGCTGGCTTTGGTAAAAACATGACCGCTGGGTCTGGATTTATTGCGCTTGCTGCACTTATTTTTGCCAAGTGGAAACCAGTTAATGTGATGCTTGCATGTTTGTTATTCGGATTTTTAAATGCCATGGAAATCAGACTACAGGGTAAAGAACTTCCACTGATTGGTGAAATTCCAATTCAGTTCATGCAGGCACTGCCATATATCCTGACGGTTATTTTGCTCGCTGGATTTATCGGAAAAGCGATACCACCAAAAGCTGGAGGCGTACCATATGTCAAAGAGCGCTGATCATCGAGCCGCCCTTTTTGACGCTGCAAAATCTGCGATGGCATCTTGCCATGCACCCTATTCTAAGTTTCCCGTTGGCGCGGCAATACTCGCGGCCAATGGCGAAATTTATAAAGGTGCCAACATAGAGGTCATCTCATTTCCTGAAGGATGGTGCGCTGAAACAACCGCTATCGGTCACATGGTTATGGCCGGACAAACCAAAATCAACGAAGTTGCCGTTATCGCCGAGAAACTTGACCAATGCACCCCTTGTGGCGGATGCAGACAGCGTTTGGCTGAATTTGGTGACGCGGATACCAAAATTCATTTATGCGACCAGAACGGTGTCGTAAAAACTGTAAAATTAGGTGATTTATTACCTCTATCCTTTGCAACGGACGTTATTGCATGAGTTCTAAAGTTCAACGATCTGTCGACATTATTAGCGATAAAATTGGCGCGCTTAATCCTAAATATGCGGTCATATTGGGATCAGGCTTGGGTGCGTTAACAACATCGATCAATGACCCGGTACACATTGCTTTTTCAGAGCTACCTGAATTTCCTCAAAGCGCAGTATCAGGCCATAAAGGTGAGCTGGTTGCAGGCACCATCGAAGGTGTACCTTTGCTTATGCTATCAGGCCGCGTGCATTACTATGAGCATGGTGATGCAGGCGCAATGCGCCCCATTATCGAAACATTCCATCAGCTTGGTATCGAGAACGTAATCCTGACCAATTCTGCGGGCTCGGTACGTGAGGATATGCCCCCAGGGTCTGTAATGCAGATTACCGATCATATCAATTTTTCTGGCAGCAATCCGCTGTTTGGCGAAGAGACCGATGGCCGTTTTGTTGGATTAAGTAATGCCTATGATCAAGACATTATGACAAAGATGCGCGATGCTGCAAAAAAATCAGACGTTGAGCTACACCAAGGCGTTTACATGTGGTTCTCCGGCCCCAGTTTTGAAACGCCTGCCGAGATTAAAATGGCCCGCATATTCGGCGCCGATGCTGTTGGAATGTCGACGGTTCCCGAAGTAATTTTAGCGCGATTTTTTGGCATGAATGCAGCGGCTGCATCCATCATTACCAATTTTGCAGCTGGAATGACGGGTGATGAATTAAGCCATCAGGAAACAAAAGATATGGCGCCAATTGGCGGTGCAAACCTTGCCAAAATTTTAAAAACCATGTTTGCTGATCTATAGCGAACAGGGAAAGGCGTGGAGACCATCACTTATCTACCGCAAGAACTCATCCGCATAAAAAGAGATCAGGGCGAGTTATCGCGCGAGCAGATTGCTGCGTTTATCTCAATGGTCAGTGACCAGCGCATGTCTGATAGCCAGACAGCGTCTATGGCGATGGCAATTTTTCTCAATGGTATGAAACGCGAAGAAACCGCAGCTTTAACTCTTGCTATGCGCGATTCAGGTGATGTGTTGAACTGGCCCGATGCTGAGCGCCCTATTATTGATAAGCATTCAACAGGCGGTGTTGGTGATAATGTTTCGCTCATTCTAGCGCCTCTTGCAGCAAGTTGCGGACTTGATGTTCCGATGATCTCTGGCAGAGGTCTTGGCCATACCGGCGGCACATTAGATAAACTGGAAGCAATTCCGGGATATAACGCAACACCCGATATTTCAAAATTCCGATCTGTGGTGAAAGAAACTGGCTGTGCGATTATTGCAGCTACCGCTAATCTCGCCCCAGCGGATAAGAAGATTTACGCGATCCGTGACATTACTGCGACGGTTGAATCTGTACCGCTGATCGTTGCATCTATTCTGTCAAAGAAGCTCGCAAGCGGGGTCTCCGGCCTCGTTCTTGATGTAAAATGCGGTAATGGTTCAACAACATCTGATACAGATGAAGCTGAAAGACTAGCGCAAGAACTCGTCGATGTAGCAAGCAGTGCAGGTTTACCCACATCTGCCCTCGTCACCGATATGAATGAGCCATTGGCGAGCGCTATTGGAAATGCCACTGAAGTTATCAATGCGATCGAGTTTTTAACAGGCCAATCCCGTGACGTGCGGCTTTACCGTGTTATCATCCAGCTCACCGCCCATATGTTAATGGCAGGCGGGATCACCAGCGATTATTATAAAGCTGAAGCAACGGCACAACGCAATTTATCAAATGGCAAAGCTGCTGAACTATTTGGCAAAATGGTGCATGAACTTGGTGGGCCAAAAGATATTGTTGAGAATTTTGAACAGCATTTGCCCAAAGCAAGTATAAAGCGTGAGATTAAAGCCACCAGAAGCGGCTGCGTGAACGCTTATCAAACACGTGATTTGGGAATGGCAATCGTAGCGTTGGGTGGTGGTCGCTCTCATCCATCCGATCAACTGGATTATAGTGTGGGCTTAAGTGAAATTAGAACCATCGGAACAACGATTGAAGCTGGAGAGACGCTGGCGCTTGCGCACGTAAATTCAGAAGAACAATTTGAGGATTTGTCAAAGCGTTTCAACAAGGCTTGCGAGATTACCGACAGCCCGGCATTTATTCGTAAGCCGATTTTGAAGAAGATTACTGCGTCAGAATAAGTTGACCATTTTCGATCTTAAACGACGATAATTTGTTTAAAAAACTCATTCCGATCAGGGTCGAGTTTAAAGACTTATCGTCTAGAATAAACACTTCAACATTTTTCGCTGAAACCGCGCCGAGCTCTAATCGGTCAATTGTTTTAAGCGCGGCTTTAACAACACCATTTGCTGTTTCTGCCTTATGTTTGAAATCACTGCCAGCGACCTGCACTCCAATCGCACGAGCGGTTGATCTGTTCATCGCAACATAGGTCGCGCCGGTATCAATCAAACCGCGAATTGAACGGTTACCCGCTTTAAAATCAGCAAGGAAATGGCCGTGACCATCCGCTTTAATCCGCACTTGTCGCTTGCCGGTAGTATAATGCGCGTTGCTCGGTACAACCGCTTTTGGCTGGGTATGTTTCGTCACGCTCACATTTACATTTTCGCGCTGTTCAACACTGTCCGAAGTTTTGTTTAAAAACTGCGGAACAAAAGCCATCGCAACAGCCATGAAAACAAATGGTGTAATTTTTTGCAGCATAGTGACCTCATACTAATTGATTTCACGATAACTGAAACTTTGGAAAAACAGGTAAACTTATGAGAATTGAAAGTCTAAATCCGCATTACTGGTTAAATAAGACTTTATTTTTCCAATCAAGGTTTAGGAGATAGCCTTTAAAAACTCATGCAATTCAGTGGCAATGTGATCGATGTGATCATCTTCGCGGCCATGAGCTTCCCATTTTTCATCGGTGTTGGCCTCATAAGCTTCATCGATAATGAGCACTGTTTGCATGCCCATTTGTTTTGGAACGACCAAATTGCGCGGTAAGTCCTCAAACATTGCAGCTTTTGTTGGATCCACATCAAATTGCGTGATGAATTGCTCATAGGGTCTTGCGGCTGGCTTTGGTAGATAATCAGCAGCCACGATATCAAAAATACCATCAAAACAATCGTGGATCCCTAGCGCATCAATCGTACGCTCAGCATGGGGTACATCGCCGTTTGTGAAGATAAGCTTTTGACCGGGTAACGCGTCCAATGCGGATTTTAGATCTTCGCTTTTGGCAACTGGGCTATAATCGATGTCATGCACAGCATCTAAAAATGCTTTCGGTTCCATGCCATGATTGATCATCAAGCCCTGCAAGGTTGTGCCATGATCGCGGTAATAATCTTTTTGCTTCTTTCGCGCTTCATCGCGCGGCAGATCCAAAAACTGCGACACAAAGTCGGTCATTTTCACATCGATTTGCGCAAATAAATCACATCTGCGGGGATAAAGAGTATTATCTAGATCAAAGATCCAATGATCTACGTGGCTAAAATTTTCATGTTTCATGAAGCTACTTATATAAGAGTTACATGTGAAGAAAAGTGCTGATTACGACTTAATTACCAATTGCTAGAACAATTATGTGAACTCTCATTTATGCGTGACGCATATCAAAATCCATGATAACGCCATCTCATGGAAACTTGGATACTCATTACCGTCTCAGCTGCCTTCTTGCAGAACATCCGCTCCAGCCTACAAAAGCACTTAAAAAGCGTGATGGGAACGTCTGGCGCAACGTTTGTTCGCTTTGGGTTTGGCATTCCGTTTGCACTATTTTTCCTCGCAATCTTTATGTACTGGGGCGATCATAGCTTTCCTGAACTTAATCGGGACTTTTTCTTCTGGGTTGTCATTGCAGCTGTTGCGCAAATATTAGCCCAGGCATTGCTTGTTCATATGTTTTCCTATCGCAACTTTGCGGTTGGCACCGCATATTCACGCACTGAACCGTTACAAGCTGCATTATTTGGGTTGTTGTTTTTATCTGAAAAAGCGTCATCTGCTGTGTTGTCTGCGATAGCGATCAGCATGTTTGGTGTCATGCTTATTTCCGTTGCGCGAACTGACATCACGCCAAAATCGATCTTTACATCACTTTACTCACGCACAGCATTAATCGGGCTCTCATCGGGTGCTATTTTTGGTGTTGCAGCTGTTGCTTATCGTGCTGCGTCTTTATCACTGGATGGCCCAAACTTTATTATCCAGGCCGCGATAACTTTATCCATCGCGATCATTTTGCAATCGGTCATCATGATTATCTGGATTTACTGGCGAGACCGAGCAGAAATTGCCCGCATTAAAGCTGCGTGGAAAACGGGCTTATTGGTAGGTCTGGTTGGCGCGAGCGCGTCATTTGGCTGGTTTATGGCCATGACATTACAACAAGCTGCATTGGTTAAAGCGGTGGCGCAAATAGAGATGATTTTCACTTTCATCTCTTCCGTTTTCATTTTTAAAGAACAAATCAACCGCATAGAAGTAATCGGATGTTTGCTGATTATTAGCGGAATTATCGCGCTGGTGCTTGGTGGTTAGAAGCAGTAATCGGGTAATTACTTAACGATCAACGTTCCTGCGCCATGCTCGGTAAAGACTTCGAGCAAGACCGCATGCGGGACTTTACCATTAACGATCACAACGCCTTCAACGCCCTGTTCGATTGCGAATAAACACGTCTCAACCTTTGGGATCATGCCGCCGGAAATGGTTCCATCCGCAATCATAGCTTTGGCTTCTGATACGGAAAGCTCTTTAATCACATTGCCATCTTTATCCATCACGCCGGGAACATCTGTTAGGAATAACAAGCGTTTTGCATCAAGCGCACCAGCAATACCGCCAGCAAATGTGTCAGCATTGATGTTATAGGTCTGACCATTGCGATCAGGGGCCACAGGCGCGATCACCGGAATGGTCGCAGACGTTGCCAATATATCTAATACTGTGCGATCAACTTCATCAATCTCGCCGACAAAACCGAGATCAAGAATGCGCTCGATATTTGATTCAGGATCAATGACTTTCTTTTCAGCTTTTCTCGCGTAAACCAGATTTCCATCTTTGCCGCAAAGACCGATCGCGCGTTCACCTTCGGCATTGATCATTGTGACGATCTGTTTGTTGATCGATCCAGCGAGGACCATTTCAACAATTTCGACCGTCTTCTGATCAGTCACACGTAGACCATTTTCAAAGCGAGATTTAATGCCCATACGATCGAGCATTGCACCAATTTGCGGGCCACCACCATGGACAACAACGGGATTTACACCTGACTGTTTTAGAAGCGCAACATCACGCGCAAATGCCTGTGCGAGGCTTTCATCACCCATTGCATTGCCACCATATTTTATGACAACAGACTGGTCTTCATAACGTTGCATGTATGGCAATGCTTCAGATAAAAACCGAGCTTGATTTTCACTATCACTTAAAACAGCCATACCTATATTCCTTAAAATGCTTTGGGATTGGTGTTTGTCTTTATATCTGACACGTCTCTTAACGTGAAAAATATCATCCTTCAATCGGATCTTTATCCGAAATGACGACTAATTATGAATGGCTTTAACAATTGCACGTCGTAAATCATCGATACCGACACCTTTTTCAGATGATGTCGCAATGATCTCCGGATAAGCGGCAGGATGTTTTTTGATCTGTTCGGTAACCTGCGCGATTAATGTTTCAAGCTGTGTGGCTTTAATCTTATCCGACTTCGTTAGAACAATTTGATAGGACATTGCAGCTGTATCAAGCAGCTTTAAGACTTCTTCATCGTTCTTTTTGATCCCGTGACGAGAATCAATCAGCAGATAAACACGTTTTAAAGTGACACGCCCGCGCAGATAGTCAAAGACCAGCTTTGTCCATTTTTCCACTTCGGTCTTAGGCGCTTTGGCATAGCCATAACCTGGCATATCCACGAGCGCTAAAGGCGGTAAATCTTCTTGCGTACCTTCAAAGCCTGATGGCACGAAATAGTTCAGCTGTTGTGTGCGGCCAGGTGTGTTGGATGTCCGCGCCAAGCCCTTCACGTTTGTCAACGCGTTGATAAGCGAAGATTTCCCAACATTAGAACGACCAGCAAAAGCGATCTCAGGTGGACCAGCGGATGGAAGAAATTTCATTGTTGGGACAGAAAGTACAAATTCCCAAGTCCGGTCAAAGGGCACAATTTTAGCCATATCGATGTCCTATCATGCCCTTTGCAAAAGCAAAGTTACGTTAGATTATTTCGCTTCTTCTTTTGGTTTTTTGGAAAACAGCGCTTTGAGATTATCCCAAAGCTCGATCTTCACACCCTGACGCTTCATGATGACGCCTTGCTGGAGGATCGACAATGTGTTGTTCCATGCCCAGTAGATCACAAGACCTGCAGGGAAGGTTGCCAACATAAACGTGAAGACAACTGGCATCCATGTAAAGATCATTGCCTGTGTTGGATCTGGAGGCGTTGGGTTCATACGCATTTGTAGGAACATTGTGATACCCATGATCAGCGGCCATACACCCAATGCCAGCAATCCACCGATAAGCGGCAATGCTGTTGGATCGTAAGGCAAGAGACCAAACAAGTTGAACACTGATGTTGGATCTGGCGCAGACAAATCTTGGATCCAACCAAAGAATGGTGCGTGACGCATCTCAATGGACACATAAAGCACTTTATATAGCGCAAAAAACACTGGGATCTGCAAGAGAACCGGCCAACAGCCAGCTACTGGGTTAATCTTCTCACGCTTGTAAAGCTCCATCATGGATTTTTGCAGCGCTTGACGGTCATCACCGTGTTGCTTTTTCAACTCTTCCATTTGTGGCTGAACTTTTTTCATGTTCGCCATGGATTTGTATGACTTGTTCGCCAATGGGA
>JAHDEP010000246.1 GCA_020628775.1 Rhizobiaceae bacterium | reverse complement strand
CCAAATGTTTCGTTATAAAGCGAGACATTGCCTGATACGATTGGGAAATCAAGCGCGCGACACGCGTCACCAATACCTTCAATGGCTTTGACAAACTGACCCATGATTTCTGGGCGCTCTGGATTACCAAAGTTTAGGTTATCGGTCGATGCAAGCGGTAGGGCACCCGTTGCTGTAATATTGCGCCAGCATTCGGCCACGGCTTGCTTGCCGCCTTCATACGCATCTGCCTCGCAATAATGCGGCGTTACGTCGGATGAAAATGCCAATGCTTTTGTTGCATGGCCATCCACACGGATCACACCTGCATCGCCACCTGGGATTTGCAAGGAATTACCTTGAATAAGCGTATCATATTGCTCCCAAACCCAACGTCGTGATGATTGGTTTGGAGAGGCAAGCATGGACATCAATGTCACGCCATAATCGTCTTGCTCTTGAACCTGATCTGCGGGGAGGGGTGAATAAAGACCCGGCTCGCGCCATGGACGATCATATTCTGGGGCTTGGTCACCAAGCTCTTTAATTGGCAGGTTCGCAACTTCTTCACCTTGGTGAATGCAGCGGAAGCGCAAGTCATCAGTTGTTTTACCCACGATGGCAAAATCTAGACCCCATTTAACGAAGATCGCTTTGGCGATTTCCTCTTTGGATGGATCAAGAACCATGAGCATGCGCTCCTGGCTTTCAGATAACATCATCTCATAGGCTGTCATACGCTCTTCACGCACAGGCACATCATCAAGATATAGTTCAACACCCAAATCGCCTTGCGCACCCATTTCAACGGCAGAACAGGTAAGACCTGCAGCACCCATATCCTGGATGGCGATCACAGCGCCGGTTTGCATGAGTTCAAGACAGGCTTCAAGAAGACATTTTTCAGTAAATGGATCACCCACTTGTACTGTTGGGCGTTTTTCCTCAATGGTTTCGTCAAATTCAGCCGAAGCCATTGTCGCACCACCAACACCATCACGGCCGGTTTTTGCACCCAAATATACAACAGGAAGACCAACGCCTTCAGCTTTACAAAGGAAAATACCATCTGTTTTGGCAATACCAGCAGCAAAGGCATTGACTAGGCAATTGCCGTTATAGCGTGAGTCAAATTCAACTTCGCCGCCAACAGTAGGAACCCCGAAAGAATTACCATAACCACCAACACCAGAGACAACGCCTGAAACCAAATGCTTGGTTTTCTCATGAGATACATCGCCAAAACGAAGCGCGTTCATTGCAGCAACAGGACGCGCACCCATGGTGAACACATCACGCAAGATGCCGCCAACACCAGTTGCCGCACCTTGGTAGGGCTCAATGTAAGATGGGTGATTGTGGCTTTCCATTTTAAACACCACACATTCGCCATCACCAATATCAACCACACCCGCATTTTCACCCGGGCCATGGATCACTCGTTCGCCAGTTGTCGGCAGTGTGCGAAGCCATTTTTTAGATGATTTATATGAGCAGTGCTCGTTCCACATGGCAGAAAAGATACCGAGTTCGGTATAAGTTGGCTCGCGGCCAATCAAATCCAAAATCAGTTGGTATTCATCAGGTGCTAAACCATGCTTTGCGATAAGGTCTTCGGTAATGGGATATGTGTTGTTAATGGTCATATCAGTCAAAATCGTTATTTCGTGTTATGCGGAGATTAGATTAAGCGCGCCTTCAAACAGGCGTCGGCCATCATCACCGCCATGAGCAGCTTCAATTAGGTTTTCAGGGTGAGGCATCATACCAAGAACATTGCCGTTTTCGCTTAAAATGCCAGCAATATCGTCAATTGAACCGTTAGGGTTTGTCCCTTGTGCATAGCGGAAAGCAATGCGGTCTTGGTCTTTTAGCGTTGCCAAAGTATCTGCATCGGCGAAATAGTTGCCATCATGGTGCGCAACCGGGCAATCAATAATCTCGCTTTGGTTATAACCCTCGGTAAATGCGCTTTTTGTTGTCGCCACTTCAAGCTTTACTTGGCGACAGACGAATTTAAGTGAGGCATTGCGCATCAATGCACCTGGAAGAATGCCTGTTTCAACAAGGATCTGAAAGCCGTTGCAAACACCGATGACACGGGTGCCTTTTTTAGCTTTTTCGATCACGGCTTTCATCACCGGCATACGGGCTGCAATTGCGCCGGAACGAAGGTAATCGCCGTATGAAAAACCGCCTGGGATAACAATCAGATCAACATCGTCATCGATGGATGTTTCGGTTTGCCAAACAGTTTGTGGGGCCTGACCAGAAATAAGCGTGAGCGCTGCAAGCATGTCACGATCTCTGTTCAATCCCGGGAGCTGAAGAACTGCTGTTTTCATAATATGTTTCCTAAATTGTGGAAATCAAACTGATAAAGAAAAAGCGCGACTGACTTTGGCGCGCTTTGTTCCTGCTAACTATAAAATCTCGATCGAATAATCTTCGATTACGGTATTGGCGAGAAGCTTTTCACACATGGCTTCGATATCTTTGCCTGCATTGGCTTTATCGTCACCTGAAAGTTCAAGGTCAAAAACTTTACCCTGACGCACACCTTCAAGGCCGTCAAAACCAAGACCGGTTAGTGCGCCTTCAATAGCTTTACCTTGCGGATCCAAAACACCGTTTTTAAGTGTAACTGTGACACGAGCTTTGATCATTTTAGTCTTTCCAAACTAGTCGTCATTGTCAGATTTTACGAGCACTGGTCCTGATGGGCGTGGTGCTTCATTTTCATTCATAATGCCAAGGCGGCGTGCAACTTCTTGATAAGCTTCTGTTAGGCTGCCAAGGTCGCGACGGAAGACATCTTTATCAAGCTTTTGCTTGGTCTTCACATCCCATAAACGGCATGAATCTGGTGAGATCTCATCCGCGAGGACGATACGCATCTGATCACCTTCAAACAGGCGACCAAACTCGATCTTAAAGTCAACCAGCTGGATGCCAACACCGGCAAAAAGGCCAGTTAGGAAATCATTGACGCGGATAGCCATAGCCATAATGTCATCAATCTCTTGCGGGCTCGCCCAACCAAATGCGGTAATGTGCTCTTCAGATACAAGCGGATCATCAAGCGCATCTTCTTTATAGCAAAACTCAATGATCGAACGCGGAAGAACGGCACCTTCTTCAAGGCCCAAGCGCTTCGCCAAAGTACCTGCAGCGATATTGCGGACAATTACTTCAAGCGGGACAATATCAACTTCTTTGATCAGTTGCTCGCGCATGTTAACGCGCTTGATAAAGTGTGTTGGCAAGCCGATTTGGTTCAAATGCGTGAAAATGAACTCAGAAATGCGGTTGTTTAACACGCCTTTTCCGTCAATGACGTCCTGCTTTTTCTTGTTAAAAGCTGTGGCATCGTCTTTGAAGAATTGGATAAGCGTTCCGGGCTCAGGACCTTCATAAAGAATTTTGGCCTTGCCCTCATAGATACGGCGTCTATTTTTCATTGTAAACTCGATTGATCTACCAGC
>JAHDEP010000030.1:7975-21407 GCA_020628775.1 Rhizobiaceae bacterium | reverse complement strand
CAATCAGCTCTTGATCAAAGCATGAGCAAGGCTGTTGAAGACATCAATGTTTCAATGAAAACGCGCACAGATGCCATGCAATCTGTTGCTAAAGACAGCATTGGCCAGTTGGAAAACAGCTTTGATGAGCGCATAGAGAGCATTGCAAATATCACGCAGCAATCTGTCGACAAGCTCAGTTCAACATTGGATGAAAAAACCAGCAACTTCGCTGGAACTGCTCAATCTTCTATCGATGCGCTGGACGCGTCTATGCAGGATAGAACTGAGAAGTTGGAAAGCTTGAGCAAGATGACAATCGAAACCATTGAAGGTTCGGTTAAACGCACGGCTGATTCATTGGAAACAATTACCAGCGAAGGCATTCAGTCACTCGATATGTCTATTCAGCTGCGTGCTGAAACAATGGAAAACATTGCCACAGAAAACATGACAAAGCTGGATAATGCTTTGCATGAGCGTGCCAATGAGCTTGATGCAATTGCTAAGCGTAATATTGATCGCTTGGAAAACACGCTAACTGATCGCACAAATGCGATGGAAACGATTTCCGGCGAAGGTGCAAACCTTATTACCAAAGCAATGGACACGATGACAGATGCCCTCTCCGGCGCACTGGATCGCGAGTCTAGCAAGATCTCCGTTGCACTGATGAGCAATGAGGAAAAGCTTGGTAATCTCCTAACAGAGAGAGCAGATGCGCTTGAAGAGAAAGCAAATGCAATCTCCTCAATTGCGAGCGGTTCAATCAACACAATTTCTTCTGCTGTTGAAAATTCGCTTCAGAAAGTTGAACAGCACGCTGCTTCAATGACTGAGCAAACACTGGATGCAATGACTTCTATTGATAATGCTGTTGAGCAGAAAACTGATCACGTTGAAAAACGCTTCGGTATCTTAAATTCTACACTTTCCGATGGTCTCGATCGTGTTTCAACCACTTTGGGCGAACAAGCCATCTCACTTGCAAGCACGCTTAAATCAAGTGTGTCATCTGCCACAACGGATTTGACGGAAGAAGCTGCACGTGCACAGGCTGCACTTCGCGAGGTTACTAGCGAGTTTGGCGATACAATTAGCAAGTCAAGCGAAGAGTTGAACCAGTCTCTCGATGAAAAACTAGGCGCACATACCCAGCGTATGACAGAAAGCGTTTCATCATTTACATCTGAACTGGATGGCACTTTGTCCTCACGCTCAAATGAGTTGAAAGAGAACTTTAATGCCCTCACCTCAGAACTTGATGGTAAACTATCAAGCCGAACGCAAGAGCTATCTCAGAATGTAAATGCTGCAGCATCGCATCTTGATGAAGCATTGAGCATTCGCTCAAATGAGCTTTCTGAAAACATTGGTGCGTTCTCAAAAGACATCGAGAGTAAACTGGGTACCCATACACAAATCATGGGTCAGAATGTCAGCGCATTAACATCAGAAGCTGCGAAGATGCAGGAAATCTCAACGGTCACTAACCAGTTGAATGCGAAGTTGTCTGAGAATACAAACAACCTTGCAAACTTCATGGGTGAGAAACTCAGCCCGCTGGTTGATGAAATCACTGAAACAACAACGAATGCGACACAGGCGCTTCGTGAAACAGCTCAAGCAGGTGCTGAACAGCTGAAAGCTGAAAACCAAGCGCTTATTGATGCTATCGCAACACGCTCAAGTGAAACACTGACGGCGGTGCGCGATGCAAGTGCTAGCCTTGCTCAAAATACTGCGATCATCGTTGATAAGATGAATGAGAGCAGCACAACGATTAATGATACGATACATCAGGCATCTGCAAATATTTCACTCATCAATACGCGTTTGAATGAAACAGCAGGCAATCTGACTGAATCAACTGAGCAAGCTTCAAGCCTTGTGGCAAATTCTGCAGACATCTTGTCTAAGAATATCAGCCAGCTTGGTGGTATTTCAAACACGACCCTTGCTCAGATCGCAGATATAAGTCAGCACTTTGAACAGCATTCCGTTGTTCTTTCATCGGCGACTGATTTACTTGGTGAAGCACAGAACAGACTTTCATCGACTATGGATGAGCGTAAAGATGCGCTTGATCGCCTCTCATCAAGCCTTGTGGCGCGATCAGAAGATGTTGAACGCAACATGCGTTCATTGATCGATATCGTAGATGGTGCGTTTACCCAAGCGGCAACATTGTCTCAAAACGCAGCTGGTACAATCGACCGCGAATTAAAATCTTCGGTCAATGATGTCGACAGCCTGATCAAAGACACAGAGAAGCGCTCAGTCAACGCTGCGCAAGTTCTTCGCAACACATTGCGTGAAGCAGTTGATGAAGCTGTTAGCCGCTTCTCAGGTGCAACCGAAGAAATTCGCGTGACAGCGGGTAGCATTCGCCAGGAATTGAGCGACACACGTAATGAGCTCAAAAAAGGCGCGTTTGATCTACCTGAAGAAACTCGCGAAAGCGCTGCAGCCATGCGCCGTGCCGTTGCACAGCAAATTGAAGCGCTACAAGAATTGTCATCGCTGGTGTCGAAATCAACGCAAACACTTGATGCAAACGCCTCACCTTCTTCAAGTGGTGGATCATCAAACTCTCGCCCACGTGAGCGCGTTGCGGCAGCTGATATCGGTGCACAAGAATTGCGCCCAACCCGTGATGCAGTTGTTGAAAACAACGACGATGCGCGCTGGGTTAGCAACTTGATCAAAGGTGCTGATACGCAAGAAGCTCCGGCGCCTCAAGCTCAGCCAACGCGCCAGCCGCGTAAACCGCAACATGTTGTTGAATCGCTTAACTCACTGTCAGTGGATATCGCGCGCGCGATCGATCATGATGCGTCTGTCGAACTATGGCAGAGATATCAGCGTGGTGAGCGTGATATCTTCACAAGACGCCTTTACACCATTAAAGGCCAGAAGACATTTGACGACATTCAGTCCAAATATGCGCGCGAACCTGAGTTCCGCAAGGCTGTTGATCGTTACATGACCGACTTTGAAAAACTGCTTTCTGATGTGTCTCGCAATGACCCAAGCAATGTGATTGGCCAAAGCTATTTAACATCAGATACCGGCAAAGTTTACACAATGCTTGCCCACGCAAGTGGACGTCTGAAGTAAGACCGAATATACCAACAAAGAAAAAGCCGCTTGGAGATATCTTCAAGCGGCTTTTTTAATGTGTGTAAGAAACAGATGATTATCTAACGTATTTTGCAGCCCAAGCAACGATGTCACGTGTCACGATGGTCGACGCTAAATCAAGCGCTGAAATGTAATCATCATTTCCGGTGCCGGCGGCAGTGACTTCTGATCCAAAGATCCGCTGCGCTCTGACAACACCATTGCGATCATTTAAGACCTTTACCGAGATTGAAACTACTGCTGATCGAGGTGATGCAATATTAATTTCAAAAGCCCGAATTGAAGTGACGATCTGATAATCAATTGCAAGCCCCTCGCCCGGCAAACCAACTCCACCGACAAGACCTGAGGTCTCAAAAGCTTGTGCAAGCTTGGATTGGAAAACGCGAGGTAATCGATCGTTCCATTGCGCATCTGCAAGATATTGCACGGCCGATGGCGATGTGCGGACAACAACCTGATCACTATCAAGCGTTTTTAAAGCCACAGGTTCTGCGATTAGAATTTGACGGCGAGAGTTGCGCGCCTTCTGCGAGGCATCAACATCTTGCTGAGACAAAGTGAATGTATCGGGGATAGACGCATTGCCGCCACCCAAAACGCAACCGCCTAGCATCAAGCATGTCGATAAAGCTAAGAGACTACGCAACACCACAATTCTCCAACAGTTTCACATCCAACATTAAAATCGACCCATACATAAACCAAAGTGAGATATTTATAAACCCTTAACGTCGGGTGCGACCGTCAAACTGTTTGACCGTTTCACCACCAAAAATTAGCCTCTGAGGATTTTTCTCAATTTCAGTGATACTACGTTCAATCCTTGAGATAGAACGACGTGTTTCAACAACCAATGCCTCAACATCCTGTAGCCCTGAACCCGTAAATCGTTCCAAATTGCTCGCAATCGGACCAATTCTGCGGTTCAAGTTCGCTGCAACATCTTTAAACGCCTTAAGCGTTTCCTGTGCCTCTGCCATTAAGCTAGAAGAATCTCCTTCACCAAGAAACCCATCTAGCTTGGCTAACACGCCATCAACGCGGGTTGAGGCAGCATTGAGTCGCTTTGCGATCTCGCTTACATCTGTGATCATCTGATCGATATCATCAGAACGCCCGCCGACGCTTGAAACAACCTTTTTAGCTTCTGCAAGCGTTTCACGCGCATCGGTTCCCGCAGTTGAAATATCGGAAAGCGCCTGACGAACAATCGCAGGATCAACCTCAGCTAGCAAAGTATCAACTTTTTCCGTCGCGCTGTTGAGTTTTTTAGCCGTCTCACCGACCGTTGAAATCATCTCATCAATATCGCCGGAGCGACCACCAACAGTTTCAACAACCTTTTTAGCCTCTGCCAGCGCAATACGCGCATCTGCACTTGCTGTTGAAATGTCCTCAAGTGTCTTGCCAATCTGTCCCGGTTGAACTTCAGAGAGCAACGCATCGACCTTGCCACTTGCAGCATTTAGTTTTTGCGCAGTTTCAGACACATCGGAAATCATCTTCGAGATATCTTCAGAACTTTCACCAATGCCCGAGATTGCAGCTTTCGCCTGTTCGATAGCTTCGCGCGCATCATTGCTCGCTGCAGTGATATTTTTCACCGTTTCACCAATTTGCCCCGGCTGCACTTCAGAAATCAGCTTATCAATCTTTGCTAAAGACGTTGTTGCTTCGCCGCTCAACTTTTCAAAATTAGCCAAGGTGTTATCAATCTTTTGAGGATCAATCGCGGTAATCAAACGATCCGCTGACGCCAACGTTCCATCAATACGCGTTGATAATGTCTGAATGGTTCCTGTTAGCCCGGATACGCTTTTCAAGAACTCATCGATCCCTTCGGCATTATCAGTGAGCGCCTTTGAAAAGGTCTCTGCATTTTGAAGTGTCGCATTGATCGGATCTTGCGCTGTGGTGACGAAATTCTCCACCTGCTCAACAATGGCATCTGTTCGTGCCATAATACTTTCAGCAGTTTCTAACAGGTTTGCAATACCAGAAGGAGAAGCTTCAAATGAAAGGCTCCTACTTTCCTCGAAGGCCTTTTGAAGAATATCGGTTCCTGCGCCTTCAGGTGTCGAAATTTCAAGTGTAGAAGTTCCGGTTAAACCTTGCGCTTCAAGCTTGATGATAGTTGAACCATTGATTGGCGTGTCAACTGAAACTTCAGCAATCGCTTTAACATATTTAGGCTGCGTCATATCAATATTGACACTTCTGACCTGACCAACTTGAATGCCGTTAAACCGCACCTGCGAACCAGCACTCAGGCCCGATGCAGATCCAGGAATTTGCACTTCAACTTGCGCGTAGTCACCGCTCTGATAGAGATCCTCAGACCAGTAAACAAATCCAAATGCAGCAGCCGTAACAAGTACGACTAACAAAGCCACACGGATATAATTGGCACTAGTTTCCATTCATTACGACCCTTCTAGACGAACAATTGACCGCGCTCGTCGACCTCTAAAATAGGATTGCACCCAGTCATCTTCAAATGCAAGCATTGTATCAATATCACCCGCGACCAATACACGCTTCTGGCCTAATACTGCTATACGGTCACAAACAGAAAACAGACTATCTAAATCGTGAGTCACCATATAAACGGTGAGACCCAGTGTGTCGCGTAATTTTGCAATGAGATCATCAAACTCTGCAGCACCGATTGGATCAAGACCCGATGTTGGCTCATCTAAGAACAAAAGATCCGGATCGAGCGCCAACGCTCGCGCTAAAGCTGCGCGTTTGATCATGCCACCTGAAAGCTCCGACGGGTACTTATCTGCCGCATTTGGAGCCAGTCCAACCAACTCAATTTTTAAACGAGCGAGATCATCCATCAAAGCCAGCGGAATATTGAGATATTCACGCATTGGCACTTGAATGTTTTCTTTGACGGTTAGTGATGAAAATAGCGCACCTTGTTGGAACAAAACACCCAAGCGCATATCAATTGCGATACGCTCTTGATCTGAAATCCCATCATAGTCTTTACCCAGAATTTGCACCTTGCCCGCTTGACGCTTTATCAGGCGCAGCATGGTGCGCATCAAAACCGATTTACCTGTACCTGATGCGCCAACAAAACCTAAAATTTCGCCGCGATGAACATCGAGGTCTAAATTTTCCAACACCTGATGTTCACCAAATGCAACTGAAATACCTCGTGCTGACAAAATGATTTTGTCATTTTGGGCTTCTAACTTACTATCGGTAGACAGGGTGTCGCTCATCACATCATCCCTTAAAAATCAATCGCTGCGAAGAATATTGCAAACACACCATCGATAACGATGACCAGAAAAATGGCCTTCACAACAGAAGCCGTTACTCTGCGTCCCAATGATTCAGCGCTGCCGCCAACTTTTAAACCCTCAACAGCTGCAATTATGCCAATCATAATAGCCATGAAAGGTGTTTTAATCATGCCCGAGGTAAGTGTTGTATAATCGATGAATGCCTTCATTCGGGATAAAAACACGTTAAATGGTACTTCGGAGTAAAAATACAGCACCAATGCAGACGCAAATAGCGCAGCAAAATTGGCTATGATTGTAAGCAATGGCAAAACGACAAGCAGAGCAATGATCCGCGGAAAGACCAGAACACCCACAGGATTTAAACCCATAACTTTGAGCGCATCCACTTCTTCGCGCATTTTCATGGAGCCAATTTCAGCCGTGATTGCACTACCAGAACGGCCCGCAACCATAATGGAAGTGATCAACACACCCACTTCGCGTAACTGCAACACACTGACGAGATCAGCCGCAAAGGCTTCTGCCCCAAATGCACGCAATTGAAAGGCAGATTGCTGGGTAATAATCGCGCCAATTGCGAGTGACATTAACACCACAATTGGAATCGCCCGTACACCGATATGATCCATTTGTGTGACAATAGCAGCTGGTGAAGCGCCCGTATTGCGCCCTTCTTTAAGCTGCCCACCTTGGATGGTCGCTCCCAAAATATTGAGGCCCATGATGATATCTGAATAGATAGCGCGGCAGCCATTGATGAATCTATCGACAATGCGCTGAAAAACACCAAGCTTATTGTCATCATCATCTAAACTCGGATCCGCCAAAGTTGCCGGAATTTTAGAAAGCAACGACATGTTCTTTTCATTCGCGCCCGTCAACTCAAAAGCGATACCGTTGGCATCACACGCATTTGTAAGTTGATGCACCAACCAAGCGCCTGCTGTGTCGAAATTTGTCACACTCGACATGTCTAAAGTTAGCTGTTTTTGTGGGATGTCATTCGCGATAATCGGGAATTCCACTGCGACATTATCAATTTTCTCATGTCGCCAATCGCCAATCATCTGCACAACGCAAGTCGCATCATTTTCGATCAACTCAAATCGCGCAAGACTTGTACTGTTTTGACTGGCTTTATCACTCATGGAAGCTGTTTTAAACATAAAGAAACAGAATGTCACCGACCTATATTGCGCATCTTTACTACGCAAATCGAATTTTCATTTTTTGCAACATAGTTTAGCGCGAAAGAATGTAGCTATTTCATGTTCATTTATGCAATTATGGCAATGAGTCGCAGTTATAATTAGCCTATGGGATAAAATTTGATGGATAATGGTGAAAACACTAAACAAAAACAAGAGTCAGACGATCTCGATAGCCAGGCACTATTTTATCACAATTATCAAAAACCCGGAAAATTAGAAATTCAAGCCACCAAACCACTGGGTAACCAGCGGGATTTGGCCCTGGCTTATTCCCCAGGGGTTGCTGCACCTTGTCGTGCAATCGCAGAAGATCCAAACGCCGCAGCACTTTATACAGCCCGCGGGAATCTCGTCGCCGTTGTTTCCAATGGTACAGCCGTGTTGGGGCTTGGTTCAATCGGGCCACTTGCTTCAAAACCGGTGATGGAAGGGAAAGCGGTTTTATTTAAAAAGTTCGCCGATATCGATGTTTTTGATATTGAAATGGATGCCAATGACGTTGATCGGATGGTGTCAGTTGTATCCGCGCTTGAACCGACCTTTGGCGGCATTAATCTTGAAGACATCAAAGCACCCGAATGTTTCGAGGTTGAAGAGCAACTTCGTGAGATTATGGATATTCCAGTATTTCACGATGACCAGCATGGGACTGCGATTATTGTGGCAGCTGCGGTTTTAAACGGAATTGAGCTGGCTGGAAAAAACATTGAAGATGTGAAAATTATCACATCGGGAGCCGGAGCTGCAGCCCTTGCATGTCTTAATCTTCTTGTATCCATGGGCGCAAAACGCGAGAACATCTGGGTGCATGATATCGAAGGTCTCGTGTATGAAGGCCGCACATCGCAAATGGATCGCTGGAAATCCATTTACGCTCAAAAATCTGATCACCGTAAGTTAGAAGAATCCATCGGTGATGCTGATGTTTTCCTCGGATTGTCAGCGGCAGGGGTTTTAAAACCTGAATATCTTGAAAAAATGGCGAAGCAGCCGCTTATTTTAGCGCTTGCGAACCCAACACCTGAAATCATGCCTGAAATTGCGCGAGAAGCGCGTCCTGATGCGATGATCTGTACGGGTCGATCTGATTTCCCAAATCAGGTGAATAACGTTTTATGTTTCCCATATATTTTCCGAGGTGCGCTGGATTGCGGCGCACGTACGATTAATGAAGAGATGAAAATCGCTGCGGTGAAAGCCATTGCCGAGCTTGCTCGTGAAGAGCCTTCAGAGCTTGCAGCGCAAGCTTATTCTGGCGAAACGCCGGTCTTTGGCCCCAATTACCTAATCCCCTCACCTTTTGATCAACGCTTGATCCTTCGCATTGCGCCAGCTGTTGCCATTGCAGCGGAAAAATCTGGCGTCGCGGTGCGCCCGATTGAAGACATGGACGCCTATGTCGATAAGCTCAACAGATTTGTCTTCCGTTCCGGCTTTGTCATGAAGCCTGTTTTCGCAGCAGCACGCGGTGCAGAGCGCAAACGGGTTATTTTCTGTGAAGGCGAAGATGAGCGCGTATTACGCGCAGCTCAGGTCTTAATCGAGGAAAAGGTTGCTGAACCAACGCTTGTTGGACGTCCAGAGGTTATTGAACAACGTCTTCGCCGCTTTGGTCTGCGCTTGAACATGGAGCAAGACTTAAAAATTGTGAACCCGCAGAGCGATCCGCGTTATCGTGACTATGTGGACACCTATTTCTCACTCGTTGGACGTCAGGGCATCAACCCTGAGGCAGCCAGCACTATTGTTCGCACAAATACGACTGTCATTGGCGCTCTTGCGGTTAAAAGAGGCGATGCGGACGCAATGGTCTGCGGACTTGAAGGTCGATATGCCAACCATTTAAAGTATGTTCGTCAGATTATTGGTGTCAAAGAGGGTGTCACCGATCTATCAACACTGAGTTTGCTGATTTCCCAGCGTGGGGCAACATTCTTGACTGATACCTATGTGACATTTGATCCATCAGCTCAGGAACTCGCAGAAATGACAGTGCTAGCGGCTGAAGAAATCAGACGCTTTGGCATCGTGCCAAAAGTCGCGCTCGTCTCACATTCAAACTTTGGTTCACACAATACACCAACGGCGAAAAAGATGCGGGAAGCTGCCAAAATCCTGCGCGAGATAGCCCCTGAGCTTGAATCAGATGGCGAAATGCAGGGTGACGCAGCAATTTCTGAGGTTTTGCGCAGCAGAGCCATGCCAAATAGTCACCTAAAAGGTGAAGCAAACCTTTTGGTATTCCCAAATCTTGATTCCGCCAACATTACCTTGGGCGTTGCAAAAACCATGTTAAGTGCATTGCATGTGGGACCGATTTTGCTAGGGACACAATTACCTGCGCATATCTTATCACCATCGGTGACATCACGCGGTATCGTCAACATTGCAACGCTGTCTGTGGTCGAAGCTTCCTCAGCGGTCGGCTAGCTAATAAAAACAGGCCTATCAGCGTTCATCACAGTATCGTTTACAAGATGCTAATCTCTTACCACTATAATTAAGCTAGATAACGCGTTTTCAATAGCTTGAGTTGTGAGTAAGAACGATGAAAAAGCTGATAGGTGCCCTTCTGGCTACAAGTTTTTTCGCAATACCGACTGTCGGTTTTGCGCAAAACCTTGAATCGTGCGAAAGTTTACATGCTGAACTTCAAACAGCTAGCGCATCGAAATCAACTTCAAAAAAGATCAAACGTTACTCAACGGCGATTAAACAACAGACCAAAATGTTGGCAAAGCTTGAGGGTGATTTGCGCAGATATAGCTGCAGCGGCGATAATGCCGATCAAGCTTGTGAAAAGCTTGAAACAGTCAAAGACAAAATGCAGGCTAATCTCGATAAGCTAACTGCAGCGCGAAAAAATCTGAACCCACAAACAAGCAAACTTACAGTGGAGCAAATTAATGCGCGCCTCGAAGCATTTAATTGCACCAGTAGTAAGATCATAAATGTTTCAACGGATCCAAAACCTGCAGCGCCTGGTAATAATGGGCGCGAACTTGGTAACGGTGTGCGTATTTTAGGTGAAAGTGGCGGACGTAAACCAAGACAACGCGTGGTTACTCTGCCCAATTCAGCCAGAAACATCGGACAATACCGCACCATGTGTGTGCGTTCCTGTGACGGTTTCTTCTTTCCTATTTCATCAAACACATCCCCCTCCTCGTTCGAGCGTGATGAGTTAGCGTGTCAATTGATGTGCCCAGGCACCGAGACAAATCTATTCTTCCATCGATCACGAGATCAGGAAAGCGAAGATATGATTTCCTATCGCGGTGGCCAGGCCTATACAAATCAACCCTATGCATTTTCTTACCGAACCACTTCAGGGCCAAGGTCGGAAGCGTGTTCGTGTAATATGTCTGCATTCCACGCTGAAATGGCGCGTCGTGAACGGGTCTTGCGAGAGCGAGAAGAAAAAGGTGATGTGGAAAACGCTGCAACATCTGGTTTAACCGTCGTCCCAGTTGAGCGCATTGATCGGGGCGAAGACCCTGAAACAATCTCCAACCTTGCCGGTAATCTATCAGATGAAGACATCAAAGCTATCACTAGCGTCAATCGCACCGGTAAGCCGTTGGAAGACGCTGACCGCAAAGTACGTATTGTCGGACCTAAATTCCTCCAAGACGACGAACCTACAGGCAAACTGTAGTCGGCACATCACAACACCCAAGCTTTAGAGCCAATATAGTGCGAATGAAATCGTTCTAGCACGCTATATCAAATGATTTTGTAAATCACTCAGACCAAAAAAAACCGCCTGATATAATCAGACGGTTTTATTATTTGAATACTATGAAAAGCCACTACCGGCCGAGCGATTATGTATCGCGATACATAGCTCGTTTGTTGGATGATTTACCCATGCGCTCAGCGTCATATACCTGCACCTGATTACGTCCTTTATTCTTGGAGAGATAAAGAGCTTCATCGGTAGCACCATAAAGCTGATCAGCATTATCGCATTGGCTTGCCATGCAAACACCCAGCGAAATGGTAATCTTACCAAAGTCCATGCCAGACTTACGGTCTTTTAGTGATGTCTTCTCAACGGCCATACGAATACGTTCTGCAACCAATTCAACACTGCCAGGAGAGGTATTTGAAACAACGATACCAAATTCTTCACCACCCGTACGGGCAATAAGTGAGTCTTGACGTAGTTCCTTGCTCATCGCATTCGCAACAACCGTTAGCACGCGATCCCCTATTGGGTGACCATGCGTATCGTTGAACTGCTTGAAGTGATCGATATCTAATAGGATAAGCGCACTTGTTGAGATGGAAATATTGCTGTCATAGATATTTGACATAGCTTCATCAAACGCACGACGGTTTGGCAAACGCGTCAACGGATCTGTGTTAGCAATGGATTTATATTCATCCAACTGCTCTTTAACCTGGGCAAGCTCTTTTGTTGCCAACAACACGCGATCAATGATCTGCTTACTGTTTTCAATTTTGTCGCCAGTTGCCTGAGCCAAAGCATCCGTGATGCTCAAAATGTCTTTATTGCGCGGGTTACGAGCCATTGTATCGAGACGGCTTGCATTGTCATCAAGAACCTTATTGTAGTCCTGCAAAGTGTTGTTTTCTTTGTTCAAGCGACCAATCAGCTCGTCCAATTCGCCCGAGATCTTTTCCTGAGCGTTAGAAACAACACCGTCATGATGATGGTGCGCGAAATATTTTTTACCAATCTCGTCAAGGTCAACCTGGGAGGGTTGACTTCCTAGCGCGGCAAATTCACGGGTTAAGTTGGGATTACTTTTATTTAGAGCCTCATAAACCAGCTCATAATTTCGCGGCAATCCCGAGATGCCCCGTTTGTGCATCGTTGCGACCACTATTGACGCTGTATTCATGAGTTCCCAACCTCGTTTTATTAATATTGATCCGCTTTACCCGCAAAAGCGAATACTTGCTTTCGTTAAAATTAGCTGGAAAGTGTTGGCGAACTGTTAATATGGTTTCAGAAATCCCATAAAAATAAAAAACGCCCGAAAGTTCGAGCGTTCTTTGAATGGCTAAATTGTCTTCAAAACTAAGTTATTTAGGACCTAACATCTGTTCTGGACGCACCACGCGGTCGAATGTTTCTTCATCGACAAATCCAAGATTCATTGCTTCTTCTTTAAGAGTTGTCCCATTTTTGTGCGCTGTTTTTGCAACTTTGGTAGCATTATCATAGCCAATTTCAGGTGCAAGAGCGGTCACAAGCATCAAACTTTCCCACATAAGCTTGCTGATTCTATCTTCGTCAGGGCGAATACCTGCAACACATTTATCCACAAAGCTTACAGACGCATCGCCCAAAAGCTGCATAGATTGCAATACGTTATAAGCCATCATTGGTTTATAAACATTCAGTTCAAAATGCCCTTGAGACCCTGCAAAACCAACCGCTGCATCATTACCCATCACATGCGCACAAACTTGCGTTAGAGCTTCACACTGCGTTGGGTTTACTTTACCTGGCATGATCGAAGATCCAGGCTCATTTTCCGGCAGCACCAATTCACCCAAGCCACAACGTGGGCCAGATCCCAACAAACGAATATCGTTGGCAATTTTAAATGCGCTAGCAGCAACAGTTTTCAATGCACCAGACATTTCAATCAATGCATCATGGGCAGCCAAGGCCTCAAATTTGTTTGGCGCTGTATAAAACGGAAGATCCGTAATGGCGGCCATATTAGCTGCAACCATTTCGGCCCAGCCTTTCTTAGTGTTAAGTCCGGTACCAACAGCGGTGCCGCCCTGCGCCAGCGCATAGATATTGTTCAATGCTTGTTTAACACGCGCAATCCCCTGCTCAATCTGGAA
>JAHDEP010000030.1:5700-7875 GCA_020628775.1 Rhizobiaceae bacterium | reverse complement strand
CATAGATATTGTTCAATGCTTGTTTAACACGCGCAATCCCCTGCTCAATCTGGAACGCATAACCTGAAAACTCTTGCCCAAGTGTCAGCGGTGTCGCATCTTGCGTGTGCGTACGGCCAATTTTGATAATCTCTTCAAAAGACTTAGCTTTTTCAACCAGTGCATCATGAAGTTTTTCCAAACCAGGTAGCAAAACATCGCGTGCAGTCATGGCAATGGCGATATGCATTGCTGTTGGGAATGTATCGTTTGATGATTGCCCCATATTACAATGGTCATTTGGGTGAACCGGAGATTTAGACCCAATCTCACCGCCTAGCATTTCAATCGCACGGTTAGCAATCACTTCATTGGCGTTCATATTTGATTGCGTGCCAGAACCAGTTTGCCAAACCACAAGCGGGAAATGGTCATCAAGTTTACCTTCAACAACTTCGCTTGCAGCTTTTGCAATTGTGTTGCCGATTTCAGCATCCATTGAACCCAATTCTACATTTGCCTGCGCACATGCTTGCTTGATCACGCCCAGCGCACGAACAATCGCTACAGGTTGTTTTTCCCAGCCGATTGGAAAATTCATCAAAGAGCGCTGCGTCTGTGCTCCCCAATATTTGTCCGATGGTACCTGTAAAACGCCAAAGCTGTCTGATTCTGCACGGGTTTGTGTCATTTGATTTCCCTTTATGTTTTCGGCTCGTTTGCGATGAAACGCAATTTGTTGTCACATCATCTAGTCAAAAAAGACGCATTCGACAACAAGAACTTGTTTGCAGTGCAATATTTGATCACAAGTTTCACAAAATTTAATAAAATTAATAAGATGTTCTTTAATTCATCGTCATCATCGGTTAAACATTCGTCGGGAACACTCGTGAAAGGGTAAAAAATTGATACGTAAGCTTGCTACGCGCTCGGTATTTATCTTGTCAGCATTCGCGCTGATGGAAACATCGCCTCTACCAATTATGGTGCAAGATGCGTCCGCCCAAAACCTTCTACAGGCTATTTTTGGTGGTGGACAACGCAAAAAACGTCAAGAAGCAGAACGCAGAAGACAGGAAGAATTAGCCCGTCAAGAAGCGCTTAAAAAGAAGCCGCCTCGTATCAAAGGCCCAAGTTATAAAACCTATCGTGCGGATAAATTGGTCGTAGCGAAATTAGCAACGCTGACTGACCCTGTTACAACAGGTGCTGTTCAAGCGGAAAACACCGAAGGTGATGCAACGCAAGCACCAACAGTAATTGCTGAGCCAACACCGTTTGCACTAGGTTATGATGCTCTTGCATCACTAAAACTTAAAGTGCTGCCAGAAGTCGCAGACGCGTTGGTCGCAACATATTCTAAATCACCAAAATACCGCTGGGTAAGTGACAAAGGTTTAAACGATCAAGCAAAAGCCATCATGAAAGTGTTGGCCGATGCGGAATATATCGGTTTGCCTGCAGAAAATTATCAAGTTGAGATGCCGGTTGCCTCGCTTGAAACGGGTGAAACAAACTGGCCAGACTTAATGCGCTTTGAGATGGAATTCTCAGCTGCAATCTTAAGCTATGTTGTTGATTCACAGCGCGGACTTATCGATCCAAACCGAATTTCCGGCTACCATGATTTCAAACGTAAAACGCCTGAACTCAGCAATGTCATTGTTCGCATGGCCTATTCTGCTGATCCAGCGGCAACACTTGCTTTCTACAGCCCTCAAGGTGACCATTTTAATACGCTAAAAAGCGAAATGGTTGAGCTATTGGGTGCAGATGAAAAAGAACGCATCACAATTGCTGATGGAACGTTCCTCAAACCAGGCACGAAAAACCCAGAGCTTCGCAACATTATCATGGCGATCCGTGTTAAAGGCTCTGAACAGCTAAAAACGGATATGGCGTATCAGCTCAATACCTATCTTGGTAATGATGAATATACCCCGCAGCTCGTTGAACTCGTGAAAGCCTTTCAGAAAGAAAACAATCTTGCTGCTGACGGTATCGTAGGTAAAAAAACGATCCGTGCTTTGGTCGAAGATTCCAACGAAGTGAAAATCAACAAACTTCGCTATGCTATGGAGCGTGCACGTTGGTTACCGTCTAAATTTGCGGCCAAGCATGTATTTATCAATGCTCCGGCATATAAAGTGACATATTTCGAAAATCACAAGCCAGAGCTTGAAATGCGTGTCG
>JAHDEP010000030.1:0-5600 GCA_020628775.1 Rhizobiaceae bacterium | reverse complement strand
AACTTCTTTAGTGATGAAATTGAAAAGGTTGAATTCAACCCATATTGGGGTGTTCCGCAATCAATCATTACAAATGAGATGTTGCCAAAACTACGTGCAGATCCATCTTATCTAGACCGTTTGGGCTATCAAGTGAGCTATAACGGGCGTTCAACATCTTCAAGCTCGATCAGCTGGTCTTCACTCAGCTCAACGCGCTCTATTGGTGTTCGTCAGCCTCCTGGACCAAAAAATGCTCTGGGTCAGTTGAAAATTTTGTTCCCGAACAAACATGCAATTTATATGCATGACACACCGGCCAAGAAGCTATTTGGTCGTGACACACGCGCATTCAGCCACGGTTGTGTTCGTCTTCATGATCCAAAGGCAATGGCAGCTGCGGTTTTAGGTACATCAGTTGATGAGATCAACAACCACATCGCGCCACGTAAAAACAAGACTGTGTTTGTTGAGAAAACAATTCCGGTACATGTGGCATATTTCACTGCTTGGCCGAATGCTGAAACTGGTGAAGTTGAATATTTCGAAGACGTATATGGTCGCGATAAAGCGCTTGAAAAAGCCTATAACACGACAATTAAGTCACGTGTTGGGGCTTAATAAACCAACACCAATCTAATTGCTGTTTATCAATTGATCGGCGAGTTCCACAGTGAGCTCGCCGTAATTGTTTATAACGACACTTGGATTTAGTGTTTCCACGGGAACATCGCTAAACCCAAACGATACCGCAATTGATGCAACACTGGCATTTTGTGCGGCATAGATATCGTTCTTTGAATCTCCGATCATGATAGACTGTTCAGCACGGCCACCCGCAAGTTCAATCGTGTTGAGTAGATGGCGTGCATCCGGTTTACGATAGGGGTATGTATTACCGCCTGTAATCGCATCAAAACGATCAGATAAAGATAATAGTTCCAATAACTTACGAGCCATTCCCTCGTGTTTATTTGTACAAACCGCATGTCGGTAACCTGCAGAAGACAACCGATCCATCGCGTCAAATAGCCCTTCATATGGCGTTGATGTGCCCGGCATATGATCTGTGTAATATTCGATGAAAAGATCAAACAGTCGATCAAGTTCTGCTTCGCTCAAATTAGCTTTGTTCAGCTCAAAAGCCCGGGTGATCATCGCGCGTGCACCCTGCCCCACTAAGAATGTCAGATCTTCATAAACGACAGGCTTTAAATCGACAGACAACAAGCAATGATTAACGCAATCCAACAGATCGTTTGATGTGTCCAACAGTGTTCCGTCTAAATCAAATACAATCAACTTCTTGGACATAACTCACCTTTAATCATTGGAATTGGTCAAGCTGGTAACGGATTTTCCAGTCAATGTCCAAGAATTGTCTGAGATAATTTGCGAATTTCCTTTGCGAGCATTGGCCTGGCATGCTACCAGCGAGAAATATCGAATAATGGTTGAGACTAATGGATCCAAAAGAGTTAAAAATAGCGGCAGCGCGAGAAGCTTTGCAACTTGTGGAAAATGGAATGCGTTTGGGTGTTGGCACTGGGTCAACAGCAGATGAGTTTACTAAATTGCTGGGTGAAAAAGTACGCGCGGGATTTAAAGTTCAGGCAGTGACAACATCTGTTAAAACAGAAAATCTCTGCATAAAAGAAGGCATTCAAACCTTTACGCTTGATGAGCTGCCAGAGTTGGACCTCACCATTGATGGTGCGGATGAATTAGATCAAGAATTGCAGCTTGTTAAAGGCGGCGGCGGCGCGCTATTGCGTGAGAAAATCGTTGCGCAAGCCTCAAAGGCGATGGTTGTTATTGCCGATGCATCCAAAGTTGTTGATCCACTAGGCGCCTTTCCTTTGCCAATTGAAGTTGTACCTTTTGGCCTTAAAGCGACAGAAATCGAAATCGCCAAAGTTAGCAAAGATTTGGGATTATCAGGTCCTGTCGTGTTGCGTAAAAACGAAGATGGTTCCGACTTCATCACCGATGGTGGCCACTTTATTCTTGATGCATCATTTGGCCGTATTTCTGATGCAAAGCAACTCAACGAAAATTTAAACCTTATACCAGGCGTTGTCGAAACAGGATTGTTTATCGATATCGCCACAAAAGCAGTGATTGCGACACCTGAGGGTGTCAAAATCATGACAAAGTAATCAAAAGACGGAGCTTAAATCATGAGCAAAACGCAATTTTTCAAAATCCTAACTATCAGTGCAACTTTGATGTTTTCAGGTGCGCACGTAAACACTGCGATTGCACAGGATGCGACGCCTGAGCACATTACTGCCGCAAAAGCAGCACTTGATGCTCTGGTTGTAACGGACTCATTTGATTCCATCCTGCCACGTGCTGCGGAACAGATTAAGGCGAATTTAACGCTCGCAAACCCAAACTTTTCGGATGAAATTTCCATCGCAGTTAATGAAGAAGCAATTAAGCTTGCAAGCCGTCGCGCTGATTTAGAAAATGAAGCTGCAAACATTTACGCAAAGAACTTTTCAATTGAAGAGCTCAACGAGATCGCAACGTTTTATAACTCTGAATCTGGTAAAAAGCTTTTAAAAGTTTCTCCGGGCATGGGCAGAGAATTGCTACGCGCTGCTGAAATCTGGGGTGCTGGCATCACACGCGATCTAAACGAAGCATCATCTAAAGTTTTGTCAGAAAAGCTAAACGCAAATTCTGAATAACATAAAATTTATCATCGATACGCTGGCATTATGATTTAAAAGCACCATATGCCAATCTAAGATTTGTGATGGAGCAGAAAATGGCGGCATATGATTTTGATTTATTTGTAATTGGCGGTGGTTCAGGTGGTGTTCGCGCTGGTCGCGTAGCAGCATCAATGGGCAAACGCGTGGCAGTTGCAGAAGAATATCGTTTCGGTGGCACATGTGTGATCCGCGGTTGCGTGCCTAAAAAACTGTTCGTTTATGCTTCAAGCTTCCCAGAGCATTTTGAAGATGCAGAAGGCTATGGTTGGACAGTCGGTGAGAGCTCCTTTGATTGGAAAACGCTGATTGCCAACAAAGACAAAGAAATCTCACGTCTTGAAGGCCTTTACCAAAAAGGTCTGTCATCGAACGATGCAACGATGTTTAAAAGCCGTGCAGAACTTGTCGATGAACACACAATTTGCCTCACGGCAACAGGTGAAACCGTGACTGCCGAAAAGATCGTAATCGCTGTTGGCGGTCGCCCTAACCCAATGGCTGATCTTCCCGGTCATGAATTGTGCATTTCATCAAATGAAGCGTTTCACTTAGAAGAATTACCAAAATCAATTCTGATTGCAGGCGCGGGTTATATTGCGGTTGAATTTGCCAATATTTTCCATGGCTTAGGTGTTGAAACCACACTGATTTATCGTGGGACTGAGGTTTTATCTCGCTTTGACATTGATCTTAGAACCAATCTTCAGGATGCGATGATTGCCAAGGGCATCAACTTCCAATTCGAAGATGTGATTGAGAAAGTTGAAAAAGCAGCTGGCAGCAATTTAAAAGTCACAACGAAAAATGGCGATGTCAGCGAATATTCGCAAGTCATGTTAGCTCTTGGCCGAATTGCCAATACGGACAGCCTTGGACTTGAAAAAGTTGGCGTTGAAATGAATGCACGCGGTGCAATTGTTGTTGATGAGTATAACAAAACCAACATCGACAATATTTATGCTCTTGGCGATGTGACTGATAAAGTACAGCTAACGCCAGTCGCAATCCACGAAGCTATGTGTTTCATCGAGACTGTTTATAAAGATAACCCAACTTCCCCTGATCATGAGCTGATCCCAACAGCTGTGTTCTCACAGCCTGAAATTGGAACAGTCGGCATGACAGAAGAACAAGCCGGCAAAGCTTTTGAGGAATTGGAAGTTTATCGTGCTCAGTTCAGACCAATGCGTCACACATTATCTGGTCGTGAAGAAAAGATGATGATGAAACTCATCGTCAATGCTGCGGATAGAAAAGTGGTTGGTGCACATATCTTGGGACCAGATGCTGGTGAATTGGCGCAAGTGCTGGGCATTACGCTTAAAGCAGGTGTGACGAAGGATGAGTTTGATCGCACAATGGCCGTTCACCCATCCGCATCTGAAGAATTGGTGACCATGTATAGCCCAACTTACCGCGTTAAAAACGGTGAACGAGTTTAAAACACATGGATCGTGAGCAGTTTTTCCAAAGACTGAATTCCGAACAAAATGACCTGTTCCCTGATGGCTTATCCAGCCAACAAATCAGCGGCTTAAATGTAAAACTGGATGTTTGGGCAAAATGGTATGCCCATCATCCAATTTCATATCTTGCAGCGGCTCTCGGTCAGATCTACCACGAAACCGGAACTTTAATGGTTCCAGTTTTAGAAGCATTTTCACCAGATAGAAAAACATCCGTCGAGCGCCTTGAAAAAGCATTTTCAGAAGGTCGCTTGAGTTGGGTCAAAAAACCCTATTGGAACTGTGATGAAAGTGGCCAGCACCCGGTTGGCTGTGGTGATATACAGATCACCCACCGCAGAAACTATTTATCGGCCCAAGACCGATTAAAAGACAAATTTGGTGTAACGATAAATCTATCTGAAAACTATGATCTCGCACTGGACCCGATTATCTCCGCCCATATTGCATTTAGCGGCATGATTGATGGCTGGTTTAGACCTTGTAAGCTATCTGATTTTGACAATAAAACAGGTTTTGATTACCGAGCTGCGCGCGATATCGTCAACGGTGACACGGGGCTCATTGGCGATAAGATTGAAACCTATTGCCAGGTTTTCGAGGATGCGCTTCGCTTTTCCGGCGCTGAAAAATCCATTGAATTAAATGATGAAACACTTAATTGGCCAACGTCATGAACAAACAAATCCGCCAAAAACTACATGAATTTGCAAATAACGAGCCGGTCGTCGGCTATTTCGGTTATGGTTCATTGGTCAATGAAAACACTCTCCGCACCAAATATATTGCCAGTATTCCCGCAGAACTTAAGCATTGGCAACGTATGTGGGATATCCCAACAGGTGTCGATTTTGGGGCTGAAACTGTTTCACTTTTAACCGCGCGACCATCAAAAAGTCATATGACTAAAGGCGTGATCGTCTTTGATTTGGCGAAAAATCTACCCGATGTTGATAAACGCGAACATAATTATGACCGCAGGACCATTCAGCATGAAGACATTGATATAGCTGATGAATTCCGCGATCTAGACTGTGATTTCTTCGTTTATGAGGCTCATAAACATGAAAACCCACCAGCAGATAATCCTCCGATACTCCAATCCTACCTCGATGCCGTGTTGCAGGGTTTTTTAAACATCTATGGCGAAACAGGCGTTGAGAATTTTGTTGCAAGCACTGCAAACTTTCACACCCCGATTTTGCAAGACAGAGATACCCCGAGATATCCGCGTTCTGTGTCTTTATCGCATCGGGAACGTGAGCTGATTGACTATTTCTTACGTCAGAATCAAGATATTTCTTTCATAAGCTGAGATCTAGCGCTATAAGCCCGTCAAACTAACAAATAATAGAGTAAAATAGGTAGGTAAAGACTATGGCACAGGACTGGAATCCAGCAAGCTGGCGCAACAAGCCAATTTTGCAGGTGC
>JAHDEP010000245.1 GCA_020628775.1 Rhizobiaceae bacterium | reverse complement strand
TCAAATGTTGCAATGCAATACATCACCCGTTATGAAGTTCCTGTAACTTCCAGGCTTGGGATAAACCCAAGGCTTGCCCGATCAATTTGATCCATCTGACGGAGATGTATTCGTGAAAATATCCAAAATTCTTGTAGCGAACCGGTCTGAGATTGCCATTCGTGTTTTTCGTGCCGCTAACGAGCTTGGCATTAAAACAGTTGCAATATGGGCCGAAGAGGACAAACTTGCCCTTCATAGGTTCAAAGCAGATGAATCCTATCAAATTGGCCGAGGCCCTCATTTAGATCGTGATCTTGGTCCAATTGAAAGTTATCTTTCAATTGAAGAAGTTATTCGTGTTGCAAAATTATCTGGTGCGGATGCAATTCACCCAGGTTATGGTCTTTTGTCTGAGAGCCCTGAATTTGTTGACGCGTGTGATGAAGCCGGCATTACCTTTATTGGTCCTCGTGGTGAAACAATGCGCCGCTTGGGTAACAAAGTTGCTGCCCGTAATCTTGCGCTTGAAGTTGGTGTGCCTGTTGTGCCTGCAACAGATCCACTACCTGATGATATTGATGAAGTGAAAAAGATGGCCGCTGAAATTGGCTATCCGCTTATGCTTAAAGCATCATGGGGTGGCGGTGGCCGCGGTATGCGCGTTATCCGTTCTGAGGATGAGATTGAGCGTGAATCAACAGAAGCGCGTCGCGAAGCGATCGCAGCGTTCGGTAAAGGCGAGATTTATCTTGAAAAATTGGTTGAGCGTGCACGTCACGTTGAAAGCCAGGTTCTAGGTGATACACATGGCAATGTTGTGCATTTGTTTGAGCGCGACTGTTCTGTTCAGCGCCGTAACCAAAAAGTTGTCGAGCGTGCACCAGCGCCATATCTAACTGAAGAGCAACGCCAAGAGCTTGCGACTTATTCAATAATGCTTGCGAGTTCGACGAAATATGTGGGCGCTGGTACTGTTGAATATCTCATGGATATGGATACAGGCAAATTCTACTTCATCGAGGTAAACCCACGTATTCAGGTTGAGCACACTGTGACCGAAGAAGTCACAGGCATTGATATTGTTAAAGCTCAGATCCACATCTTGGATGGTGAGGCGATTGGTACACCTGAATCCGGCGTGCCTGCGCAAGAAGATATCAAGCTCAATGGTCACGCTTTGCAGTGCCGTATTACAACGGAAGATCCCGAGCTGAACTTCATTCCTGATTATGGCCGTATCACTGCATATCGTGGAGCAACGGGTTTTGGTATTCGTCTTGATGGTGGTACCGCTTATTCAGGTGCTGTGATCACACGTTATTATGATCCGTTGCTTGAAAAAGTAACGGCTTGGGCGCCAACACCAGAGGAAGCAATTTCTCGTATGGACCGTGCATTGCGCGAGTTCCGTATTCGCGGTGTTGCGACCAACTTGACCTTCCTTGAGGCGATCATTGGCCATGAGGAATTTAAGAACAATACTTATACAACAAAGTTCATTGATACGACGCCTGCGCTGTTTGAAGAAGTTAAACGTCAGGATCGTGCAACAAAGCTTCTAACTTATATCGCTGATGTGACGGTTAATGGTCACCCTGAAACAAAGGGTCGTCCATTACCACAAGCTGATGCGACACCACCGGTTGTGCCATACACAACAAACGATATTGTGCCGGGTACAAAAGACAAATTGGACGAATTAGGTCCTGATAAATTTGCCAAGTGGATGCGTGTTCAAAAGCAAGCGCTGATCACAGATACGACAATGCGTGATGGTCACCAGTCTTTGCTGGCAACGCGTATGCGTACGCATGATATTGCAAATATTGCGGGCACTTATGCGCGTGCATTGCCAAACTTGTTCTCACTTGAGTGTTGGGGCGGTGCTACATTTGATGTGTCCATGCGCTTCTTAACTGAAGATCCATGGGAGCGTTTGTCACTTATCCGCGAAGCTGCGCCAAACATCTTGTTGCAAATGCTTTTACGTGGAGCAAACGGCGTTGGTTACAAAAACTACCCTGATAATGTTGTGAAGCATTTCGTCAAACAAGCCGCCGAAGGCGGTATTGATCTGTTCCGTGTGTTTGATTGCCTTAACTGGGTTGAAAATATGCGCGTTTCAATGGATGCGGTACGCGAAGAAAACAAGCTTTGTGAAGCAACGATTTGTTACACTGGTGACATCTTAAATTCTGCCCGTCCGAAATATGATTTGAAGTATTATGCTGAACTTGCTGAAGAGCTTGATAAAGCTGGTGCGCATATTATTGCCGTTAAAGATATGGCTGGTTTGCTAAAGCCTAATGCTGCGAAACTATTGTTTAAAACAATTCGTGAATCAACGGATCTGCCAATTCATTTCCACACACATGATACATCAGGCATTTCTGCGGCAACTGTGCTTGCAGCAGTAGATGCCGGTGTTGATGCCGTGGATGCAGCTATGGATGCGCTGTCCGGCAACACATCGCAGCCTTGTCTTGGTTCAATTGTTGAAGCACTTAAAGGTTCAGATCGTGATCCAAATCTTGATAGTGAATGGATCCGCCGCATCTCCTTCTATTGGGAAGCTGTGCGCGATCAATATGCAGCCTTTGAATCTATCAGCCAAAGCCCAGCATCTGAAGTTTACCTTCACGAAATGCCAGGTGGTCAGTTTACAAACCTTAAAGAACAAGCACGTTCGCTTGGGCTTGAAACACGTTGGCACGAAGTTGCGCAGACATATTCTGATGCCAACCAAATGTTTGGCGATATCGTAAAAGTAACACCGTCTTCGAAAGTTGTTGGCGATATGGCGTTGATGATGGTGAGCCAGGATCTGACTGTCGCGGATGTTGAAAATCCAGACAAGGATGTAGCATTCCCTGAATCAGTTGTATCAATGATGCGTGGTGATTTGGGTCAACCGCCAAAAGGCTGGCCGGAAGCACTGCAGAAGAAAGTGCTTAAAGGCGAAGATGCTTATACGGTTCGTCCAGGCTCATTGCTCGAAGATGCAGATCTTGATCAAGAGCGCAAAGACATTGAGACAAAGCTTGAGCGTTCAATCAATGAAAATGAGTTTGCATCTTATTTGATGTATCCAAAAGTGTTTACTGACTTTGCGCTTATCTCAGAAACATATGGCCCTGTGAGCACGCTTGCGACACCTGTATATTTCTATGGCCTACCTGCGGGTGAAGAAGCCTTTGTCGAAATTGAAAAAGGTAAAACACTTGTGGTGCGCAACTTGGCTGTTGGTGAAACCGACGAGAAGGGCATGGTCACAGTGTTCTTCGAATTTAACGGTCAGCCACGCCGGATCAAAGTTCCTGATCGTGCACATGGTGCATCTGGTTCTGCTGTTCGTTCAAAAGCTGAAATTGGCAATGACAACCATGTTGGTGCGCCAATGCCGGGTGTGATTTCAACGGTTGCAGTGTCAGCTGGTCAAGAGATCAAGTCTGGTGATGTTCTACTTTCCATTGAAGCAATGAAAATGGAAACTGCCATTCACGCTGAAAGAGACGGTGTTCTTGACGAAGTTCT
>JAHDEP010000244.1 GCA_020628775.1 Rhizobiaceae bacterium | reverse complement strand
GCGTAAGCTGGAAGCGCATAATAGTTTGGCGAATTTTTTGGCCATTCAGCATAACCAGTTACTGTTGCTGGCAAGAAGTCATCCATTGAGATGCCTTCTTTATCGAAGAAATCGTTCAATTTCACATATTGACCATTTTCAGCAGCACCACCGATCCACTGGCTATCGCCGATAAGCAGATCGCAAAGTTTACCGCCAGAGTTAAGCTCATTAAGCATGCGGTCTGCAAAGTTTGGCCATGGCACAAACTCAAAACTCATGCTGTGTCCTGATTGCGCTTCAAACTCTTTGCTCAGCTCAACAAGAGCATTCGCTGGATCCCAAGCAGCCCAACACAATGTTAGATCTGCTGATTGCGCGGCTGAGACGCCACCAAACATGGATGCTGAGGCAAGCAAGCCTGTCGCAGCGACTGAATTCAGAAACTTGGATTTCATTTTTTATCCTCCCTTATGCTCTGAGATGATGCAGAGGCACATATGGTTAAAAGTCCAATGGCAAAAAGGCCTCCACCCTTCTGCTCTCGGTTCAATTTTCAACTTGAATAATTCTCGCCAAGACAGGCGCAACGTTTGATCAAGTTGTCAGACATATAATTGAGGTTCGTACCTCAATGCAAGCAAAAAATGATGTACGTACCTCATTTTTCTTGATTTTTGTGCAAATTTGTAGGAGAAAGCCTTACAAACCAAGGTTTAAGGAAGGCAAATTTTTTGATTGTCCCAACGACAAAAGACTTAGCTGAAGCGGCTGGCGTGAGCTTAGCAACGGTGGATCGCGTCTTAAATGACAGGCCAAATGTCAGTCAAAAGACTCGCGATAAGGTGCAGGCAGCAATTGAACAAATCGGCTTTGTGCGCAATCTCGCAGCGGTCAACCTGCTTCGTAACAAGCCTTATAAATTCCGCTTTATCCTGCCAAAACGTGGGGACTTATACCTTAAAGAGCTTATTCAGCAGGTTGAGCACGCTAATAAATCACTGCGATCTGACATGACATTTGCAGATGTGGAGCAGCTTGATATGGGTGATCCCCACCTTGTTGCCAACTACATCACGTCAATTGATCCCTCTGATCTTGATGGCTTAGCGATTATGGCGCCCGAATCGCCCCCCGTTCGTGATGCGATTTCAAGATTGAATGAACGAGGCGTACATATTGTTCAATTTTTATCTGCGCAGGAAAATTTAGCACAATTGGATTTCGTTGGGGTGAACAACTATGCAGCGGGAGCCACCGCTGCCAAGATCGTTGGTAAGTTTAGCGGTTCACAAACCGGTTCGATCATGGTCATTTCTGAAACAATGCTATCATCTGACAGCATTGAGCGACGACATGGTTTTGATGCGGTGATCAACGCCCGGTTTGAAAATCTACGCCCTCTCCCATCATTGGAAACCTATGGCGAAGTTTCGCGCGCTAAACGTATTATCGGCAATCAGCTCGAACATTGTGATGATATCGTTGGTGTTTATATCATGAGCTCCGAAGCGCGTATTCCGATCGAAGTGATGTGCGAAAAGCTTAATTTAAGTGACATCACCGTTGTCGTGCATGAGCGCACGCCATTTAGTGAGACGGCATTAAAAAACGATCAGATCGATGCGATTATTGCGCAAAATCCTGGGCATGCGGTGCGGAGTGCTTTGCGGATATTGCGTGCACGTAGTGAAGCCCGAGAACCCAATTCGGCGCAAGAAAGCATCCGAATTGAGATCCTGCTCGATGAAAACCTTTGATCTGATAGCGTTTGAAACGGCAATTTAGCGGCTATTTGCCTTTCCAGACAGGATCACGCTTTTCAGTAAAAGCAATTGCCCCTTCTTTATTGTCTTCCGAACCATAAAGAATATCGACTGTTTGTAGCTGACGTTGGGTGATCCTATTCATCGCATCTTGGAATTTTGAGTCTTCCGCATCACGGATGATCTCTTTAATGCAGGCGTAAACAAGCGGTGGACCAGAGGCGAGTGTGCGAGCAAGCTTCCAAGCTTCCGCATTTAGTTGATCTCGCTCATAAACATGATTGACGATCCCCCATTGATTGGCTTCCTTGGCATCAAACCAGCGACCAGTGAGTAACAATTCCATGGCAATATGATAAGGAATTCGTTTTGGTAGTTTAACAGAAGCTGCATCAGCGACCGTACCTGAACGTATTTCTGGCAAAGCGAATGTCGCATCGTCTGATGCTAAAATCATATCAGCGGATAATGCATATTCAAATCCGCCGCCGCAGCAAATGCCATGAATGGCTGCAATGACCGGTTTGTTGAGATCACGCAATTCTTGAAGTCCTGCAAAGCCGCCAACACCATAATCTCCATCAACTTCATCGCCTGCCGCTGCAGCTTTTAAATCCCATCCTGGGCAAAAGAACTTCTCATGCGCTGAGCTGATAATTGCCACGCGTAATTCAGGATCATCGCGGAATTTTGCGAAGATATCCCCCATGATGCGGCTGGTTGCCAAATCGATCGCATTGGCTTTTGGTCTATCTAAGACGACCTCGATGACGGCACCTTCAACAATGCATTTGATGGGACCTGTGGTTGGATATGCGCTCATTTTGACCTCACAATTAAAGCATCAACCGCGATGGCTGATTTTTCAGAAACCATCAACGGATTGATTTCCAATTCTTTGATTAGATTAGCATTTTCAATAATATAGGACTGCAACTTATCGATGACTGATAATAGTTCATCGATGTTCTTTTCAGATTTGCCGCGATAACCTGTTAAAAGCTTGTGTATCTTTGTCGTGGAAAGAGCGCGTAAAATTTCATTGCGATTTGCAGGTACGAGCAGCGACACCTGATCGGACAATAATTCAGTTAGCATACCACCAGCGCCAATGGTTAGAACATATCCATGCGCTTCATCTAAAACGATGCCTAGGAGCAACTCAACCACATCACCACCGATCATCTCTTCAACGATGAAGCTTGATGCGGGCATATCGCTTGCGGCCTTTATGACGTCTTCTTTTGATTGCAAATTCAGTGCGACGAGACCTGCTTCGGTCTTATGTGCTTGGCCCTCGCCTTTCAAAACTAATGGGAATTGCAGCTGATCTAAGCTCTTCTCAACGTCTTCGATGCTTGATGCATGAACAGACTTCGGCACAGAGATGCCAACTCGTTTGATCTCTGATTTTGCTTCATATTCGCTGATGGTTTTTAAATCACTCGGCGCCTCACCTAAAAGCACAGGCACACTATCAGGTGCGCGCCATTGCTGCGTTTTGGCCAAAGCGGACATCGCATCATCAGCGCTGAAAAACGGAATAATTCTGTTTATAACAGCAGTTTCGGCCATAAACTCCGGCAAATTTTCTGGCATCGTTGAAATGAGCGCAAATTTCGAAGGACTTGTTTGATTTGCCTGTAATAGCGCATCAAACGCCAAATCATGCCCCGTTGGCTCACAGCGATCACTGCGCGGAAAATCTAAAATCAGACAATTAAGATCAGCATCGCCATTTGCCATTTCCTCAAAAACAGAGCTCATCGCTTCAACATCACGCCAGATTTGTGT
>JAHDEP010000243.1 GCA_020628775.1 Rhizobiaceae bacterium | reverse complement strand
CATCGCCCATCTCGCTTGTTGAGATTTGTGAGCAGCCATCTGACATGATGTCGCCAGTTCGTTTGCCTGTCTCAAGGACGTTGGCAATGGCTTTTTCAACCAAATTGGCTTCATCAACCATGTTAAATGAATAGCGAAGACACATTGCAAAAGAAGAGATCATCGCAATTGGGTTTGCAATGCCTTGGCCGGCAATATCAGGCGCTGAACCATGAACTGGCTCATATAGCGCTTTACGGCTGCCAGTTTTTGCATCCGGTGCACCCAATGATGCAGATGGCAACATGCCAAGTGAACCTGTGAGCATTGCTGCAATATCAGACAACATATCGCCAAACAGGTTGTCACAAACAATTACGTCAAACTGTTTTGGCCAGCGAACAAGCTGCATGCCGCCTGCATCAGCTAACATGTGGCTTAGTTCAACGTCTGAATAGTTCGCACCGTGTGTTGCTGTGACCACTTCGTTCCAAAGAACGCCGGATTTCATCACATTGCGTTTTTCCATAGAGCAAACTTTGTTTTGGCGTGTGCGTGCCATTTCAAAGGCAACACCTGAAATGCGTTCGATTTCATATGTGTCATAAATTTGCGTATCGATGCCGCGTTTCTGGCCATTGCCAAGATCGATGATTTCTTTTGGCTCACCGAAATAAACACCACCGGTTAATTCGCGTACGATCAAAATATCCAAGCCTTCAACGACTTCGGGCTTTAAAGAAGATGAATTGGCCAGCGCTGGGTAGCAAATTGCTGGGCGAAGATTGGCGAAAAGCTCCATATCTTTACGCAAACGTAACAAACCAGCTTCAGGACGTGCTTCATATGGAACATCATCCCACTTTGGTCCGCCAACAGCACCAAATAGCACAGCATCGGCTGCCATAGCTTTTTCCATATCAGCGTCAGAGATAGATTCTCCATGCGCATCATAAGCTGAACCGCCAACAAGACCTTCATCTGTTTCAAAGCCTGCATTTTGTTTTTCATTCATAAATGCAATGAGCTTACGAACTTCGTTCATGGCTTCTGGGCCAATGCCGTCACCTGGAAGAAGGAATAATTTGCGTGTCATGGAAAATACCTGTTCTATTTTGGTTGATTAAGTTGATTATGAGTTTGTCTGGCGTAAAGCTGTGACCTCTATTTCAACTTTCATCTCGGGTTTAATAAGGCCGGCCACAATCATAGTGGCGGCAGGTTGAATGCCTTTGAAAAAGTCCCCTAGGATTGGGAAAACGATGTCGGCAAATTCAGCCTTGGTGATGATATAGTTTGCTTTGATGATGTCTGAGCGCTCAAAGCCTGCATCTTTTATCGCCTGATCAATGGTCGCCAGGCAATTTAATGTTTGGTCAGAAACCGCCTCTGGCATCACCATGGTTTTGTAGTCATAACCAGTTGTGCCAGAAACAAAGCAAAAATCACCCTGAACGACAGCGCGCGAATAGCCAGCTGTCTTTTCAAAATCCGATCCAGTTGAGATTAGATTTCGCATCTCGTTCCCTCAAAGTGCTCAAAGTGATTGTCTTGCGCAAAGGTGTTAGGTCAGTTACGTCCTATTTACGCCCAAGGACGTGTTTCACCCAATTTGCCTTCGTAAGTGTCAATTGCAGCTGCTTTTTCAAGCGTTAGCGCAATGTCATCAAGGCCATTTAGCAAACAATGCTTGCGGAACGGATCGATATCAAAAGTGATCACGCCACCATCTGGACCTTTAATTTGCTGGCTTTCTAAATCAATGGTCATTGTTGAGTTAGAACCGCGGTCTGCATCATCGAGAAGCTTTTCAAGTTCTTCAGGTGTAACAACAATTGGTAGGATACCGTTTTTGAAACAGTTGTTATAGAAAATGTCTGCAAAGCTGGTTGAAATTACGCAGCGGATACCAAAGTCGAGCAATGCCCAAGGCGCATGCTCACGTGATGAACCGCAACCAAAGTTATCACCGGCAACCAAAATCTCTGCGTTGCGATAAGCTGGCTTGTTGAGCACGAAATCAGGTTTTTCAGAACCATCTTCATTAAAACGAGATTCAGCAAAAAGACCAACTGAAAGGCCTGTACGCTTAATTGTTTTAAGGTAGTCTTTTGGAATGATCATGTCCGTGTCAATGTTGATGACAGGATAAGGTGCTGCAACACCTGTGAGCGTTGTGAATTTTTCCATTATTTTCATCCATATGAAGTTTGTAGCTGCGTTTACCAAACATATGTGAGAAAAAGAAGTGTTTTTTGAAAGAAATAGCGATTTGACGCGTTTTGATGCCGCCAAGAACCAAAGAAATAGAGCGATATGAGTGATAACGACCTTTCTAATATTAAAATCCCAGAGGCTATTAGGCCTGTTCGTCCGAGAAGATCGGTTTTGTATGTTCCGGCAAATAATGAACGGGCGATGCAAAAATCACTTCAATTGCCATCAGATGTAGTGATTTACGATTTGGAAGATGCGATCTTACCCGCACACAAGGAAAATGCGCGTGAGACCTTGCGGGCTTTTTTAAAGGAAAAGTTTCCAAACGGCATAAAAGACAGCAAAAAAGAGATCTTAATCCGGATAAACGCGCTTTCCAGCCCCTGGGGTAGTGAAGATTTGATAGCTGTGCGCGCCATTATGCCGTCAGCGATACTATTACCTAAGGTTTCAGAAGCCGATGATATTATCGAGGTTAATGATGCGTTGGTTGAAATGGATACCCCGCATGAGCTACGTCTATGGGCGATGATCGAAACCCCGCGCGGTATTTTAAATGTTGCTTCGATCGCTAGATATGCCCGAACACCGGGCACAAGACTAGATTGTTTTGTTGCCGGAACGAATGATTTGATCAAAGAAACTGGCGTGATACCGCAACAAGGGCGTCCATATTTGTCCAATTGGCTTAGTCAAATTGTGCTCTCAGCGCGCGCTTACGGCCTTGATGTGATTGATGGCGTTTATAATGATTTTAAAGATGCATCTGGGTTTGAGCGGGAAAGCTTAGATGGGCGCGCGATGGGCTTTGATGGCAAATCGCTTATTCATCCCAACCAGATCGACTTTGCAAATGAAGCATTTGGGATTAAAGCCGATGCTTTGAACGAAGCGCATGAGATTATCGATGCATTTGCGGATGCTACAAATAAAGATGCAGGGGTTATCCAAGTGAATGGCAAAATGGTTGAACGCCTTCACTTAGAGATGGCTGAGAAGCTCGTTGAAAAATCGAAATTGATATCAAATTAGGGTTATTATTATGAAACTTTACCGTTTTTTGTCCGGTCCGGATGATTCAAGCTTTTGCCATCGCATAACCGATGCCTTGAATAAGGGATGGACCCTTCACGGATCGCCTGTTTATACATTTAATCAGGCTGAGAACCGTATGCAATGTGGGCAAGCGGTTTGCAAAGAAGTGGAAGGTAAAACCTATTCGCCGGATATGAAGCTCGGTGAACAGTAAGCTTGCGATCAAGTCAGCAAGATTTGTCAAACCGGGTGATGTTACGTCTTATTTGCGAGTGAAAATTGCGATAGGATATTGCTTATGAATAAACGGAACGATGCCCA
>JAHDEP010000242.1 GCA_020628775.1 Rhizobiaceae bacterium | reverse complement strand
AACCTAATCTTATTGGAGAGAAAAATGATCAATACACTTAAAATTACAGCAGCAGCTTCAGTTATCGCAATCGCAGCATCAGCAACAGCTTTTGCAGGCGGCATGAAAAAAGACGTTGTTGATGCAGCTATCGCATCTGACGCACACTCAACATTGGTTGCAGCAGTAACAGCTGCCGGTCTAGTCGACACACTCAAAGGCGAAGGTCCATTTACAGTGTTTGCTCCAGTAAATGACGCATTTGCAGCTTTGCCAGAAGGTACAGTGGACACACTATTAAAGCCAGAAAGCAAAGACACATTGACAAAAGTTCTAACAGCACACGTTGTTGCTGGTGACATCATGTCAGGTGATCTGGTCAAAATGATCGGTGAAGCTGAAGGTGGCATGCTTGAGATTGAAACTGTATCAGGCGACACAATCGTTGCAATGCTTGATGGTGATCAAGTGAAATTGAAAGACGAAAGCGGCAACATCGGCACAGTAACAGCTGTAGATCTAGACCAGTCAAATGGTGTGATCCACGTTGTCGACACAGTGCTGCTACCGAAATAATAAAATAATCGGTATCAGGCACCTTTTCCTGTTGTTTAAAAGGTGCTCCTAGAATGCCCCACATCCCCCCTCGTTAGGGCATTTTGGTTTCGCCTCGGTCATCTCATCATGATCGAGGCGTTTTTTGATTTAAATCAAAGCTCTATATTTACATTCGGAATCAAACTCTGAGCTTTGCTAAGCTGATAATACAGATACAAACCACACGATATTGTGATGATGCGTGTTGTGAAATTCGATTGAGAAATCGCGCATAAAAAATTACAAATGCATCACATTCAGTTAGCTGGGAACACTTTTGATGGAACTCATCTTTGCCTATCTTGCGGGTCTTTTAACCCTGATTAATCCCTGTGTTGTTCCCGTATTGCCCATCGTATTAGCTTCCGCATTAAATGCCGGGCGTTCAGGTCCTTGGGCGTTAGCTGCAGGATTGACTGTTTCTTTCGTGGCATTTGGCATGTTTGTCACAACAATTGGCTATTCAATTGGGCTGACCCAAGAACGCTTAGCGCAAATTGGTGCCTTGGTCATGATCATGTTTGGTCTGGTCTTGCTGGTGCCAGCATTTTCGCGGCGGTTTGAAGCTGCAACGCAAGGCGTTGCGGGCGCGGCAAACAAGCAGATGCTGGGTTTGGATCTTGGCGGAAATTCAGGTCAGTTTTTAGGTGGCGTTCTTTTGGGCGCTGTCTGGTCGCCATGCATCGGACCAACGCTCGGCGGTGCAATCGCGTTAGCATCTCAAGGTGAAAGCCTATTATGGGCAATGCTGATCATGCTGTTTTTCGCCTTCGGTGTTTCAACGCTGATACTAGGGCTGTCATGGGGCGCGCAATCTGCGCTTCGCTCACGAACAGAAGCGCTTAAATCGCTGGCAGAACGCTCCAAACCAATACTAGGCGTTGTCTTCGTTGCAGTCGGCCTGATGATCTATTTTAAAATTCACCACATCATTGAGCGATGGGCATTGCAAACCCTGCCAGCTTGGTTGCTCGATTTTTCTGTTATACTCTAAATCAATCTTGAAGGAGAATTACATGTCTGTCTCAAAACTCACGCGTCGCGCAACATTAGGCGCTGCATTTTCAGCTGTTATGATGTTTGCAGGTGTCAATGCTGCTAGCGCCGCAGATGTCGTTGAATATAAGCCAGGAGTGGTTCAAAGCGCTCTTAAACAAGGCAAAACAGTCTTCATCGATTACACCACGCATTGGTGCACAACATGTGCCTCGCAAAAGCGCACGATCAATGCGCTACGTGACGCAAATGCAGCCTATAATGAGATGGTATTTGTCCGCGTTGATTGGGACATCTATTCAGGCGATGAGATCTCAACCAAATATAAGATCCCACGTCGCTCCACTTTATTGGTGCTAAATGGTGATCAGGAGCTTGGTCGTATCGTTGCCGGCACATCAAAATCCAAGATCAAAGCATTGATGGATAAAGGCCTGTCAGCGGCGAAAAACTCGTAAGTATGGTACTTTTACTAAACTTTTAGTGCTCTCGCTGATACTAAATCATCATTTGTCGAATTTCTTAGGGGTAACAATTCATAATTGTTACCCTTTTTATTAGGGCGTACGAATGGTGTGTTCGCATATGTTTATGATTCGATTTAACAAATCAGGTTTCAGGAACAATTACTAGGTGAACCGATGAGGGGGTCTCAACGTATATAAATTGTAAGGTCGACGCGAATACGCGGCGCCATTCGTCCATGAAAATGATCTACATATGATCAATCCTCCCAAGACTTGGACGTCAAACGCTCTGATTGCCTAACAAAATTTGGCACTCGGAGCGTTTGTTCCTTAACTCATCTTTTCAGCAAATTTGATCAATAAATTCCAGGCAACAAAAACCCCGCAATATGGGGTAAACATTGCGGGGTGGGGCGATCTATAAATTTGAGTAGCGCATTTCTGCGCATCGCAGTACTTAAGTTGCTGAATGCATAAGCTCTGTTGGGATCAAACCGATCTTAGGGTTGATCTCGTTGATATAAAGACGAGATTCCATGAAGTTTGGACCGGTAAGAACAGGGTATTTCTCAATTGAAACAGAACCCTTCGGCGTCATTGTAATTGGGCTGATGCCTGAAGAATAATTCGCTTCACCAGAATTTAGTGCTGCGCTTGCAACATTGATAGATAAGAATGTGATTGCAAGGATGGATAGTACATGTTTCATAACTCATTCCTTTCTGTAGTTGTGCCGAAATATTTGTGGTATTTCTGTAGTGGCACGAATTGTTTCATAAAGTTTTTTCAATGCCAGTTCTTTGTGGGGTAGGGCATTGCATTAACTATGTTTTAACACTCAACTCGCTCATTTAAAATTAACGCTTATGCACAAACGCGTGAGCACGCGTGTTTTAAATGAGAGGATTACTAAAAAGCGCAGATCTAAACTTTGTGGATGTCTATTTAGATGTTTTGCGCCTTACACCAGGTATATGGTGGTCTTTAAAACTCATTTCCAGTACCTAAGTAGAACTATTAGGTGATGTGATATTGCAACAATGTCGCAGGTTTTACGGGGTAAGTGATTTCTGACATTGACAAAGCCGTAAAAATACCATTATTTGGTTTATGTACATGTTTCATAATGAGCCTTTTAGGTTTTCGGAATGATTTGTGGCATTCCGGTACGTGTTAAAAGAGAGATGTTTGTGGCATCTCTCTTTTTTTATGCCTTGAGCTTTTTGAGCGCTTATCAGAGCTGGGAGAGGGCTGGATAAAGACGCGAAAGCCAAAAACAGAAAGCCAAAACTGGTTCCAGAAAGCCAAAACTGGTTCCAGAAAGATCGAAGCCTGTACATTTCTGTACAGGCTCCCAACATCAAACGATTAAGTGGATCAAACCTAATCAATGATCCCTAAAGACCGATAAAGGCCTTTAGGAATTCACTAAATTAATTATCCAAGGTTTTTGAATTCTGTTGGTGTCAATTTACCGTTGCCGTCAGCGTCAGCAGCATCGAAAGCTGCGCGGTCG
>JAHDEP010000241.1 GCA_020628775.1 Rhizobiaceae bacterium | reverse complement strand
CCCGTTTGATGATCAGGAATGCCATTTGATGTCATGCAACGTTGATCATTAGATTGGGTAATATTGACCGAGTTTGAAGCGGCAATGGCCTGCGCGCTTAAAACACCAACGGCAACTGTCGTAACAGCAAGAGCTGCAATCTTCGTTTTTATATTTATTGGATTGGGCGTTGATTTGTGGGTCATTGCTATCTCTCTTTTCAAACTTGATTTAACGCGTTCGATTGGCGAAGGGGTGTCGCTGGTCGATGAAAAGCATCATGACGCTTGAGCATGGTGGGAGTTTGCAGGAAATATGAAGCAAATGTGTAGAATGAGGTGCTTTGGATCAAAAACGGTGTGAAATTGCAAAAAATTGCTTCATGCTCACTTCACAATTGATTAGCAATATAAAGAACATGAATAGGATGTGGTCAAAACTATCGATCGGTAAAAAACTCTTCATAGCAATGATGATTACAGTGCTCACTGTAGTGATCTTTATTGCTGTGTTGATCACGTTTTCTATGCGCGCAGGTTTTATCAATTATATCATTGAAGCAGAGCTTGATCGGTTTGATCCGCTTATTGAAGCTTTGGTTGAGCGCCATGATGCATCAAATCCCGGATGGCCAGAACTTAAAGGAAATCGACGTCAATTCAGCGAGATTGTGCGCGAAACAATTCCGCCCGTAGAGCGTCCAAACGGGGCAAATAAACCACCGCGACAGGGTGAGCGAAAACCACCACCGCGGCGAAATGGTGACCAAGCCAAACTGCCGCGCCGCTTTGGGCCCACAGACCCAATGGCATTGGGCCGAAGAATGGCTGTTTTAGATACGAACCAGAAATTGGTCGCCGGTGCGAGATTTGATTACTCAAACAGTGGGTTGCGCCCGATTACTGATGAAGATGCGAATATCATTGGTTACATTGCTATCGTGAAACCCGGTGTCAGCGATAACGCATCCAATGCGGTCTTTTTGAAAGATCAATTGCGCGTGCTCGGTCTTACTTTAATCATGGCATTGGTGCTTTCTGCAATTGCAGCTTTTCTCTTAGCGCGTCAGTTTACCAAGCCTGTTGATCGTCTGGTTGCAGGTACCAATACGCTTGCAAAAGGGGAGTATGATCTACGCCTTGAAAAGACCAGCGAAGATGAGTTTGGCAATTTAGTAGAACAGTTTAATAAACTCGCTGCCCAATTGAGCGCGCAGGAAAAGGCTGAACGGCAATGGATGTCAGATACCAGCCATGAATTGCAAACGCCAATTGCAGTGCTGCGCGCTGAGATTGAAGCAATGCAAGATGGCGTGCGCAACGCTGATGAAAAGACGCTAAGCACGTTGCATCAATCCGTAACGCGTTTGTCAGCATTGGTAAAAGACATCAGCCAATTGTCCAATGCGCGCGAAGGAAAGCTGGTCGTAAATTGGACCCGTGAAGATATCTCCGTTATGGCAGCGCAAGCCGCGCAAAAGGCCGAGGGGCTTATAAAAGATGCAGGGCTAACGCTTGAAACAAATTTACAGGATGGTCTGATGGCAGATTGCGATGCGATGCGCATCGGCCAATTGTTGGATAATATTTTAACCAATGCGCGGCGTTATACCAATGCACCTGGAACCATTAAATTGAGCGTCACGTCCGATGATCATAAGCACGTGATTATTCGTGTCGATGACAGCAATAATTTACCCCCAGAACATGCGCGTAATAAGCTGTTTGATCGGTTTTATCGTGAGGATCAATCACGTGCACGCGCATCAGGTGGATCAGGTCTTGGATTATCGATTTGCAAACTCATTGTGAAAGCGCATGATGGGACAATCTCAGCCGAACCATCATCTTTGGGCGGGCTTGCAATGATCATTACATTACCACTGGAACGAAAAAAATAAGATGACACAAGATCACATCATCATTGTTGAAGACGAAGAAGCACTTGCCGAGGTTCTAAAGGATTATCTTTCGCAGCTCGATATGAAAGTAACAGTTTTAAATGACGGCCAATCCGCTGTTGAAACGATATTGGATAAGAAACCGGATTTGGTGATTTTGGATGTCATGTTGCCGGGCAAAGACGGTTTGTCGATTTGCCGTGAAGTGCGTGCGAAAAGTGATGTCCCAATTATTTTGGAAACGGCACGAATTGAAGAAATCGATCGTCTATTGGGTCTCGAACTTGGCGCCGATGATTATATTTGTAAACCCTGGTCGCCGCGCGAAGTTGTTGCCCGGGTGAAAGCTATTTTGCGACGTTCAAAACGCAATGCAGAACCTATAGAAATAACGCAGGAAACGGCGCCTGAAGGTTTGCAGATGAATGAGGATAATTGGACGGTGTTCTTTGGCTCTGAACAGCTTGATTTTACGCGCCGAGAGTTTCGATTGTTGTTCATCTTGTTCAAACGCCCGGGACGTGTTTTCTCTCGCGCACAATTGCTTGAACTTGCCTTTCCCGATGATGCGATGGTCTTTGATCGCACCGTTGATAGCCACATCAAAAACATTCGCCAAAAGCTCAAACCATTTTCCGGTGAAGATGAATTGATCAGGTCCGTTTATGGTGTTGGTTACGCATTTGACGGCTAGTGCATTTGGATAAAAACGTCGCCCATGCCCTTAATTTGTGGTCGAGCATGGGCGGTTGCTTGGAGAATGGTCGAACCAAGCGATGTGTTACTTAAATTATGCCGCCCAGCGAATTGCAGCTTTCGCGATGCGCTCACCGTAATATCGCGCGGTTTGTTGATCCGCATCAGGTGGGGTGACATCCGGGCCTTTATCCGCAAGCGATTGGGCCATTGCACCCAGGCTTGCACCCATGCGGTTTAAATTGTCGTCTGAACCTTCAGAGGAGTTATTCCCCGGGGGTAAGTCTAAGCCAACCCAAACCATGCCGTGCTGCGCTGCAAAGACTGAGAGGGCTTGCAATGTGCCTGTTTTATCGCCGACTTGGCTTGATGAATTGGTAAAGCCACCAGCGATTTTGTTTTTCCAGCTTTGTTGCATCCATTTCGCTGAAGATGCGTCCATAAATGCTTTAAATTCGGCAGAAATTGTACCCATATAGGTTGGTGAGCCAAACACAATCGCATCCGCCTCATCAATGTGATCTAAATTGCTTGCAGCTTCTTTAGCGTCGATCAATTCAGCCTCGACACCATCGACTGAAGAAGCGCCCGCAAGCACCGCTTCCGCTTGAACTTTCGTATGCCCATACCCACTGTGATAAACGATAAAGACTTTCTTTGTGTGTTTCATAATGTATTCCTAAATTGCGTAATACGTTACAAATACAGTCTTGATAATATTTTAAAAGTAGGTATTTTAAAGTAACTAGGTAAGGAATTTACGTTATGAAGTTTTCAGAATCCCCAATTTCTTGTCCAATGGATGAACTTTTGCGAATAATTTCAGGCCCTTGGACAACTTACATACTATGGCGATTGGCCAATAATAAAAATGTTAGATTTGGCGAATTAAAACGCATTGTGCCGGGTATTTCCTCGCGTGTTCTGACAGAACGTTTGCGCAAACTAGAGGAAGCGGGGCTGGTTATACGAACCTATAAGCCAACCATTCCACCAGAAGTTTCTTATTCGCTGAGCGAACGCGGATTAGAACTACGCGATATCTTAAATC
>JAHDEP010000240.1:2505-3639 GCA_020628775.1 Rhizobiaceae bacterium | reverse complement strand
TCCAATATCCTGTTGAAATTCCAGGTGTTGCAACAATGGAATTTTTGAAAACAGCGATGAACGAGCAGCGCAAAGCGCGCGGTGAAGAAGAATTATCTATTCCTGATTTCATCCGCAAAGTTAAAGAAGCTGCTGGTGATCTTAAAATCGATATGGCGATGCTAAAGCGCCCGCTTAATGTTGGTTTCTCAGGTGGTGAGAAGAAGCGTGCTGAAATCTTGCAGATGAAACTACTTGCACCGCAACTTTGCGTGCTTGATGAGACGGATTCTGGTCTTGATATTGATGCACTGAAAATTGTGTCTGACGGTGTAAACGCGCTGCGTGATCCAAAGCGTGCTGTTGTTGTGATCACTCACTACCAACGTCTTCTAGAGCACATCGTACCTGATAGCGTTCATGTTCTTTACAAAGGCCAAGTCATCAAATCAGGCGACAAGTCATTGGCGCTTGAGCTTGAAGAAAATGGCTATGCAAATGTAATCGAGGCTGCTGCTTAAATCCGATTTTTCAGATTTAGCATTGTAATTCACCTCCTAGGAGATTTCTGATGAACGTTCAGAGTAAAATTGATAAAACTGCAGCAGAAGAAGCGCTTTCAGAGCATTTTCTGAATTCGCTTGGTAGCCTTCCTGGTTCGCCAAATGTGGTGCAGGGGCGCGATAAGATGTTTGCCGCGCTGATGAAAGATGGCCTGCCAACACGACGTGTTGAAGCTTGGCATTATACGGATCTTCGCCGCTTGCTTAGCTCTGTGCCAACCACACAAGCAGATGGCAATGTGGCTGCACAAGCGGGTCTTGTTGAAAGCGCAAAAGTACTGACCATCTTAAACGGTCAAATCGCAGATGATTTTGGTTCAATGCCAGAAGGCGTTACCGTTTCAAGCTTTAAAGATGCACTTGCAGACGGAACGGCTGACTTGCACTTTGCTGATACCGAAGCTGATGATGCTATTGGCCAGCTAAATGGCGCATTTGTATCTGATGGCTATAAGATTGATATTGCAGCGGATACGCAAGTTGATGCGCCAATTGAAGTTCAATTTGTACAAAGTGGTGGTCAAGCGCACTCGCGTTTGCCGGTTGTTTTTGGTGATAATTCAAGCGCTACATTTATCGAACGCCATATTGC
>JAHDEP010000240.1:0-2405 GCA_020628775.1 Rhizobiaceae bacterium | reverse complement strand
GAAGCGATTGTTGAAGCTCTTGAAAACATCATCTCAGAATGGTTGCAAAAAAATGGCTAATATCGAAGGCTATGATGTTGATGCTATTCGGCGGGATTTTCCGATCCTGTCGAAAGAAGTTTACGGTAAGCCACTGGTTTATCTAGACAATGGCGCATCAGCACAAAAGCCAAAAGCGGTGATAGATGCAATTACCCATGTTTATGAAAATGAATATGCAAACGTGCATCGTGGATTACATTATATGTCCAACGCGGCAACAGATGCTTATGAAGCTGCGCGTGAAAAAGTGCGTAGCTTCTTAAATGCGCCGTCTGTTGATAATATTGTATTCACAAAATCATCGACCGAGGCGATCAACACTGTTGCTTATGGCCATGGTTTGATGGAGTTGGGTGAAGGTGATGAGATCCTGATCTCGATTATGGAGCATCACTCCAACATTGTGCCTTGGCATTTTGTGCGCGAGCGCAATGGCGCGAAAGTTGTGTGGGCGCCTGTGGATGAAGAGGGTGCTTTTCATCTTGATGATTTTAAGGCCTGCATCACCGATAAAACCAAGATGATTGCCATCACTCAGATGTCAAATGCCTTTGGTACTGTGGTACCGATTAAAGAGATTTGCCAGATCGCCAAAGAACGCGGCATTCCGGTGCTGGTTGATGGCTCACAAAGTGCCGTACATATGCCAATTGATGTGCAGGATTTAGATTGTGATTGGTTCGTTATGACTGGTCACAAGCTTTATGGTCCCTCTGGTATTGGTGTTCTTTACGGTAAAAAAGAACGTTTGAGTGCTATGCGCCCATTTATGGGTGGTGGTGAGATGATCTTGGATGTGACGGAAGATAATGTCACTTATAATGATCCACCGCACCGTTTTGAAGCGGGTACGCCGCCGATTGCACAGGCGATTGGTTTGGGTGCAGCGCTTGATTACATGGATAAGATTGGCCGCGATAAAATCGCAGCACATGAAGCAGATCTTGTTGCTTATGCACATAGCCAAATGAGCGGGATTAATTCACTGCGCATTTTGGGCAATGCACCTGGTAAAGGCGCAATTGTGTCCTTTGAAATTGAGGGTGTGCACGCGCATGATATTTCCATGGTGATTGACCGCTCAGGCGTTGCAGTGCGTGCAGGAACACATTGCGCGCAGCCGCTGTTGAACCGTTTTGGTGTCACATCCACATGTCGTGCCTCATTTGGTATGTATAATACGCGTGCGGAAGTTGATGCATTGGTGACCGCGCTGGACAAAGCGCGAGCATTTTTTGAATAATTGGAGCTTATTATGAGCAATGAAGATCAAACAAATGGTGGCGAGAACACCGAAGCTGGTCCAAATGAAGTAAATCGCACGTTTACGGCGACCGAAATTTCTCGCGAAGAATTAGCGCGTATGACTGATGATATTATTGCTGCGCTAAAAACCGTATATGATCCTGAAATCCCATCTGATATTTATGAAATTGGCTTGATCTATCGTGTTGATATCGAAGATGATCGCATGGTCAAAATCGAAATGACATTAACAGCACCTGGTTGTCCTGTTGCCGGTGAAATGCCGGGTTGGGTTGAAAATGCAGTGAGCGCTGTTGAGGGCGTTTCAGGTGTTGAAGTTTCAATGACTTTTGATCCGCCATGGACCCCTGATCGGATGTCTGAAGAGGCGCAGATCGCCGTTGGATGGTACTGATCGCTTGATCCTTTCATCCCTGACATCGTTGTGACTTGCTCGAAGTACTTGTTGTACATCTTCGCATCTCCCGCCTTGTCAGAAATAAAACTATCGTCGCGTTACTGATACTTAGATTTTTTGAACCCATGTTTGTTTAAGCTGGGACATTCATTTCCATCTTATAGGCTTGTTTGTTAAGGTATCAGTGATTACATTATCTCATAGATGAATATCGGGCCTTTAACCCGATTATTTTGGAGAATATGATGGGCTTTGAAGTCGTCAAACTTACCGATGCTGCCGTTGAGCGCATCAAAGAAATTACAGCATCTTCGGATCAAAATCCTGAAGGCATCCGCGTTGGCATCAAAAAAGGTGGCTGCGCAGGGATGGAATATACCGTTGATTTAGCTGTCGAAGCAGACCCAAAAGACGATATGGTCGAGCGCGATGGCGTCAAAGTTTTCGTAGCGCCTGAAGCGACATTGTTCCTGCTCGGCACTGAGATGGATTTTGAAGTGACAACGCTCCGCTCTGGGTTTGTGTTCAACAATCCAAACCAGACATCTGCATGTGGTTGTGGCGAATCTGTTGAGCTAAAACCTGCTGATTTGGCCGCATTGGCTGAAAAAGGCGAGCCGGTTATCCGCGCTGAATAATCAAAAATATTTAGTTTGAAACTGCTTCGCGCATTTGTTTGATGCGCGTCTTATCGAGTTTT
>JAHDEP010000029.1:19687-22339 GCA_020628775.1 Rhizobiaceae bacterium | reverse complement strand
TCAATGCATCGCTTTCGCCGGATTGCAATTCTATTTTCTCATCGCGCCTGATTTTGACAATTTTGAAGATCAAATGAACCATAAAAAGGCATAAAACAACGGATAGTAGGGCGGTGATGGCGGGAAATGTCATGTTAGGTCCTGATCAAAGTTGCAGTTAGAAAAACCATCCACCAATTGGCAGCGTATATCAAGTTAACAATAGTTTGATCCGCAACAACTTGTTTTACATCTATGTTTTGCCTAAGTTGCGGTCAAAATGTCAGTTAGATAACAATAAGAAAGTATCAAAATGTCTCTTCGTACAAGTTTTAAAAAGTCTCTCCTTGCTGTCTCGCTAACAGCTTTTATGTCTTCTTCTGCAATGGCGACGGATGAAGCTGCATTAAAACTTGCCGATGACGCGATGGCGGCGTTAAAGCAAGGACAGATCGAAGAAACGATCAAGCTTTACGATGATGCTTTGGCACAAGAGCAGTTATCTGACCCCGTTAAAGGGCAGGTTATGTCTGCAAAAGCAAATGCGCTTTTGGAAATCGCATGGGCAACGCGTCAAGACAAGCCGCTGTTAGAAGCGATTGATACTTATAACACCGCTATCGGTATTTTAGATGCTAAAACCTCACCGATCATTTGGGCTAGTAGTAATTCAAAACTTGGTGACGCTTATCGTTCGCTTGCGTTCGGCAAATATAATCAAAACAAACCTGAAGAGGGTGCTGAGCTTTATAATAGCGCAATTGATGCGTTTAAAGCTGCGTTGACTGTATTTGAAAAAGATACAAATCCGGTTGAATGGGCAACGGCGCAACGTGCATTGGGGCAGGTGAATGCAAACTCAGATACTTATAATGCGATTGAAGGCAAAGCATTAAATGCGGCGCGTTTAACTGAAGCTGCCAATGCATTTAAAGCTGCAATGGAAGTGTTTACCAAAGAAGCCGATCCGGTTAGCTGGGCAGGTTTGCAATTCCAGCTTGGTGATATCTACACAACATTGCACCAGCGACAGGGCGGTACATTATGGCTTGAAAAGTCTGTATTGGCCCACAAAAATGTGCTCGAAGTTCTAACCGAAAAAGATAACCCAAGTGTTTGGGCGCAGGTTCAATACTTTATCGGAAACGGGTTAGTAGAGCTTGGTGCAGTGGTTAAAAACAAAGAGATGTTAGAAGACGCAATTACTGCCAGCAAATTAGCGACGGAATCTGATTACTTTAAAAACATTTTCCCAGAATTTTACGAACGCAATCAAATAAACATCCAGGTCGCAGAAAACCTAATCAAGAAATATGAAGCGGAAGAATAGAGGCACTTAGTTTTCGCTGTTGTCGTAAGGGGTGATGATATGAGTAATATTGAACAAAGACGACAACGCATTGAAAATGCGCTCTGGGGATTGTTCATTGCTGATAGTTTGGCAATGCCAGCGCACTGGTATTATTCACGCGAAAATATCGCCCAAGATTTCGATGGCGGTGTGAAGACCTATCAAGCACCACTACATCCACATCCCGAAGCTTTCATGGTCGGGATGTCCTATAAACCAGATGTGCAAAAAGCAAAATCGCTCAACAGGCCTTATGATATTTTGCATGATCACAGCATGTTTTATCAAACATCATGGGAAGAGTTTAAAATCGAGCGCAATGATCGCGAAGGTGAACATGGCAACAAGGTAGCAGCTGCAGATGAGCGATATCATTACCATCATGGTTTGGGTAAAGGTGATAATACGTTAAACGCACATCTCGCACGCGTTCTTTTAAGATCGGTGAACAAAAAAGGTGGCTATGAAGCGGGTGCTTTTTTAGACGATTTTATCGCCTATATGACCACCCCGGGTGAAAACAAAGACCCATATACTGAGGTGTTTTTACGGCGCTGGTTTGAAAATTACTGCAATGGTGATCCTGTCCATGCATGCGCACAAATGCAGCGCGATAATTGGTCAATTGGATCGCATGGCGGCATGATCCGGCCAATGGTACTCGCATTGCTATCGCAAAATCCATATCAGGGTGTTGGCATGGCGCTTGAGCATCAGGCTCTAACGCATCGCTCAGAAACGGTTGCATCGGGCCTCGCGACATGTATTCCACTTATGTTTGAATTGATCGATGGCAAAAGCGATAAAAAATCAGCTTTTCAAAGCGCAAGTCAGCAAGTGCATTTGGCAAAAATTCGCGGTGAGGATTTGTTTGCTCAATATCGTGCTCACAAAGGTCCGGGCAATATTCCTGATGATCAAATGTGGGCTTATCACATGGAACTTGATGATGCGCCCATGGATCTTGATAAGTTGGTCGAGATGGGTGAGCAGGCGGTTTTGCGCAAGGAAATTGGGACCGTTTGTTATATCGAGCAGGGCCTGCCGATGATGTTTTTCATCGCAGCGCATGAAAACTATGACTTTGAAAATACGTTACTTTTAAACGTCAATGCAGGTGGTGATAATGTTAATCGTGGCATGCCGCTTGGCTTAATGATGGGCGCGGGAGAAGATGAAATTCCCGCTCATTTAAAACAAGGTCTATCTGATTATCATGCGCTGTCTGAAGAGATTGCAAAATTTGCTGATATCGCAGTGAGCGGTCAGGGCGTGACCGATGGATTTGAAGCGCCATCAAGACGCAAGGGCGTTGTCCTTTA
>JAHDEP010000029.1:15963-19587 GCA_020628775.1 Rhizobiaceae bacterium | reverse complement strand
AAATCGTTCCCAGCCACTTGCACCTAAATGTTCTTGTGGCTGGAAGCGCGTTTTATAGGCCATTTTGGGTGATCCATCGACCCAATATCCCAGATAAACATGGGGAAGGCCAGCCTCGATGGTGCGTCTGACGTGATCTAAAACGATATATGTCCCAAGCGAACGGGATTGATAATCAGGCTCAAAAAATGAATAGACCATGGAAAGGCCGTCGGCCATTTTGTCGGTCAAAGCTGCGCCGATCAATTTACCCTTTGGATATTCTTCAACACCATCGCCATCTTCTCGAATACGATATTCAATAACGCGCGTATCCACATGCGTATCTTCGACCATCATGGCATAATCAAGCACCGACATTTCAGACATCCCACCATCTAAATGGCGATCATCTAAATAGGCCCGAAACATAGAATATTGTTCGCTCGATGGTTCGGCTTGATGATCAACGGAAATGATGTCTTTGTTGCGCGCTAACACCCGCTTCATAGATTTTGTCCAAACGAACTCTTCAGCTAGGATGCGCACGGAAACACATGCCTTGCACATCTCGCATGCTGGTCGATAAGCAATGTTCTGAGATCGACGAAAGCCACCTTGCGTTAGAATATCGTTGAGTTCAGTCGCTTTTTCCCCAGCCAGATGTGTAAAGATCTTACGTTCTTCACGATCAGACAAATAAGGGCACGGTGTTGGTGCCGTTAAGAAAAACTGCGGAGATTGACTATTGTGGCTCGTCATTCGTTCGATTATTTAAAGCTCAGAAATTCAAATTTCAAATTCGAAGCTAACTTAATCAATCGAACTTAAACTGGCAACACTGACACGTACAATACTGAGCTATTTACGTTTTGAGATTTTAATGTCGACTTCGTAATCATCATTCAAATCCGAGCGCAGGATTACAGTGCCGAGCAGCAAATCTTGAACGAGACGCTTACGATCGGTGAACAATCCAATAAGCAGAATAAAACCGGATGTGACGATGTTTGCGGCCCAGAAAATCACGCCGTGAACAATTGCGGTCATAAAGTCGACGCGTCCACCATCAAGGCGAGCAATGCGAATGCCCATCATCTTCATGCCAGGCGTCGCTTGATCGGGGCCACCCATTGTGGATCCAACATAAATGAGCGCAATAGCAGGGGTAATAATTGCAAACAGCAACCAGCCTAGGCTTAACGTTATGATGCCTAAGAAGAAGACGATGATGGCCACGGGGATGTGCAGGATTGCAACCATGATGTAATCGACAATGAATGCCAAAATACGTTTTGTCCGCACACCGTCATAATAAGCGGGATCGTCCAAGCGATCATCTATTGTGTGGGTATGACGGAAATCAGCACTGTTAAATGCGTCTTCAGGATCCATCTTTTCAAAACTTGCCATAATTTGCCTCTTTAGCGTCTAATATATCTATAAACTGGGGAGAATTTGGAGATTTTCAAGACCCATCCTCTGCTTCATAGCTCAAAATATCCGCAGGTTGGCAATCCAAGACCTGGCAAATTTTCTCCAGAGTATCAAATCGGATGCCTTTGACTTTTCCCGATTTGAGCAAGGATATGTTTTGTTCGGTTATGCCAACAAGTTCAGATAGTTCTTTTGAACGCATCTTGCGCTTTGCCAGCATAATATCGAGTGTGACGATGATAGCCATGATTATATAATCGCTTGATTTTCTTCAGAGATATTGGCTGCTTCATGCAGAATTTTTGCAAGAGTTACCAGCAATAATCCTAATATGATGGCGTAAACCTCAGTTTCCGATATCCCGATCGATAATTGTCTTTGGCCAGGAGGGTTGTAGATTGTAAGCGCGAGAACAGCCAATGTTTCAAACAAAATCCCAATTGGCGCGAGTGCAGCAACAGCCCAGCCTATTTTGTTGAGTTTACTCGCAGCTTCAAAGGTAAAAACCTTGCCGCGCATATATTGCCTGAAAAGCTGTATTGCTTGCAGAAAAATATAGATCCCGATCAACATTGGGGTGATTTCAAACACAAAAGCTAAAGTTCTGCTGACGCCGTTAATTGTGATAGTGCGACCCGCTTCAACAAATTCCTCGCGGATAGCATCATCAATCGCTGGGGTATCGATAATCATTAGAACTGCATAATAGCCGATCGTTAAAATTGAGATCGCTGCACCCAACATAGAAAACCCGCATGCATATCGAGCCAAATTTTTAATTCGCCCATAGGAAAGTGAAGACTTGAGCTCAGAGGACATTTTACACCTTTTTAAAATTAAATATTGATTTATTATTGTTTTACGATAATTAATGCATGAAATAAGTTAAGTCAATACGGAGTTTGTTTAGTGTTTAATTTTTATAATTGTGTCAAAAAGCTTGGATTTTTTGGGATGGTTGTGGGACTGGTAAGTGCTTGTGGGCACACGCCGATTTCCTCCATGGTCAAACTTCGAAATTTCGATCCAGCTACCACCGATGTCAAACAATTGAGTGTTGCTGTTGTTTTGCCCCATCAATATCGTATTCAACGCGGCGGCGTCGTGATGGCACTAGAATTGCGGAAAAAAGATGGTTCAGAGACGAAGAAAGAGGTTTTTGTTTTAACAACTTCGCTTAGCTCGGAAGATAAATTGATGCTGGCTAAAATCAGTGAGCCTGGGCGCCAGATCATCGCGTATAGAATTCGGCCATATGACATCAAAAGGTTTAATGCGATCCGAAAGTTTACGCTTGAACATAGACCGACGAAATTATGGGAAGGCTCATTTAATATCGGTGCAAAAGCTTGTCGTTTGGAAGAAGTGCCTCCAAAAGCCTTGCCGATTTCAATCTATCTTAAATCCAGTGAAACCAAAAGTTTCGTGCCCTTCATCGTCAACGCGGATTTGATGAAGGAGACGAATGGTAAGAAATTGCATGAAACAGTACCGGTTTGCGAAACTGAAGATGGCTAGCACAAAAAGCTGATGAATATGCGGGAAGAGTAGTCTTTCATCCCGCATATTCTATCCGTCATTTTATGGTCGACGTTCAGGCTTAATTGTATGGCCTTTGTGACACGGTAGGATCTTATTTGAAGCTGGCTCACCAGCATGGTAATGATAGCCAATTCCTTCAGCAAAATGACCATTGCATTCATCTAGTTCTGTTGCCTTTGCGTCCGCTGCAGAAAGTGGTTGAAGAATGGGGAAGCCATCCATAGCAATCCCAATGATTGATGTTTCACCCTCAATGCTTTCAACCGCTTCCTGACAATCAGTTACGATATGTGTGTGATAACCAACATGTGGATTAACGTGTCCTCCACAATCATCAAATGCGGCAATTGTATATGCTGACAAAATCGCATCCACCGGGGCTGATTGATCAAGGCGAAGCCCATTAAATGAGATACCCGCAGGTAATCCGCGACCGATGCGTGGTTCAATGTTCTCGCGCATAACAGGTTCCATTGGGATAACAAATGTCGAAGTTTGACCTTCAGGGATATAAGAGATCGAACACTCAACGCAGTAATTTTGGTATTCTTCTGCAACATCAGGTCTTGCAGCAGCTTCACAGGCAACTTGTGTATCTGTGACGCGCACTTTTCCTGTCTCAGCATTAAATAATTGCCAATTGCTATCGTTATAAATCTCAGGCAG
>JAHDEP010000029.1:0-15863 GCA_020628775.1 Rhizobiaceae bacterium | reverse complement strand
TTCCTGTCTCAGCATTAAATAATTGCCAATTGCTATCGTTATAAATCTCAGGCAGAGATTGGATGAACGCACCATCTACATCGACGACTTCGCCATCTTTGATCCAGATGCCACCTTTTTCTGGTCCATCTTCAATGGAACTCGGACACCATGGGCCAATCTCAAATCCTACTGGTTGCGCATTGATCTTCAAAGACAAACATTTCGTTTCGCTGCCATTTGATAAGGTGCAGTCAACAATCGCTGGCGCTTTTGTCAGTGCATCGGGTAAAAAATGTTCAATTAGATCATGCGCATGAAAACCTTCATCCGCTTGTGCAAAATTAGGCGTGATTGCAAAACCCAATGCAATTACCGTTAAAAACTTACCCGCTTTGTTTTTAAGCATCTTATATCCCTTTAATTTGTGGTGATGGAGCAAGTGCCGAACATTTCTTTGCAAAAGCAATGCTGCTCACAAACTGTACTTTTCTCATCATCTGGTTCAGTTGCTAAATGATATAGCGAGGGTCGATGCAGCGAGTATGGAAGGAATATGTAGGAAATATGTATGCAAAAACGCCATATGCAACGCATCGCTTGAATGCGTTGTTTAAACTTAGGCGATTGGTGAAGTTTGTTTTTTGACTATTTAGCTTTTAACAAACGCGCAGCTTCTGGGGCGAAATAGGTCAATATGCCATCGCAGCCGGCACGTTTAAACGCCATTAAACTTTCCATCATGGCTCGTTCACCATCAATCCAGCCGTTTTGGCTTGCAGCTTTGATCATCGCGTATTCGCCTGAAACTTGATAGGCAAATGTCGGCAGGCCAAACTCTTCTTTTACGCGCAAGCACATATCCAAATATGCAAGACCCGGTTTGACCATGACCATGTCAGCGCCTTCTTCAACGTCTAATGCCACATCGCGCATGGCTTCGTTCGGGTTTGCAGGATTTAAGAAGTAGCTGTTTTTATCGCCTTTAAGGAAATTGCTGGTGCCGATGGCTTCGCGATAGGGGCCATAAAACGCTGAAACGAATTTCGCAGCGTAAGACATCACCGCAACAGATTGAAAACCCGCATCATCAAGTGCACGACGAATAACGCCGATACGCCCATCCATCATTTCAGATGGTGCAATAATATCTGAACCAGCCTGCGCTTGCAGAACAGCGGCTTGGGCAAGAACTTCAACTGTTTTATCATTGACGATCTCGCCATCTTCAAAAATGCCGTCATGGCCATCTGAAGTAAATGGATCAAGCGCTACATCAGTGATAATGCCAATCTCAGGCACTTCTGCTTTTATCGCGCGTGTTGCCTGATTGATGAGATTGTCAGGGTTTAATATCTCTGTGCCTGTTTTATCGCGTTTGGCATAATCGATATTTGGAAAAGTGGCGATGGCCGGAATGCCAAGTTCGGCAGCTTCTTTTGCGGCCTTAACAGCTAGATCAACGCTTAACCGCTCAACACCAGGCATTGCATCCACGGGCTCGCGCTTGTTTTCGCCTTCAATTAAAAACATTGTCCAAATAAGATCAGATGGGGTGAGATGGGTTTCGCGCACCATATTGCGCATCCATGCACTGCTGCGATAACGGCGCATACGTCTATGTCCAGTTACATCATCAATTTTACGGCTCATGTCAGACATTACTCTTATCCATCTACAGTATTTTGCGCATTGGTTTGGCCATTGTTTGTAAAAAAGGTCAAGTAACACAACTAATTTTATATAGATTGAGACACTTTGTTGCGCCTTTTTTGATGCTCCTATATAAAACCCAGCAAATAATAAGAGACTTTTACCAGAATTTGGAACGCGCTTAATGGTGGACAATAACAGCATCTCGCTTGAGCAAATGGCGCAAAAGAGCAGCGACGCTTCTGAAGGAATTCATCTATTATATAATGTCTTTTTATCTATCGTAGCCTTGGCCTGCGTTGCCGGTACGGTAAAATATTGGGCAATGTTGATGGGGATCACCGATGGTGGAACGCTTCGCTTTGATATAGCGCCGTTGCATTGGCGATTGGCCGCAACGACACTTGCACTGTTATTGCCGCTCACAGCTCTGGGCGTATGGTTTCAAACAGCTTTTGGATTATGGGGCTGGTTACTCGTCACATTTATTCAATATATGATGCACGCGATCTTGCCGGACTGGTACGGCACCAATTCACTCAACCTGATATTCAGTGGCTCCGTAGTCATCATGTTCTTGATCTTTCAAACTGTGTTTTATGTAAAAGATCGAAAGCGAATGCAGGAGGAGGGGCTTTAGATCCTTCAGTTATTTTCACGAACCGCGAGTAATGATTAATTTACCTTGTCTCACAGTAAGGTTTTGTTAAGCACACAAATTAAGTAAAATTTTCGACACATTCGATAGATTTGCCTCAAGACGGGAAACAAAAAAATAAACCGTCACATTAAAACAGTGAGGCAAACTATAATGGCACAACAACAACCTATCTTGGTTCATAACCAATCGACAGACAGCACAGATCAGGAAAACGGTCTGCGCGTACAATATCTTGAAGCACTGCAGCTTGTAGAACGCTTGCACCGTCGTCTTCTTGATGTGGTAAAAGACGAATTCGAACGCTCAGGACGCGCTGATATCAACGCAGTTCAGGCTCTATTGCTGTTTAACATCGGCAATGCTGAATTGACTGCTGGTGAATTGCGCAGCCGCGGATATTATCTTGGTTCAAACGTTTCTTATAACTTGAAGAAACTTGTTGATCTTGGTTTCATCAATCACACAAAATCGCGCGTTGATCGCCGTTCAGTCCGTATTTCACTTACTGACAAAGGTACAGAGATCGCAAGCGTTGTGGCTCAATTGTATGATCGCCACATTCAGTCAATTGAACAAGTTGGCGGCATTGGTGAAGAAGACTTCTCTACAATGAACAAATTGATGCAGCGTCTTGATCGTTTCTGGAATGATCAGATCATGTATCGCTTGTAATCCATGGCTTTTGCTGTCGGATTAATCCATTAATCTGATAGGAAATACCTATTACATTTTTTGCAAACCACTGCCGAATGCATATTTGGCGGTGGTTTTCACATTATATTCACCATTATTGAAGTACATACTAGCCATGTGGATTAAGGCAAGCTGCCTTGATACAGCCACAATGGTGTGAATTTTGGGATCATGAGCTAATCGATAAATTTCGATCACGCGAGTTTGATCAGCGCTTGACCCAAATACTCTTGCTGATTGTGGGCAAAGGCTTTAAATTATTGATGCTAGGTTTAATTGGCATTTGTAACTGTACCGTCGTATTCGACAATTGGTGAAGAGATGAAAAAACTGAATAAAAATTCTGAAAAAACTCAATCTCGCATAGCGCGCCGTGCTATTTTGAAAGGCGCTGCAGCAACAGGTTTGATCGCGGGTTTAACCGCACCTTCATTCGCGCAGTCAACAATTGAACAAATTATTCGTGCACCTGGTCGCGGTAATTGGGATGACCAATTTGATGCCCAGGCGTCTCGCACAGTCAGCGAAACAGTTGGAAACTTTCCAATTATCTCTGAGCAAACACTTCGCAATCTAGAAATTGCGCAAATTGAATATCAAAACATCGTTGCAAATGGCGGTTGGCCCGTTGTTCCTGCAAATAAACGTTTGCGTTTGGGTATGGTATCAAGCGATGTGCGCAAATTGCGTGAACGTTTGATGATTTCTGGTGACCTTCCGCGTTCTGCTGGGATTTCAGATAGCTTTGACACATATGTACAAGGTGCAGTGAAGCGTTTTCAAGCGCGCCACGGCATGCCATCCGATGGTGTATTGGGCAAGTTTAGCTATGCAGCGATCAACGTTTCTGCACAAGTTCGCTTAACGCAACTTGAAACAAACCTTGTTCGCTTGCGTTCAATGTCCGGTTTCTTGGGTGACCGTTATGTGATGGTCAACATTCCAGCTGCGCAGATTGAAGCTGTTGCAAATGGTCGTGTTGAACTGCGTCACACTGCAATTGTTGGTAAGATCGATCGTCAAACACCAATTTTGAATTCAAAAATCCACGAAGTGATCTTAAATCCATATTGGACAGCACCGCGTTCGATCATTGAAAAAGACATCATGCCGCTAATGCGCAAAGATCCTACATATCTTGAGCGCAATGCTATTCGCCTGTTCGATGGTAAAGGGCAGGAAGTTGCACCGGAAACTGTTGATTGGAATGCAACTGAAGCGCCAAAGCTTATGTTCCGTCAGGATCCAGGCAAAATTAATGCGATGTCTTCAACCAAGATCAATTTCCACAATCCGCATGCTGTTTATATGCATGATACGCCGCAGCAATCTGTGTTTGGCAAATTGCTTCGCTTTGAATCATCAGGCTGTGTGCGTGTTCAAAACGTTCGTGAATTGTCTGCTTGGTTGCTTAAAGACACCCCAGGTTGGGATCGTCAGGCAATTGAATCAGGTATCGATTCTGGTGAAAGCATGCCTATTCAGGTTGAACAGCCAGTACCTGTATATTTCACATATTTCACAGCATGGTCATCAGCTGATGGCGTCGTGCAATTCCGTGATGATGTATATCGTCGCGATGGTGTTGATCTGTTGGCGTCACGCGAACTATAGATCCAGCTTTCATATCAATTCAAAGCGGCTCTTTATGGGCCGCTTTTTTGTTGCTTGATGGTTTTAAAAACAGAATTTGCAGCGTGTTTCAGCGTCTCTGGCCTTGAGATAATCAATCGTCTGGCTCTAGGCGCGTCAATTTGGTGTGTTTATGTCCCAATAAGGCGGTGTGCAGATGTTGCACTTGCTTACTGTTAACGGTAAATAGCCCCCATCTTATTCTGAATGCTCGAGAACGACTCGTTGCAAGTTTTGAAGGTAACCTCAAATGTCCAATGCATTTTTCACAGCCTCCCTCGCTGACCAAGATTCTGAAATTTTCAGCTCGATTGAGCAGGAACTAGGTCGCCAACGTCATGAAATCGAATTGATCGCTTCTGAGAATATTGTTTCTCGCGCTGTGCTTGAAGCGCAGGGCTCAGTCATGACCAACAAATATGCTGAAGGCTATCCGGGCAAGCGTTATTATGGTGGTTGTCACTTTGTCGATATCGCCGAAAACCTAGCAATTGACCGTGCTAAAGAATTGTTCGGTTGTGGCTTTGCAAATGTACAGCCAAATTCGGGTTCACAGGCAAACCAAGCCGTTCTTCTAGCTCTTTCAAAACCAGGCGATACAATCTTGGGCATGAGCCTTGATGCAGGTGGTCACTTAACACACGGCGCAAAACCAAACCTATCAGGTAAATGGTTCAATGCTGTTCAGTATGGTGTTGTTGCTGAAACTGGTTTGCTTGACTACGATCAAGTTGAAGCTTTGGCGCTAGAGCATAAGCCACAAATCATCGTTGCCGGTGGTTCTGCTTATTCTCGCGAAATTGACTTTGCTAAATTCCGCGAAATCGCTGACAAAGTTGATGCGATCCTTTGGGTTGATATGGCCCACTTTGCAGGTCTTGTCGCTGCAGGCGTTCACCCAAGCCCATTCCCGCATGCGCATGTTGCAACAACAACAACGCACAAAACTTTGCGTGGTCCACGTGGCGGTATGGTTCTCACCAATGATGAAACTATCGCAAAGAAAATCAATTCAGCAGTGTTCCCTGGTCTTCAGGGTGGTCCATTGATGCATGTGATTGCAGCGAAGGCTGTCGCGTTCAAAGAAGCGCTGACTGATGATTACAAATCTTACATGTCTAATGTGAAAGAAAACGCACAGGTGCTTGCAAAAACACTTGTCGATGGTGGTTTGAACATCATTTCAAGCGGTACAGATACGCACCTTATGTTGGTTGACCTTCAGCCTAAAAACGTAACAGGTAAAGCAACTGAAGCTTCACTTGGTCGTGCATTTATCACATGTAACAAAAACGGCGTGCCGAATGATCCGCAATCTCCGTTTGTCACATCTGGTATTCGTTTGGGTACACCGGCTGCAACAACACGCGGCTTCGGTCCTGATGAATTCCGCCAGGTAGGTGATATGATCCTTGAAGTGGTCAATGGCTTGAGCGAAGCAAATTCAGAAGATGGCAACACTGCCGTTGAAGAAGCTGTGAAAGCCAAAGTTATTGCGCTAACAGATAAGTTCCCAGTTTACCAAAGCATTGGAGCTTAGTGAATGCGTTGTCCTTATTGCTCGTCTCATGACACTCAGGTGAAAGATTCGCGGCCCGCTGAAGATGGTGCCGCAATTCGCCGCCGCCGTGTATGCCCAGATTGTGGTGGTCGTTTCACCACATTTGAACGGGTTCAATTGCGAGACTTGCAAGTGCTGAAAAAAACGGGGCGCAAAGTCCCGTTTGATCGCGAAAAACTGCAAAAGTCATTTGATATTGCGCTTCGAAAGCGTCCAGTGGATCGTGATCGTGTTGACCGTGCTGTGTCTGGAATTGTACGCCGACTTGAAAGTTCTGGTGAAACAGAAATCGAAACAGATGCAATTGGTTTGCTCGCTCTTGAAGCACTAAAAGCACTCGATGATGTGGGTTTTGTGCGTTACGCGTCAGTTTATCAAGATTTCACCGCGGCCAATGATTTTGAAAAGATCATTGAAACACTAAGTGCGCAGATCGCGCGCGATGCCGGTGATGACAACTAGCGGGACGCATAATCCCGCTTCTCACCCTCAGAACGAAGAAGTCCGTTCTGATCAGGAAAAAATTGATCAAAAATTCATGCGCACGGCTATTCGTTTGGCACGTCGTCATGAAGGGCAAACAGCTGAAAACCCCTCTGTTGCAGCGCTTGTGGTCAAATATATTGATCATCAACCCGTTATTGTGGGCAGAGGCGTGACAGCAATTGGTGGCAGACCGCATGCGGAAGTTGAGGCTTTAAACGAAGCTGGTACCGCCGCGAAAGGTGCGCATGTATATGTGACGCTTGAACCATGCTCACACTTTGGCAAAACCCCACCATGCGCCGACGCTTTGATTAATGCGGGCGTTAGCCGCGTTGTGGTTGCTGCAAATGATCCCGATGATCGTGTGTCAGGCAGAGGCTTTGAAAAGCTACGTGCAGCTGGGATTGAAGTTGTCAAAAATCTGCTATCGCAAGAGGCTGAGTATGGTCTTGCAGGCTATCTCATGCGCAAACGCAATGTGCGCCCATTTGTGACGCTTAAGATGGCGATGACCAACGATGGCTTTATCGGCGTCAGCGACGGCCGACAGGTCAAAATCACAGGCCCGATATCTAATGGTCAGGTCCAGATTTTACGTGCGATAAACGATGCGATTTTAGTGGGTGCGGGTACGGTAGAAAACGATAATCCATCTTTAAATTGTCGCCTTCAAGGCCTTGAGCATCGCTCACCAATTCGCGTTGTGATGGATCGAAACTTGCGATTATCAGCGCAATCAACTCTTGTTCAAACCGCCAAAGAGCATCGGCTCATCGTTGCGACGTGCTCAGAAAATGCAGATAAAAACGCATATCTAGATAATCAGGTTGAGTTTATTGAATTTTCGTCATCTGAAAGTGCTGCTCAGATTAAAGAGCTTTTAGAGCATCTTGCAAAAGAACAAATCTCAACAATTCTGGTTGAGGGCGGGGCGCAAATCGCTTCAAGCTTTCTTCATGCAGGCTATGTGGACCGAATTTTGATATTTCAGGCGGCTGAAAATTTAGATGTTGAAGATGATGCATTAAGTGTTAAAGCGCCCATTACCCCAGATAATTTGCCGCATGGGTTTAAGCTTAAAAACAAGCTGACATTTGGCACAGATGTCATGTATGAATATGAAAAATCAAACTAGGATCGCATGAAGTGTTCACAGGCATTATTACTGACGTTGGCGAAATTTCGGAGCTAGATCAGCTGAAGTCTGGTCTAAAAATCAAGATAAAGACCAATTATGATCCGAAATCGATTGAGATCGGTGCTTCAATCGCCTGCGCTGGTACTTGTTTGACGGTTACACAACTGCCCGAAGAGAACTCAAATGAGCGCTGGTTTATGGTTGAAGCCTGGGAAGAAGCGTTACGCTTAACGACAATAGGTTCGTTGAAAACCGGCGATCATATCAATCTCGAGCGTGCCCTTAAAATGGGTGATGAACTAGGTGGTCATATGGTGTCGGGGCATGTGGATGGAAAAGCTGAGATCATTGAGAAAATTATGGAAGGCGATGCGGTTCGTTTTCGCTTTAAGGCGCCAGATGAATTGGCATTGTTTATCGCGCCAAAAGGTTCAGTGACGTTAGACGGCACATCGCTAACCATCAATGAAGTGGATGGCGCGGTTTTTGATGTGCTTTTAATCCGTCATACGCAAGAAGTCACCACATGGGGACAGCGCGACGTGGGTGATGAGGTGAATATCGAAATTGACCAAATGGCCCGTCATGTTGCGCGTCTTGTTGAACATATGACGAAAAGAGATGGTGCTTAGTCACCAAATCCGAGAATTTACTTGCGACTTGCTCAGAACCATGATTTGAGCGGGTTCTGATATTTTACGATCCCTAAGAGCTATATTGGCCATATTTGCTAATTTGGAGTGACCCCATGTCAAAAGCACCACATTTGTTGATTGTCGAGGCAAGATTTTACGATGACATGTCCGATGCTATTTTAGATGGCGCGGTTTCTGCACTTAAAGATGCGGGCGCAACTTATGACGTAATTTCCGTTGATGGCGCATTGGAAATTCCAGCAACGATCGCAATGGCGCTCGATGGAATGGATGTTGGCGGCACGATATATGATGGATTTATCGCGCTCGGCATCGTCATTCGCGGTGAAACCTATCACTTCGATATTGTATGTAATGAATCAGCGCGTGGATTAACGCAGCTTTCTGTCAGCGAATCGATTGCCTTGGGCAATGGCATTATGACTGTTGAAAATTCCGATCAGGCTTGGGCACGTGTTAAAAAATCCGAGCTGGATAAAGGCGGATTTGCAGCGCGCGCGGCACTAAAAATGATCAAGATCAAAGCGCAGCTGTCTGCATAGCGCTATAGAATAAAAAACGAGTAGAATAAATGAGCGATGATGCTTCAAAATCGGGCCAAAACCCGGAGATTAAACCAGCCAATAAACGCGGTGTCGCAAGACTAGCTGCGGTTCAGGCGCTATATCAGTTGGATATGTCGGGCGAACACGTTACCGAAGTTATCGCTGATTTTAGAAGCAACCGTTTGGGCAGCGAAATGGATGGAGATCAGTATCGTGATGCTGATCCAGATTGGTTCAACCTCATTGTTAAAGGTGTCGTTGAACAGCAATTGGCATTGGATCCTGAAATTCACGGTGTGCTTACGGATGATTGGCCACTGTCGCGAATCGATTCAACACTGCGTGCGATCTTGCGGGCAGGGGCGTTTGAATTAAACGACCGCAAAGATGTGCCAACGGCTGTGATCATCAACGAATATGTTGATATTGCCCGCGCGTTTTTCCAAGAAGATGACGAACCAAAGCTTGTGAACGCGGTACTGGATCGTTTAGCGCGAAAATGGCGTAACAGCTAAATTAATCTGAAAGACAATTTTTCAATGTCCCATAACCCGGCTCAGCCAAAAGATGAACTCGCGCTCGCAAAATATAATGCAGCGATATTGGGTGCAACGGTGGCGTTTACGGGTTCAATGGCCCCCGTTGCTGTAGCAACAGGCGGATTAGCTGGGCATTATTTATTGGATGAAGATAAATCCTGGGCGACTTTGCCGGTTATGGGATTTAACGTTGGAACTGCACTTGGCGCGTTTTTAGCCGCATATTTAATGCGCCGGGTTGGTCGACGCACAGGGTTTATCGCCGGCGCTTGCCTTGGAATGCTCGGTTGCGCACTTGCCACATTGGCGCTTCTTAACGGGCTGTTTGTGCTGCTCGCGCTCGGTCTGGTCTTTATTGGCAATGGCATGGCGTTTTCCAACCAATATCGCTTTGCCGCAGCTGATGGCGCGCCAAAGGCTTTTAAACCGCAGGCGATTTCTTGGGTCGCAATGGGCGGAATTTTTGCAGCAGTTATCGGCCCGCAAATTGCTATTCAAATGGGTGGTTTTTTCGATCCTATCCCGTTTGCGGGAAGCTTCTTAGGCATCATACCCGTCTTGCTGATCGGTATTTTCATCCTAAGTTTTCTGCGCATTCCAACAGAAGATAAAAAGCAAGAGCAAACCGGCGAAGGTCACGATGAACGGCCGCTTAAAGAAATCGTCACGCAGCCAAGATTTATGGTCGCAATGATGTGCGGTGTGGTTTCTTTTGCGATGATGACATTTATGATGACGGGCACACCTATTGCTATGATGATTTGCGGGTTCAGTCCTGATCAATCAACATTGGGTATTCAGTGGCATGTCTTGGCAATGTATGGACCAAGCTTTTTCACTGGTAAACTGATCACCCGTTATGGTGCTGATCGGATCACAGCAACGGGTCTTGTGATCATGATCATTTGCGCCTTTATCGGATTTATGGGCATTGAGCTTTGGAACTTCTGGTTAGCACTTGTCTTACTCGGCATTGGTTGGAACTTTGGCTTTATCGGGGCGACTTCCATGGTCTCAGTCAGCTATCGTCCATCTGAGAAAAACAAAGTGCAGGGGTTCCATGATGGGCTGTTGTTTTCTCTCGTTGCGCTATCGTCTTTGGCCGCTGGACAGGTTTTGAACTACTGGGGTTGGCAGGTGCTAACCGCAATTTTGTGGCCGGTTTGTGGACTAGCACTTATCGTGTTGCTGGTGCATTCCATAAAAGAGCGCCGTTTGGATGCGCATGCTTTTTAAATAAATGAGAATTAGTGACCCACTAATTGTTGTGGGTCAGTCTCTATATTTAGTGATTCTTGCTCAAATTTTAACGATTCAACTTGACCTTTTCACCGCGCTGTCATTCACTGCGCTCATCACTGGCACTTTGCGGAGGAGGCAAACGCCATTTGTTTGAAAAGGGTGGGCTCTTTCAGAGCCTATAATCGGAGGAGGAATTTCCAAAAATGGGAATATTGTTAATAGTAATACTATGCGGCATCTTGTCGATCGTATACGCGGTTTGGGCGACTAAGTCCGTACTTGCCGCTGATCAAGGCAATGAGCGGATGCAGGAAATCGCGGGTTATATCCGTGAAGGTGCATCTGCATATCTCAATCGCCAATATACAACGATCGCAATTGTGGGAGCTGTGGTGTTTGTGTTGGTATGGCTTTTGCTATCCGCAACAGCAGCGATTGGCTTTTTAATCGGCGCGATTTTATCAGGTGTTGCAGGCTTTATCGGCATGCACGTTTCTGTTCGAGCAAACGTTCGTACAGCGCAGGCATCTGCAAGCAGCATTTCTGCAGGCCTTGATATTGCTTTTAAATCAGGCGCGATCACAGGCATGCTAGTGGCAGGTTTGGCGCTTTTGGGCGTTGCTGTTTACTACTATGTTCTAATTGGTCCGATGGGTCTTGGTACAGCATCTCGTGAGGTTATCGATGCTCTGGTTGCACTTGGTTTTGGTGCATCTCTCATCTCGATTTTTGCGCGTCTTGGCGGTGGTATTTTCACCAAGGGTGCTGACGTTGGTGGTGACCTCGTTGGTAAAGTTGAAGCAGGTATCCCAGAGGATGATCCTCGTAACCCGGCAACAATTGCCGATAACGTGGGTGATAACGTTGGTGACTGTGCCGGCATGGCTGCGGATTTGTTTGAAACCTATGCGGTGACAGTTGTTGCAACAATGGTTTTGGCAGCGATCTTCTTTGCAGGTACGGGCGTTCTAGATAGCGTAATGCTCTATCCACTTGCCATCTGCGGTGGTTCCATCATCACGTCGATCATTGGCACGTTCTTCGTAAAACTTGGTCAAAATGGCTCTATCATGGGTGCGCTTTATAAAGGCCTCATCGTGACAGGTATTTTGTCAATCATCACTCTTGGTGCTGCAACGTCCTTGACCATTGGTTGGGGTGAGATCGGTGTTGTCGCTGGTAAATCTATTACTGGTACCAACCTGTTTATCTGCGGTATCTTGGGTCTTATTGTAACTGGCCTTATCGTTGTGATCACTGAGTATTACACAGGTACAGACAAACGACCTGTGAACTCAATCTCACAAGCGTCGGTTACTGGTCACGGTACCAACGTTATTCAAGGTCTTGCTGTTTCACTTGAATCAACAGCGCTTCCTGCGATTGTGATTGTTGGTGGTATCATTGCAACTTACCAATTCGGTGGTTTGTTCGGTACAGGTATTGCTGTGACAGCTATGCTCGGAATTGCTGGTATGATTGTGGCACTGGACGCATTTGGTCCGGTAACAGATAACGCTGGCGGTATTGCTGAAATGTCTGGTCTACCGCCTGAAGTACGTCAGGCAACTGATGCACTTGATGCTGTGGGTAACACAACAAAAGCTGTGACGAAGGGTTATGCGATTGGTTCTGCAGGCCTGGGTGCACTTGTGTTGTTTGCCGCATACTCAAACGATCTGGCGTATTTTGCAGCCAATGCAGAGCAATATCCATACTTTGCTGATGTGGGAGAAATCTCCTTTGATCTATCCAACCCATATGTTGTCGCTGGCCTGATCTTTGGCGGTCTTATTCCATACCTGTTTGGTGGTATTGCTATGACAGCTGTTGGTCGTGCCGGTGGTGCGGTTGTGGAAGAGGTTCGTGCTCAGTTTAAAGAGAAGCCTGGCATCATGGAGGGCACAGAAAAGCCTGATTATGGCCGTGCTGTTGATATGCTGACACGTGCTGCGATCAAAGAAATGATCATTCCATCATTGCTTCCAGTCCTCGCGCCATTGTTCGTTTATTTCGGCGTGTTGATTATCTCAGGTTCAAAAGCATCAGCCTTTGCAGCCTTGGGTGCTTCGCTTCTAGGTGTGATTGTAAATGGTCTGTTTGTGGCTATTTCGATGACATCAGGCGGTGGCGCATGGGATAATGCGAAGAAGTCATTTGAAGATGGCTTTACCGATAAAGATGGTGTGAAGCACGAAAAAGGTGGCGAAGCTCACAAGGCATCAGTCACTGGTGATACTGTAGGTGATCCGTACAAAGATACGGCTGGTCCTGCGGTGAACCCGGCCATTAAGATCACCAATATCATGGCATTGCTGCTACTCGCTGTTTTGGCACACTAAGCCACCAGTAACAGACCAAAAATAAAAAACCCCGTTGATAGAAATATCAGCGGGGTTTTGTTTTGAAATTTAGATTTTGCAGGTTTTAAAAACCGCTAGGATTGCTTGGGCTCGCGCCGCCAGTAAATCCACCAAGAACGCCAGCTAAGAACCCACGTTCTCTGCCGCCCGTTGGTGTCGTTCTGGAAATCATGTCAAAGACCCTGCCGTCTTGAAGTGTGTAGTTCGCAATGCGGGCAACTGTGCCTTCATTATCGAGATAAACGGCAAGCACGGATTGGCCAACAAGTTTTGTTTTTTGAAACGCTAGCCCACGTTTGCGCTGTTGCGAGATGTAATAAAAGACTTCGTTAGAATCGACGATCTGAGTAGTTGAAGGTGTTCCTAAAGATAAAAGAACTTGTTCACGACTAGAACCCACAGGGGTTGCTTCAAGTGCAGATTGATCAACAATATATCCCTGATTTAATACTTGGGATGTATTACAAGCAGACAAAGCTGTTGCGGCTGCTAAAAGTGTAAGTCCAGCAACAATAGATCGCGGGCGGAAAGTATAGCGTTTTGGATCCGCTTGACCGATAACTCTGTTCAACAACACTGCCTCCTTCAGGCAAAAACGCTCACACTTAAGAATAAACTTGAGCTTTTGGTAAACCAGCTTGCAAGGTTATGCAAGAATTCTAAGCTTGTATGTACAATAAGTGATTATTTTATGGCAATCACAGTAAATAATAACTATGTATCCACTCTCATGCTCTTCGACTATCTAATAAGTATTAAATAGTTAATATTACGGAGCCATGTTTGGTATTTAAGGTATATAAATGATACTCAGTCTGTTTCGCAAAAAAAGATCAAATAGCGCTATCATTAAACGTCAGTATGAAGAATTGACCGATGCTGCGCGCCAGCTCACATTTTATCAGGATATGAATGTGCCGGACACTGTTTTGGGGCGTTTCGAGATGCTATCCATTTTTATGATGGTGTATCTGCGGGCGACAAAAGATAAAGGCGAAGCTGTTGAAGGTTTGGCTCAGGATATTATTGATGCATTTTTTGAAGACATCGATCATTCAATTCGTGAGCTTGGCATTGGTGATGCGGGTGTTCCCAAGCGCATGAAAAAACTGGCGGGAATGTTCTATGGTCGCGCTGATTCTTATGGAAAAGCGATTGAAAAAGACGATGTCAGCGAACTCAACACAGCACTAATTCGTAATATGTTTCCAGAAAATATTGAAGAAGCACCCGATATGTCAGAATTAGGCCGTTATTTAATTGCAACAGATAAAGCACTTGTTGGATATTCTCTCGATGAGATGGCGCAAGGCAATTTGAAGATCGTTAGAGCTTAGAAAGCAAAGTAGGATTATGGCAGACCGGAAAAAAGAGTTCGATGAAAATGTACCATTTTCGTTTCCGATCAAAGTAGGTCATGTTGCTTCAAACGCGGTGACTATCACTATTGAAGCCGATGAAAAAGAGCGCGAAGGCCTAGCTAAACTATGGAATATTGTGGGGGTTGATAAACTCACAGCAGATGTTCGTTTAAGTCGTTGGAAGCGTGATGGGATCCGTGTTGCAGGAACTTTCAAAGGTGACCTAAAGCAAATCTGCGTTGTGTCCCTCCAGCCTATATCGACTGTGATTGAAGATGAGTTTGTCGCACATTTTGTCCCTGAAACATCCAAGCTTGCACGCCGCGATGATATTCAAAATGGTGAGATCATCATTGATGTCGATGGACCTGATATCCCGGATACCTTTACTGCAAACACAATTGATATCGGCGAGGTCGTTGCAGAATATGCAGCGCTGGTAATTGATCCTTATCCGAGGGATCCAGAAGTGCATATCGAAGAGAAATTTCAGGCAACTGACGCAGAGGATGACAAAGCACCTTCACCTTTTGCTGCACTTGCATCAATAAAAGACGAATTGAGCTGAATTATGCACCGTTTTGGCAAGAATAAAGTTGTACAGGCAGCAAAAATGGTTATTTTCTGCGTAATTTTTAAAGATTTGCAAATGCAAAGGATTGCGATTTGACCACAATCTCAATTGATTTGATGGGCGGTGATCACGGTCCCTCTGTGATTGTCGCAGGGGCAGCGATTGCATTAGAACGCCATCCTTCAATCAAATTCCAAATGTTTGGCCTTGAAGACGAGTGTCTACAGGTTTTGGATGAATACCCAGCTGTTAAAGCTGTTTCAGAATTTCATAATTGTGAGCTTGCTGTCACTATGTCTGACAAACCAAGCCAAGCATTGCGCAAGGGTCGGAAACGATCAACTATGTGGCAAGCCATTGAAGCTGTGAAATTAGGGCACGCTGACGTTTGTATTTCTGCAGGCAATACTGGTGCATTGATGGCAATGTCAAAGTTTTGTCTTCGCACTATGGCAAATATTGAACGCCCGGCTATTGCTGCGATTTGGCCAACCATTCGCGGTGAAAGTATTGTGCTGGATGTTGGTGCAACACTGGATGCAGATGCACAGCAATTGCTTGATTTTGCTCTGATGGGTGCTGCGATGGCACGTGCATTGTTTGGTGTTGAAAAACCAACCGTTGGTCTTTTGAATATCGGTGTTGAAGAAATCAAAGGCCAAGAAGAAGTTAAAGAAGCTGGGCTCTTGCTTAAAGAATCCGAGTTTTCCGGCCTTGATTATGCTGGTTTTGTTGAAGGCGATGATTTGGGTAAAGGCACCGTTGATGTGGTTGTCACAG
>JAHDEP010000239.1 GCA_020628775.1 Rhizobiaceae bacterium | reverse complement strand
TTTGTATGACCTGCGTGAGAACGTAAAGCTTCGGCAGCGTCAGATACAAAAGCAAATTAGTCAAGGTGCTAATGGAGTGACGCGTAAACGGCTGCCTGTCAGAATTGAACTTCGATATATGCTGACTGCTTGGACTAAGGATCCGGAAGACATGCATCGGATTTTATCGTTGTGCTTACTTGCTCTATTTCGCAGTGTTCACATGTCTAAAGATGAATTGCCCAAGTCGCTAGCAGAATTGCCGTATCGCATTGATTTGAAAGTTGCGCAATTGGAAGACGTTGAAAAGCCTGCCGATGTTTGGACAGTTCTGGATAACAATCAACGCCCGGCAGTATTTTTGTCCGCAACAATTGCGTTGGATCCTTACCAAGAAGTTGATGGACCCTTGGTTCGCACTCGAGATCTGCGATTTGGACATAAGGACGAAAATACAGTTGAAAAAGGCATTGCACCCGGCGGACACTCTGGGCAGTATTGGTCTATCGGCGGGGTATTAAAGCTAAAGAAAAAAGGTAAGGCCTTGAGTGACTATCAAATTGAAGTTATGGAAACCAATCAAAAAGTGATACCCGATGCCTTGGGACGCTTTGCAATTGGAAATTTATCCAGTGGTTTATACACGCTAAGAATATCTGAAGAGGAAAAAGTTCTTAGTGATGTACATGTAACCGTTCCATCCCCTGATTATGAATTGGAGGTGTGACGACGGAAACTTGACCCTTAATTCATACTGAAACTTTATGCAAGGCAATCCAAATAGGAATGGAGGAATAAAATGCCTGAATATTTATCACCAGGTGTCTATGTCGAAGAAGTCGATAGAGGCCCTAAACCAATTGAAGGTGTCGGAACCGCGATGCCAGTATTTATCGGCTTTAGTGAAAAAGCTGAATCAACATATACAGAAGACGGAGATCGAATAACCGTTGACTTGACCGGTCGGGCAGAACTTGTTACGAACTGGACCCAATACAATCAAAAATTTGGTGGCTTTGTAAGCGGCTCTCATATGCCAACTGCAGTCTATGGTTTTTTTCAAAATGGTGGCTCACGCTGTTATGTCGTTAGTGTAAAGTCAATTCCACCTGCAGCAGCAGGTATCTTGAACGCTTCTGGGAAGCCGCAACTTACCGCGCGGGCGAAGAATGCTGGTTTTGACGGCGCAAAGATGCGGGTCAATATTTCACTTCCAGAAGGTGCTAGTGCACCTGCCACTGATAAGAAAGCAAAGGCTGCAAAGGGCAAGGATGCCGATGCCACCCCACCAGCAAGCGATAGCCCATCTACTTTCAATGTGGTTGTTGAACGGGAAAAAGCCAATGGGGGCTGGCACACGCTAGAAACCATTCGCAATGCTAGCGTCACCCAAGTCGAAACGGCTGAAGGCAATATGGTTTCTACCATTGCTTATCAAGGGGAAGCGCCTCAATTTGTGGATTTAGTTGTTGGTGATATATCTGTCGAGCCAGCAGCGTTGGTACCACGGGAGCAAACGCAACCGCTTTCAATTGAAACGAAGCACCTAACTGCGCCGAAAGTGACTGATTTTCAAGGCGAAATTTTAGAACGTACTGGCATTGAAGGGCTTGAAGCAATTGACGATATTACGATGGTTGTTGTGCCTGATCTGATGTCAACAATGCCGGGTGAAAAGCTTGATCTTCAAATGGTCAAGGCTGTCCAAACTGGCATTATTGCCCACTGTGAAAAGATGGCAGACCGCGTTGCTATCTTGGATACCCCTCCAGGCTTGAACCCACAACAGGTTAAAAACTGGCGCATGAACGTCACTGGCTTTGACTCAAGTTATGCAGCGATGTATTACCCATGGATCGAAGTCAACGATCCTGCGACCAATCGCCCCACAATGATCCCGCCTTCAGGGCATATTGCTGGCGTCTGGGCACGCAATGATAGCACCCGTGGTGTTCACAAAGCACCTGCTAACGAAGTTGTGCAAGGCGCAACTGGATTGGCATATGGGATAACGAAAGGTGAACAAGATGTGTTGAACCCGAATGGTGTTAACTGCATTCGCGCTTTTCCAGGAATGGGAATTCGGGTGTGGGGCGCGCGGACGCTGAGTAGTAACCCCTCATGGCGTTACATCAACGTGCGTCGCTTATTCAACTTTGTTGAAAAGTCAATTGAGCGTGGTACGCAATGGATTGTCTTTGAACCGAATGAACCCAAACTTTGGGGGCGAATTCGCCGTGATGTCGGTGCTTTTATGAAGACAGTTTGGAGCAGTGGCGCTTTGTTTGGGACATCACCAGACCAAGCTTACTACGTGCGTTGTGACGCAGAACTGAATCCGCCTGAGTCGCGTGACTTAGGGCGTTTGATTATTGAAATTGGATTGGCACCAGTAAAACCAGCTGAATTTGTGATCTTTCGCATCAGCCAATGGTCGCCAGAAATGGATGCATAACGCAGACAACTTACAACTAAGGAGTTATTAAATGTCAACTGGAATGTATGACGACGGCGCAATGGATCCGTTAGTCGGTTTTAACTTTGGCTTAGAGCTTGAAGGCGGTGGGACTGGTTACTTTACAGAAGTGGGTGGTCTTGGATCAGAAACGGAAGTTTCAGAACATGCTGTGATTTCTGAAACGGGTCAACAAATTATCCGTAAGGTGCCAGGTCGCTTGAAGTGGGGTGATATCTCGCTTAAGCGGGGGATCACTGATGCAATGGATATTTGGGAATGGCGCAAAAAGGTTGAAGATGGTGATGTTGCAGGGGCACGCACCAACATTAGCATTGTGATGTTTGACCAAGCTGGTGAAGAAGTTGCCCGTTGGAATGCGATGAATGCGTGGCCGTCAAAGATTGATGGGCCATCGCTAAGTGCTAGCAGCAACGATATTGTGATTGAAGAGCTAACCATTGTTCACGATTACATTGAACGCGTGGCATAGAAATTGATTTGGGCTTGACAAAGCTGGTCTGGCAACTCTGTTGCTAGACCAGCTTCAAAGGTTTACGAATGTGGCTAAATATAAGAAAAAGTAAGCTGCATCCCTAAGTTTTTGAAAAAGAGTAGATATGACAGTTATCCAAACTGAATTTGAATTTGAATTACCAGTGGGTTATGTTGCTCCAGACGGAGTTGGCCATAAGACTGGCAAAATGCGCTTGGCAACCGCAGCAGATGAATTGGCTCTTATGGCTGATCCGCGTGCCCAAGCCAATGATGCTTATGCAGCATTGGTGATGCTTTCCAAAGTGATTACGCAGTTGGGAACACTGTCCGAAATCTCCCTAGGTGTGATTGAAGGGTTGTTTGTTGCAGACCTAAGTTACTTGCAAGCGCTATATCGCCAAATTAATGAGACTGGTAAAACGCTGGTGTCTGTGACCTGTAGTCATTGTAATGAAGCTCATGAAATTGACCTGCTCACGTTGGGGGGGGCGGACGCTACCCCTTAACCCGTCTGCATGAGGAGGTAGCGTATTTGGCATACCACTTTCACTGGCCGCGTTCTGAGATTTTGCATATGAGTCATCACGAACGCCTACGCTGGACCAATGAAATTGCCAAGATTAATCGCAGGCAAGTGATGTAATTATGAATGAACACCAATTGTATGAATTAGCCCTGCTAATTGTGCAGAAGCTGAAAGAAGAATTGAGAGTTGAGGCAGAA
>JAHDEP010000238.1 GCA_020628775.1 Rhizobiaceae bacterium | reverse complement strand
TAGCCATAGTGTTTTCTCTCGTTGTTGTTTTAAACGTTAAAATTCAAATAGGTTCAATTAATCTAATTACCAAGTGCATCTTCTAGGAATGCTTCAAGCTGCGCCAAATGCTGAGACATCAAACCTGTTGCAGTGGAAGCTGCGGCGGCACGACCTGTGTAGCGAACGCGCTGATATTTTGCATTGATATGCGCAAGCACCCATTCCAAATATGGATCGATGAATGACCAAGCACCCATATTTTTAGGCTCTTCCTGACACCAAACCATTTCCGCATTTGCAAAGCGCGATAGTTCATTGATCAAAGCTTTGGCTGGGAACGGATAAAGCTGCTCAAGACGCAAGAGATAAATATCATCCAACCCGCGTTTTTCGCGCTCTTCATAAAGATCGTAATAAACCTTACCAGAACACATCACCACGCGGCGGATCTTGCTGTCTTTTTGTAGCTGGATCGGCGCATCTTTGATCACTTCCGCATCATCCCATAATAGACGGTGGAAAGTAGATTCACCAGTTAGCTCTGAGAAGCTAGAAACGGCACGCTTGTGACGAAGCAATGATTTTGGTGTCATCAAAATAAGTGGTTTACGGAAGTCACGATTAAGCTGACGACGCAAAATATGGAAATAGTTCGCAGGCGTTGTCACGTTTGCAACCTGCATATTATCTTCCGCACAAAGCTGCAAGAAACGTTCAAGACGAGCAGATGAGTGCTCTGGTCCTTGCCCTTCATAACCATGAGGAAGAAGACATACCAGACCCGACATACGCAACCATTTGCGCTCACCTGATGAGATGAACTGATCAAACAGAACCTGCGCGCCGTTAGCAAAATCACCAAACTGCGCTTCCCATAAAGTCAATGCATTTGGCTGAGCCAGCGAGTAACCATATTCAAAACCCAGCACCGCTTCTTCAGACAGCATTGAGTTGATCACTTCATATTCGCCTTGCGACGGAGACAAATTGCTCAATGGAATATAGCGTTCTTCTGTTTCCTGATCATAAAGAACTGAATGACGCTGCGAGAATGTACCGCGCTCACAATCCTGACCAGACAAACGAACGCGCGCACCATCCTGACACATTGAACCAAAGGCCAATGCTTCACCCATTGCCCAATCGATACCTTCGCCGGTTTCGATCATTTTGGCGCGATTTTTCATGAAGCGCTGAATGGTTTTATGCGCTTTAAAATCGTCTGGGATTGTTGAAATCTTCTGACCAATTTCACGAAGCGTTTTTGCAGGAACCGCTGTTTTACCACGACGCTGCTCATCCGCATTATTTGCCGTTGAAAGACCAGACCACTGACCATCAAGCCAATCAGCTTTGTTTGGCTTATATGCTTGACCCGCTTCAAACTCGACCTCGAGCTTTGCACGCCAGTCAGCTTTCATACCGTCAAATTCAGCTTGCGAAATAACGCCTTCTGCAACCAAGCGCGAACCATAAATCTCAACGGTAGTTTTGTGCGCGCGAATGTTTTTGTACATTTTTGGCTGTGTAAACGCAGGCTCGTCACCTTCGTTATGGCCAAATCTGCGGTAACAGAACATATCGATCACCACAGGCTTGTGGAATTTCATGCGATATTCTGTTGCAACTTTCGCCGCATAAACCACAGCTTCCGGATCATCACCATTAACGTGGAAAATCGGTGCTTCAATCATTTTCGCAACATCAGAAGGATAAGGCGAAGAACGAGAGAAGGCTGGGTTTGTCGTAAAGCCAATTTGGTTATTGATGATAAAGTGCACAGTACCCGCAACACGGTGGCCACGTAGACCTGATAGGCCCAGGATTTCCGCAATCACACCCTGACCGGCAAACGCTGCATCACCATGCAGCAAGAGCGGCATAACTTTCACGCGCTCAGTCAACGGAACGATATCGCCTTCTGACTGACCAATAATATCCTGCTTAGCACGCGCTTTACCCATAACCACCGGGTTAACAATCTCAAGGTGAGATGGGTTAGCTGTTAGCGATAGGTGAACTTTATTGCCATCAAACTCACGGTCAGATGAAGCACCCAAGTGATATTTCACATCACCAGAACCTTCAACTTCGTCCGGCGCAAATGAGCCACCTTTAAATTCATGGAAGATCGCACGATGCGGTTTTGCCATCACTTGGCTCAACACATTCAAGCGGCCACGGTGCGCCATACCAAAGACGATTTCTTTAAGGCCGAGATTACCACCGCGTTTGATAATTTGCTCAAGCGCTGGGATGAGGGATTCACCACCATCTAGACCAAAACGCTTTGTACCTTTGTATTTAACGTCAATAAACTTCTCAAAGCCTTCAGCTTCTATCAGCTTTTGCAAAATGGCTTTCTTACCATTTTCAGTAAACTCAACACCCTTGTCTGGACCTTCAATGCGTTGCTGCAACCATGATTTTTCTTCAGGGTTTGAGATATGCATAAACTCAACGCCCATTGTCGAACAATAAGTACGTTGAAGAATGTCAATCATTTGTGGGATTGTTGCATATTCAAGTCCAAGAACGTGATCGATGAAAATTTTGCGATCATTGTCCTCAGGCGTAAAACCGTAAGCTTCAGGGGAAAGCTCGTTGTAGTCCTCTTTCTTTTTAGCAATGCCAAGTGGATCAAGGTCAGCATGTAAGTGACCACGCATACGATAGGCGCGGATCATCATGATAGCGCGCACACTATCGCGCGCTGCGCGTTCGATCTCAGCTTGATCAGGTGCTGCGCCTGCGCTTTGCGCTTTGGCTTTTAATTTCTCTTCGACATGCTTTTCAACTGTGCCCCAATCACCATCAAGGGCAGAAACAAGCTCACCATTTGGCTGCTGTGGCCAATGATCTTTTTTCCATGACGCACCGGCAGCAGACTTTCGAATGCTTTCGGGATCATCACCGAGTTCGGCAAAAAATGATTGCCACTCTACAGGTACTGAATTTGGGCTATCGAGATAACGTGCGTACATATCTTCGATATAGGCGGCATTCGTCCCATCTAAGAAAGATGTTTGCTGGAAAAACTCATTGGCTTCTTGGCGTGCCATTTTTTATAACGGGAAAGCCCCGTCCCCTATCTGTCGCTGAGAATTCGACTCAGCCGTTTGGTTTAAATCAAGCTCGCTTATAACGCCCCGAGCTTTGTGCGAAGCTGGTAACATGATTGCTACCAGCTTCAGTTTTCTAACCGTTCAACACTTTAACAAGTGTTTTACCCAATTGAGCTGGTGATGGTGAAACAGTGATACCTGCAGCTTCCATCGCTGCAATTTTATCTTCTGCTCCGCCTTTACCGCCGGAAATAACCGCACCAGCGTGGCCCATAGTTCTGCCTGGAGGTGCTGTACGACCAGCAATAAAGCCAACCATTGGTTTTTTACGACCAAGTTTCGCTTGTTCGATCAGCCATTCAGATGCTTCTTCTTCCGCTGAACCACCGATTTCACCGATCATAATGATGCTTTCGGTTTCAGGATCATCAAGATACAAATCTAGCATATCAATAAATTCTGTACCCTTAACCGGATCACCACCAATACCAACAGCAGAGCTTTGTCCAAGCCCTTCATTGGTTGTTTGGAACACTGCTTCATAAGTCAGCGTACCTGAACGTGACAGGATACCAACTGAACCTTTTTTGAAGATATTGCCTGGCATAATACCGATTTTAC
>JAHDEP010000028.1 GCA_020628775.1 Rhizobiaceae bacterium | reverse complement strand
TGATACTTTTCTTCAGATGATTGGAACTCAACAAATGGCAGAACTTGAGTAATCAGCTTCTTCTCAAAACCTGTTTGTAGCTGCTTGAGAATACTTGTCACATCAGCTGCTTGCTCATCTGTATAGGTGTAAATTGCGCTACGGTATTTCTTTCGCATACTATGATTTGACGTACTGGCATGCGTGCGCAAATGTATTTCGATCAGCTCCTTCAGCGGTATTTTCTCAGGGTTGAATTCAAGGACCACAGCTTCGGAGAAGTAATCGTTAGGTGAAACGGATTTTATGAAGCCTTGATGCACTTTGAAAATGCCGATCAGTTGATTGAACACGGCTTCCGTGCACCAATGACATCCACCACCAAAACCAATCTTTTCATTCATCGCAAGAGCCTCTCTGTATTCTTGTGACTTGAAATATCCTTCACCGATTTTCGAACAACTAATTCTGATTCAATCTTTATGCGTGTGATGCCTTTCACAGATGTCACGGATAAACCGCCGCATAACAAATCCGCAGCTTGTTCTGCAATGCGTTGCGCTGGCATGCGCACTGTGGTTAGTCCCGGCTCCATTTGCGATGATCCTCTGAAATCTCCAATTCCTATGATAGACACGTCATCGGGAATGTTGATCCCTAAAGATTGGCAGGCATATACAGCACCTTGTGCGATCACATCATTGCCGCAAATTATCGCGCTCGGACGGTTCTCACAAAGCATTTTGATAATGGCTTGTTTCGCTTCGCCAATGTCGTAACGGGTCTCAATAAAACGATTATGGCTGAGCTGTGATAAGTCCATATCAAGCGCGTGCAAAACCCCATTAAGTCGATCTTCAGCGCGATCATTTGATTGCGTCGGAGGGAAGACAAGCGCCACATCTCGATGTCCCATCTTCATAAGATGCTGGGCTGCAACAAAACCAACCTGAAAATTATCAGCGCCAATACATGGGATGGGTGAATCCTTGCGATAATTCCACGCCGCTAGAACAGGGACCCCACGTGCTGCCAACATTTCAAGAGGGGCTTTTTCATGCTCAAATCCAATAAGCGCAACACCATCGATACGGCGCTCTAAAAGCGATTTAACAATGCCCACTTCCAAGGATGGATTATAACCATGTGCTGCGATCAACATGGTTCTGTCATGTGAGAGTAATCTGGATGAAAACGCTTGTATCAGCTCGGCAAATATCGCGTTATCAATCGTTGGAACAATCAAACCAATCGTGCCTGAAAATCCATGCTGATCAGTGGTTGCTATTCTATTTCTATAGTAACCAAGGTCTCTTGCAGCCTGTTCTATCAGGTTTCTTGTCTTGCCCTTAACGATCTCAGGTTCATTGAAAAAACGTGAGACTGTTGCCGGTGAAACACCAGCTCTTTTTGCTACTTCCACAATGCCAGGAGCACCTTTTCTCGAGCGCGCGCGCATGTCATTTTCCTTGAATTTATTACGTTATTTTCAAAAAATGAAAACATTTGCATTTTTAATTTCATAGGCTAACGTTGATGAATAAGCAAATTCTTATTCTTTTTGCATTCTGGGGAGGAGAGCAAAGTATGGAATTTTTGGGTTATTTTGGTGGTGTATTTGAGCCGCTATCCTTCCTGCTTTTATTGGTGGGTACGATAGGTGGTCTGATATTAGGTGCAACGCCTGGTCTTTCGCCCACAATGGCAGTTGCGCTGCTTATTCCATTTACATTTCAGCTCAGCCCAACCCAGGGCTTGATATTGTTAGGCGCTGCTTACACATCAACAGTCGCAGGTGGTGCGGTCAGTGCTATTTTGCTGAAGATTCCCGGCGCACCAGCTAATATCGCAACGGCGCTCGACGGCAATGAAATGGCAAAACGCGGTGAGGGTGCTCGTGCGCTACATTTGTCGTTTATTGCATCGGGTATCGGCGGTGTTATCGGTGTGTTGTTGTTGATTTTCCTAACTCCGGTTCTTGCGCAATGGGCCTTAAGCTTCGGACCTTCCCATCTGTTCTGGATAGCAATTTTAGGTGTAACAGTTATTGGATCGCTTGATTCAAAAAGCTTTGTGAAAGGCTTATTATCTGGCTGTATTGGTTTGTGGCTATCGCAGATTGGTTATGATGAAATTTTGGGGACTGAGCGCTTTATTTTCACTGATGCGCTTACGGGGGGCATTCACATTATTCCGGCCCTCATTGGTCTATTTGCTATTCCCCAAATTATGGAGATGTTATCCAAAGGGCGCACTAAACAATCCATTGAGGCGCTTGAAGTGCCTAAGCACCCAATCAAAGCCTCACTTAAAGAAGTCGCAGGCTCAAAACGGGCATTATCCATTGGCACAATTGTAGGCTCGATTATCGGCTTGATCCCCGGTGTTGGCGGTCAAATCGCCGGGCTTGTAGCCTATGATCAGACGCGTAACTTCTCGCCTGAAAAAGAGAAATTCGGCAAAGGGCATAGTGAGGGTGTAATCGCCGCAGAAAGTGCAAATAATGCAATGGTTGGCCCATCGCTTGTGCCGCTGCTCACTTTATCAATTCCGGGCAGCCCAACAGCTGCCGTGTTGCTCGGTGGGTTGCTCATTCATGGTATTTTCCCGGGTTCTGATATTTTCGATAACCACCCAGAAGTAATTTGGACATTTATCAACTCGATGTTGCTTGGCCAAATTCTAATGGTGATCTTTGGAATTTACACTGCCGCATGGGCTGCAAAGATCGCCAAAGTCCCGATGCCTATAATGGCTGCGGCCGTCACCGTGCTTGCATTGTTTGGATCGTATTCAGTTCAACAAAGCATGGGTGATGTCCACATTATGTTGGTGTTAGGTCTTGGTATGTGGGTGCTTGAGAAGTTTGGTTTCTCAGCAGCACCGCTTGTTCTGGGGCTTATCTTGGGGCCAATCGCTGCGGATTATTTCGTTAATGGTTCGATGATTGCTGCGGCACAAAATGGCCCATGGGTCTACTTCTTCTCTGGTCCGTTAAATCTTGTTCTTATCGCCTTGGTTATCGCATCCATTGGATATTCATTCTGGACCAATATGCTGCGATCCACCTTGCAATCGCGTAACATCGCAAAGGAGGCTGGAGAATAATGACACATAGTCGCCTTCAACACATTGTCCCCGGAGCATTGATCTTAGCGCTTGCAATTATCGTTGCATGGCTAAGTTTTACACAGGAACCGGCGGACAGTTTCTTGTTCCCTCGGGTTGTATCAAGCGTGTTTGTTGCATTAGCCCTTTGGAACTTTGCGCGCGCAGCATTGGGATATGCAAAAGTAGGACGTGGAATATCCATCGAGACAGCTAAAAACGTGCTTCCTGGCGTTGCTGTTATTTTAATTTATGCATTTTGGGCAGCTAAAGGCCTTGGCTTTTACACAGCTTCAACAATCACATTTTTTGTTCTTTATTCGCTCTATGATCCAGCGCCGTTGGGAAGCGTTAAAGATTGGCTAAAAAGAGCAATTGTCACGGTCCTATTCATGTTGGTCATGTACGGGCTTTTTTCGTTACTGCTACAGGTGCAAACACCGCGCGGTATAAATTTCTAGCGTTTTCAATGGGAGGAAAACAATGAAAACTATGATGAAGACGATTATGTTAGCGGCCGCAGCAACGGCCATGAGTAGCTTTGCTATGGCAGAGAATTTTCCAGAGCGTCCAGTTGGTTTAGCCGTTTCTTATGGCGCCGGTGGTGCAACAGATTTTCAGGCTCGTATTGTTACAATGGTTGCAGGTAATGAGGATCTGCTTGGCCAACCAATGTATATTTTAAACAAACCAGGTGCGGGTGGCCGCAAGGGTTGGAATTGGTTTGCGACAGAAGCTGATGCGGATGGATACACGCTATCTGCGTATAACATTCCGCACTTTATCGCGCAGTCTATTAAAGGTGGCGTGAAATATTCAGCGGATTCATTTGAGCCAATTGCCAACTGGGGAGCTGATCCTGCGGTTGTTGTTGTGGGTAACGATAGCAAGTTCAACACAATGGAAGAGCTGATTGCGTTTGCAAAAGAAAACCCTGGTAAGACAACAACATCAGGCGCTGGTTTGTTTGTGGGCCACCACATTGCAGCTTTGCAAATTGAAAAAGCATGCGAGTGCAAGATCGCCTATATTCCAACAAAAGGTGGTGGCGCTGCTGCGATGAAAGCTGTGATCGCGGGTGAAGTGATGGCAGGTGTGAATAACCTATCTGATGCTTTCCGTGCACGTGAAGCTGGCAATGTGAAAATTCTGGGCGTCGCAGATCTTGAGCGTAATGACTTCATGCCAGATGTTCCAACATTGATGGAAGCTGGTCTTGATGTTGATAATTCGTCGGTCAACTTCCGCGGCATTATGGCTAAGAAGGGGACACCGCCTGAGGTTATCGATGCGCTTGCGGCAAAAGTGCCAGAAATGTTCAAGCATTCACGTGTTGCATCACGCATGAAAGCTGGTGGTTCACCAATGCACATCATGACACGTGATGAAGTTAAAGCCATGTGGGCGAAACGCGAAGAAACACTTAAAGAGCTGCTTGCAGGCCTTTAAATCAACATCATTCTGGTGGCGCTTGCAACCGAGCGCCACTGGTAAAATTAAAAGGATAAAATGATGAACGCCATTGATGAACTTGCAAATGTAGAAGCCATTGTCGCAAGTGCACGAGACGCGCAAAAAGACTATGAGATCAACGGATCTCAAGAGCGTTATGACACTGCAGCGCAAGCCGCCGCGTGGGCCATCATGGAACCTTCACGAAATAAGGAACTTGCCGAGCTTGCTGTTCAAACCACAGGACTTGGTAATGTTGCCGACAAGATTATAAAAAACCATCGTAAGACGCTTGGTTTGATGCGCGATATCGCTGATGCCAAGACATTCGGCGTTATTTCCGATGATCGCGCAACTGGTATTACAGAAATTGCGCGTCCGATCGGTGTGATTGGCTCGGTTGTCCCGTCGACAAATCCAGCTGCAACACCGGCGAATAACATTATCAATGCGCTTAAATGCGGTAATGCAATTGTACTGTCGCCTTCACCTAAAGGGGTGAAATGTTGTGAGCGATTAATTGAACATATTCATGCTGAATTTGACAAAATTGGTGAAAACAAAAATCTGGTTCAGATGGTCCCAGCACCGGGTTCAAAAGAGAAAACACAAAGACTGTTAGAAATTGCTGATCTGGTGGCCGTCACAGGTTCACAAAATAATGTTAAACGCGCTTATACCTGCGGTACGCCTGCGGTTGCTGTTGGTGCTGGCAATGTCAGTGTCATCATCGATGAAACTGCTGATTTAAGCGCAGCTGCACAAAAGATTGCAGCATCCAAAACATTTGATAACGCAACATCCTGTTCGTCCGAAAACGCAATTGTTGTTGTCGATGAAATCTTTGAAGCGTTTATGTCTGAGATTAAAAAATTTGGGGGCAGTCTGGTCGGAGATGAGAAGTCCATCGTCTCAAAACTCTGGCCAGACGGACATCTTAATAAAGATGTCATCGCACAAGATGCGGACAAAATGTTGACTGCCTTGGGCCTTGAAGATGAGGTGAGTGAGGGAACCAAATTTATCATTGTTGAGACAAAAGGCATTGGGTCAGATCATCCGTTATCAGGTGAAAAACTAAGCCGAGTACTCGCATTATATCGAGCAAAGGATTTTAATGAGGCTGTTGAAATCACAGCTAAAATTCAAGCCCATCAGGGTGCAGGCCATTCTGTGGGTTTGCATTCAACCCTTGATGAACGTGCTCATGCGCTCGCGCTGCAAATCCCCACATGTCGCATTATTGTCAATCAAGCGCATTGTTTTGCAACGGGTGGGGCGTTCAATAATGGAATGCCATTTTCACTATCAATGGGTTGTGGCTCTTGGGGTGGCAATTCCATCGACGATAATTTGCATTGGAAACACTTCATGCAGAGCACCAAGATTGTGCGCGTCATTGCCGATAATGAACCGGAAGTCAGCGACATATTTGGCCAATATTGGCAAAGGGCTGGGAAATGATAATTGACGCCAGCACACCACCGATGGGTACTGTGCGAACTTGGCTTGATTATAGGGCCGAGAGCGAAAGCGTTGCGTTTACCTTTCCAGATGGAGAAGCTGATTTAACTTGGGCAGAACTACGTGAAACGGCTAAGTCTATCGCATCGGGTCTGGTCGCAACGGGTGTTTCAAAAAGTGAAAGTGTAGCTATTGTTTACCCCAATTGTCGCGATGGGGTGCTAGCAATTTATGGCGTTCTTTACGGTGGTTTTCGAGCTACGATGATTAATCTTGTGGCGGGGAAAGATGCAATTTCCTATGCGCTCGAGCATTCTGAAGCGCGTTTTGCATTTGTTCATGATAGCGCGGTTGAATTGTTTGATGATGCCAATGGAACTGCAATCCAAAAAATTGAAATTCCGCTCAATGCACCGCGAATAGATATCTATGACCTTTCACCCGAAGATGATGCCTTGCTTATGTATACGTCTGGGACAACTGGTCGTCCTAAAGGTGTTATTCATAGCCAAGCAAGTTTGCTTGCCGGCGGGTGGACTACCGCTATTGCACATGAACTTGGGGAACACGACAGAGGTTTTTGCGTTCTTCCTGTTTATCATATTAACGGCCTTTGTGTGACGATAATTGGCGCGTTGGTTTCGGGCGGGTCAATTGCGATGTGCACCCGATTTTCTGCCAGTCGATTTTGGCAAAATGCCGAGGCTTGTAAAGTTACTTGGTTTTCAATTGTACCCACCATTGTTAGCCATTTGCTCCATGGCGATATTGATCCGAGCGCTGAAACTAAGGCGCGCATTCGATTTGGTCGATCTGCTTCGTCAGCATTGGCGCCACGTGTGCAATCGTCCTTTGAAAAACGGTTTGGAATTCCGATTGTGGAAACGATGGGTCTCACCGAAACGGCAGCTCAAATTTTATCCAATCCATTGCCGCCTGCAGTGCGGAAAATTGGATCTCCTGGGATCGCCTATGGAAATGATGTTGCTATTTTTGATGCAGATTTTCAATTATGCGAACGAAATCAAGAAGGTGAAATTGTTGTTCGCGGGCCGAATGTGATGAAAGAATATCTGAAAAATCGAGAAGCGACGAGAGAGAGTTTTGCTGGTGACTGGTTGCGTACTGGCGATCTTGGCCGCATGGATGATGATGGCTATGTTTACGTGACTGGACGTTTGAAGGAACTGATTATCAAGGGTGGTGAAAACATTGCCCCTCGTGAGATTGACGAAGCGCTCTATAGCCATCCTGATGTTGTTGAAGCGGCGGCTTTTTCGGTAAAATGCGACCGCTATGGTGAAACCGTAGAAGCAGCCGTTCGCTTGTCAGAAGGCTCTCAAGTCGTAGAGGGTGTATTGCAAGATATTTGTCAGCAGAAGTTAGGCGATTTTAAACGGCCAGATCGAGTGCATATCTTGCCGGAGCTTCCGAAAGGGCCATCTGGTAAAATCCAACGCGCTAAGATCTTATCGATGCTTTAGGGCTTACTGTATTTATTGTGTGATGCAGGTATGTCTGGGGCAGCTCGTCCGGAACAAGATGATTTAAACATTACTTTTTCCAAACCAAATTTTAATTGCCAATTAAAGTAAGCGCACGCCAAATTTCATCCTCATTTAAGCCCGATCTATCGCGCAATCTGGTTGCAATGATTTTCAAATTCACGGTTTCAAAATACTGACTAAGATCAGCTAAATTGCCATTTTCAATTTCGTTCTGGGCAAGCGCGCGCGGAACCCAAGCAGCACCAATCCCTGCACTGGCCAACTGTAAAACCGCGGGCGAAAGAGCAGTTTCTGCAACAGTGTTGACCCGACACATATTTTCCAATGTGGGCAATACTTGGCGATTGAATTCGATACCTAGAAACACATCAGCTGGATATGCGACAATATCTAAGCGGCCATTATGGAAACGCCACAAAAGATCATCCACCTTTGATCTGTCGAAAACTGGAATGAAAGTATCGTCTGCAACCACTATTTCTTCAGTTAGCATATTATTCTGTCGGCCAGTTTCCAAATGTGCTCGATAGGTCAAAGTAATGCTAGCCTGTGCGGTCAAAAGTAGTGCTTCACACTCGTCGCGATTCCCCGAGCGCAGACGAACATGTGTTTTATCAATATTTGCAATTCGCTTCACAAGGCTTGAACCCAAGGACGTAGTAATTGCGTGTTGCGCCGCGATCACAATGTGTTTTGCACCCTCGCGACCTTCTACTTTTAATTGTTTGATAATATGCGTTTGCATATATGCAAGCTGTCGTAGCTCATTGCTATAATTTTGAACAACATCGGAAGGCTTGTTTGGTTTTGCCTTTCTATTGATCAGTTCAATACCCAAAATGTTTTCCGCTGCTTGTATGCGGCGCGAAAAAGCTGACTGGGAAATGTTCCTTGAATGAGCAGCTTCTACGATCGAACCCGTATCCAAAATGGCAATTAAATCTTCGAGCCAATCAAATTTCATCTCGTTCCTACTTTATGCAAATATTGCATATTAAGCGGAATATTATGCATTTGTAAAGCCAAATGAACTGTGTTTTGCTGGGGTAACAACATTCTTACGGAGTTCTTATTCATGCATTTTTCGCGTTTTCCACGTGTTGCCATTGGGCATCTTCCTACTGCTCTAGAGCCAATGGATCGCTTGTCCGAAAAACTCGGCGGCCCTCGCATTTGGATCAAACGTGATGACTGTACGGGCTTGTCCACTGGAGGCAATAAGACACGTAAACTTGAGTTCTTAATGGCCGAAGCGCAGGAGATGGGTGCTGATCTTGTGATGACACAAGGGGCTACACAGTCAAACCATGCGCGTCAAACTGCAGCTTTTGCAGCGCGGATCGGCATGGATTGCCACATACTTTTAGAAGATCGTACAGCTTCGAAAGATCCAAATTACAATTATAACGGTAATGTTTTCCTCGATTATTTACACGGAGCATCAGCTGAAAAGCGTCCAGGCGGAACGGACATGAATGCTGAAATGGAAACCGTTGCCAACCGTTTTCGCGCTGCAGGGCGCAAGGTCTATACCATCCCAGGAGGTGGCTCAAATCCAACCGGTGCATTGGGTTATGCAAATGCTGCAATGGAAATTGTTCAGCAAGCCAATGTGATGGGTTTGAAGATTGATCGCATTGTTCACGCAACAGGTAGTGCTGGTACACAAGCTGGATTGGTCGTTGGCCTGAAAGCGATGAATGCCAACATACCGCTTTTGGGTATTGGGGTGCGTGCAGCCAAAGCTCAACAAGAAGAAAATGTTTATAAACTCGCCCTAGCTACAGCGGAAAAACTTGGCTGCGCCGGGGTTGTCGAACGTGAAGACGTTAAAGCAAACACGGACTATGTTGGCGAAGGTTATGGAATTCCAACGCCGGAGTGTTTGCAAGCGATTGAAATGTTTGCACGCTACGAAGCCATCCTTCTTGATCCGGTTTATTCCGGTAAGGGAGCTGCTGGGTTGATTGACCTAGTATCCAAAAGAGAGTTCTCAGGCGATAAAAATATTGTCTTTTTGCATACAGGAGGCGCGGCAGCACTCTTTGGCTACACTGATAGCTTTGGGTATGACAAGCCTGCGATGCAAGCAGCCGAATAGAGATCAGTGAGCTTGCTGATGATGCCTTTTTGCGGATCACACATGAAACAAGCGCCGTTGCCGAATACGGTGAAAAATCTAGCTTATTCGGTGCTGAAAACGGGACGGTCGCATCCCAAAATTATAACCGCGGGTGATCAAGTGGGTGAGCGAATTTTATCTTTTGCTCCGCCATTTAAAATAAAGGGTGCTGTTTAATGGCCTCTCTCGCGACTATTGGTGTGTTAGGCGGTATGGGACCGCAAGCGACAATCCTCTTTATGCAAAAAGTGCTTAGGAGTGTGGAAGCAGGCGATGACCGGGACCACATCCCGCTACTTGTCGACAATAATACTCAAGTGCCTTCGCGCATAAAAGCAATCCTGGAAGATGGTGATGAAACACCGGGGAAAACACTAGCTTATATGGCGCGTCGGCTTGAAGATGCTGGGGCAAATGCACTGGTTATGCCGTGCAACACAGCCCACCATTATGCAGAAGATATTGCAGCGGCCATAGATATTCCGTTCATCAATATGGTCGTACTTTCTGTTGAATTTGCAAAATCCATTACTGGTTTAAATGGACGCATTGGTGTGCTGGGTTCGCCGGCATTACGCAAGGTAGCGGTTTATGAAAATGCCCTCAAGAATGCAGGTTTGTCGGCGGTTTATAGCGATGATGAACAAGAGCTTTTGCGGATCATCAAACAAGTGAAAAGCAAAGGGCCATCTGCGCAAATCGGTGATGCTCTAAATCTGATTGCAGCTGATCTTATAGACCAAGGTGCTGATGCGATAATGATCTGTTGCACCGAATTTTCAGTGCTTGCTGAGCATATTAAAATCAACGCTCCTGTTTGTGACACTTTGGATGTTTTGGTCAAAGCCTCAGCACAATTTGCCAAGAATACGAGCAACCCAATCCCCCCCACCAACATACAATCAGCGTCCGGGCCGAACGCTGAATTATCGTATTAACCGATGGTCCAAAACTAGAGGAAGCAAAAAATGTTGAAATCAACTAAGCGTATGTTATGCGCAACAGCGATGGCTGCAGTAACAGCCACATCCGCGCAAGCTGCAGATCTCGTGCTTGGCGTTCCAAACTGGGATGCTGCCAATGCAACATCAAACATTCTTAAATTGGTGATCGAAGAAAACTTCGGCTTGGAAGTGGAGCTGCAAAACGGCACGAACCCAATCATCTTTGAAGCAATGGATGCAGGTTCTATGCACCTTCATCCTGAAGTGTGGCTTCCTAACCAGCAAAATTTGCATGACAAATATGTTGGTACACAAAAAAGCGTTGTTATGAATGAAAAGCCTGTCATGGCTGAACAAGGCATTTGTACAACAAAGCATATTTCGGGAACATACAACATCACGTCGATCAATGATCTGACTGACCCGGACAAAACATCTATCTTCGATAAAGATGATGATGGTAAGCCAGAAATTTGGCTTGGCGCACCAGGTTGGGCCTCAACTGTTATCGAGAAAATCCGCGCGAAATCCTATGGTTACGATCAGGTTTTCGACTTGGAAGAATATGATGGCCAGGTTGCTTGGGGTGAGTTAGGTGCAGCATCTGATTCAGATACTCCTTGGATCGGTCACTGTTATAAACCAAACTTCATTTTTGTCGCCTATGATTTGGTCTTCTTGGAAGAACCAGCACACGATCCTGCGACTTGGACAATCGTTCAGCCAACAGATGACCCGCAATGGTTAGAAAAATCTTCAGCTTCTACTGCGTGGAACGGTGCAGCTTTACACCTACACTATGCAGCCAACATCAAAGAAAACTTCCCTGAAGTTGCTGCAATGCTGGATAGCTATTCAATGCCGCCAGCAACGCTCAGTGAAGCGGGCTTTGCCATGGGTATCAATGGTCAAAGTGCAGAAGAATTTGCGAAGAAATGGGTATCTGAAAATCAAGATGTCGTTCTGAGCTGGTTGACCAACTAAGCGGAGATCACAGTACTCCCAGCGCTGTGGCTTTGTGGGCTGCAGCGCAAACTTTTCTCACTTACTTTTAGAGGCTTTCATGTCTGAAACCGTTGTTGAACTTTCTAATGTTTGGAAAGTATTTGGTGATCGCGCTGATGAAACTATCGCGGAAACAATTCAAAGACCCTTGAGTAAGCAAGAGGCTTTAGATGAATTTGGAACTGTAATCGGCGTTCGCGATGCATCTTTTGATGTAAAGCGTGGTGAAATATTTTGTATCATGGGCTTGTCTGGTTCCGGTAAGTCAACGCTGGTCAGGCACGTTAATCGTTTGATTGAACCAAGTGCCGGTTCGATCCGTGTGCTTGGCCAAGATGTCAGCGCAATGAACAAAACAGAGCTGCGTGAAATGCGCGCCCGTGACATCGGTATGGTGTTTCAGCATATGGCATTGATGCCACATCGTTCGGTGCGCGAGAATGTGGCATATCCTCTTGAAATTCGTAAAATTCCAAAATCCAAACGGTGGGCTATTTCTGATTATGCCCTCGGTCTTGTTGATTTAACCGGCTATGAAGATCGTTTGCCTCGTGAGCTATCTGGTGGCATGCAGCAGCGCGTTGGTATTGCACGTGCGCTCGCCAGTGATCCTGAAATCCTTTTGATGGATGAGCCGTTTTCCGCGTTGGATCCGCTTATCCGTTTGCAATTGCAAGATCAGTTTAAAGCGCTTGTGCGCGATCTTAATAAATCAACACTCTTCATTACCCATGATTTGGACGAAGCCATTCGAATTGGCCATCGAATTGCGATCATGAAAGACGGTGTAATCGTGCAGATTGGTACGCCGGAAGAAATCGTCACGCAGCCAGCTGACGACTATGTGCGAGAGTTTGTCCAAGGCATCTCACGATTAAAACTTGTTCGCGCCCATACGATTATGGAGCCTCTTGGCGGTGCAAACACAAAAGACCTAGCCAATGCCGTGCGTGTGGACGGTCAGAAAGATCTCGACTTTCTGATCGATATTTCAATTGGAAGCGAAGATCCGCTTGTTGTGACCGAAAACGGCAAAGAAGTTGGATTGATCTCAAAAACGACGCTGCTGCGCGGCATCCAAGGAGGCAAATGATGAGCACGAAAGCTGAAACAACCGAGCTGGATCAAAAAGCTGCATCAACTGGTTCCGTTCAGGATATTGAAGTCGACCGCAAAGCGCTCGATGCATCCATTGCGGAATTCGTTGATCGTAATCCCGAATTTTATGCACGCACTTTTCAAACCATTCACGATACGACAAGCGGCATCCCGCGTGTGTTTAATATCGCAGCCGCACTTTTGGGCCCTTTATGGGCGGCAGCGCGCGGCGTTTGGGGTTTCTTTTGGGGCTTTCTCATTCTGGAAATTATAGCTTGGGTGCAAATCGGGCGCGGAACTTGGGGTGAACTTGGTGCAAGCGATCTTGCACAAGCGGAGCGTCAAACTAATCGGGCAGAACAATTTCTCGAAGAGGCACGCCTTGTGAAAGAAGCGGGGGAAGATCCCACTCGTTTTGAGACGCTTAGTAATAATCTGATGCGGGCTGCGGAGCGCAGTCGTGAAGCTGCAGAAGCTGCTGCAGCAGACAGTTTTGCAATTTTAATGGTTGGTCTTGGTCTTTTGGTTGTCCTGCGCATTTTCCAAGGTGTGTGGTCGAACGTAACCTATGAAAAACAATACACTAAATGGCGTATTTCTCCGCAATCAGTTTCCTCCGGTTTTCAAACCCAAAACATTATCTTTGGCGTGATCTTGGTGCTCGTTATCATGCCACTCACAGTGTATCGCTTTACAATTGATAATGTGCCGGATTGGTTAGCAGTGTTTCCAGCAAATCCGGATCATTATGGATTAACTGCCCGTTGGTTAGAAGGTGCAATCGACAATGCAGCAAAGGGCGGTGCCGGTGCTTTTGATAGCGTGGTGATCGCTGTGCGCCAAATTCTGGATACTTTGTCGCTGGCATTAATCGGAACACCGTGGCCTGTTGTTATGGCCGTAATTTGCGTGTTTGCATGGCGTGCTGCAGGTCCGCGTGTTGCAATTTTTACCGCTTCAGCGCTCGCTTATATTGCTTTGCTGGGCTACTGGGAAATTGCGATGGAAACAGTGTCGCTGGTTGGCGCTGCGGTAGTGCTATGCGTTGTATTTGGTATTCCGCTCGGAATTTGGTTTGGTAAATCTCAGCGCGCATATAAGTTTGCAGAACCTGTGCTTGATTTGATGCAAACATTACCAGCCTTCGTTTATCTTATCCCAATCATTGCCTTCTTCGGCACGGGTAACCCTCCAGGTATCTTGGCAACCATTATTTTTGGCATGCCGCCGGTTATTCGTTTAACCGCTCTTGGTATGCGCGGTGTTCCCGAAAGCATAAAAGAAGCTGCAGTCGCATTTGGTGCATCACGTAGCCAATTGCTAAAAGACGTGGAAATACCGCTCGCATTGCCTTCCATTATGACAGGCGTCAATCAGACAATTCTTATGTGCTTGTCGATGGTTGTCATCATCTCGCTGATTGGTGGCGGGGGCTTAGGAAAAGTCATTCTGGAGGCGTTGCAGTTTGCCGCCAAAGGCCCTGGCTTATTGGGAGGTTTTGCAATCCTTTTCGTTGCAATGGTTATCGACCGTATCGTGCAGGGCGCTTTTCGCCGAGCCGATCAAAAATAGTTAGACTTGGTAAAATTTCATGACAATTATATATCTGAAAAAAGCAAAAATGCATGCAGAAAGCGGGCAGGATGATGTTCGCGAAAGAGTGCAATCCATTCTCGACGAAATCGAAAATGGTGGCGAAAGAGTTGCGCGGAAATTTGCGAAAACTTTCGACAAATGGGATGGTCCAGCGCTGGTGACGGATGATGAATTATCTGCGGCAGAAGATGCTGTGCCTTCAAAACTTAAAGACGATATTCGATTTGCGCATGATAATATTCGCCGCTTTGCAGAAGCCCAAAAAGCGACAATTCGCGATTGCGCGTTGGAAGTGCAACCCGGATTTTCCGCCGGTCAAAAACAGATACCTATGGCAGCTGCAGGGTGTTACGTGCCAGGTGGTCGTTATAGTCATATCGCCTCTGCGATCATGACCATCACCACCGCAAAGGTTGCAGGCGTCAAGCATATCACTGCATGCTCGCCACCCAAGCCTGAAATTGGCATCCCGCCTGCGATCCTTTTTACCATGAAACTTTGCGGCGCTGATGCTGTGTTAAATATGGGTGGTGTACAAGGTGTTGCGTCAATGGGCTTTGGTCTTTTTGATCTACCCAAGGCCGATATTCTCGTTGGGCCGGGTAACCAATTTGTTGCCGAAGCAAAACGTATATTATTTGGCCGTATTGGCATTGATATGTTTGCCGGACCAACAGATTCTATGGTTGTTGCAGACAGTTCTGCCGATCCATATTTGGTGGCTTGGGATCTTATTGGACAAGCAGAACATGGTTATAATTCACCTGTTTGGCTTACCACTAATGATGAGGTGCTAGCGCGAGAGGTTGCTCAGCTCATACCGGGGATTATAAAACAATTACCGGAAACCAATGCGCAAAATGCGGAAGCTGCCTGGCGTGATTATGGTGAAATTATCTTGTGTGATAGCACAGAAGAAATGGCACAAGTTTGCGATGAATATGGTCCTGAACATCTACACATCCAAGCGATGGACCTTGATTGGTGGCTTGAGCGTTTACAATCCTATGGCTCGCTTTTCTTAGGTGAAGAAACGACCGTTGCCTTTGGTGATAAAGCGGCTGGCCCGAACCATGTATTACCTACCTCCGGAGCTGCACGTTACACAGGCGGATTATCGGTTCATAAATTTATGAAAACTGTCACTTGGCAACGTGCCACACGGCAGGGTTCGAAAGCGATAGCGCAAGCAACAGCACGTATTTCAAGATTGGAAGGCATGGAAGGGCATGCGCGAACGGCTGACATAAGGCTTGAAAAGTTCTTCCCGGATGAGAGTTTTGATCTCTCTGCTGCGCAAGACTAAAGACATTGCTAGCTGAAATTAAACATCTTGGTCGCGGGCATCGCGGCCTCACAGTTGCGACCACAATCGCGCTATGTGCCGCTTTTTTATCGGAGCACTACAGCGCGCCGGTTATGCTATTTGCTTTGTTGATTGGTATGGGTTTTCACTTTCTTGCCGAGGATGAACAATGTAAGGCAGGATTAGATTTTGCATCTAAAACACTGCTCAGATTGGGCGTTGCATTATTAGGTTTTCGTTTGAGCTTTAGCGATGTGGCAGGGCAGGGTTGGGAGCCAATTGCGCTGATCATCGCTTTGGTGGCAATGACAATATTAAGCGGTTTGGTGCTCGCGCCACTCTTTAAGCGAACAACACAATTTGGTTTGTTGACCGGGGGTGCTGTCGCAATTTGTGGTGCATCGGCAGCGCTGGCCATTTCGGCCGCTATGCCTAAAAACAAAAACCTTGAACAAAACACACTCTTCACCGTTATTGCCGTTACCGCGCTATCAACAATTGCCATGGTTCTTTATCCGTTATTGTTTGCCATGCTTGGTTTTAATGATGCGGAAGTAGGTTTTCTCATTGGCGCGACCATCCATGATGTGGCGCAAGTTGTGGGTGCCGGATATTCGGTAAGCGATACCGCAGGTGATGTTGCGACGCTGACCAAACTACAACGCGTTTTGTTATTACCTGTTGCAATTTTGTGCATCACAATCGGTTATCGCAACAAGGCGGAAGGCCCTATCCGCGTCCCACTTTTCGTCATCATGTTTGGTGTATTTGTGGCAATTAATTCGCTTGGTATCATGCCGGCGCCTCTGGTCGAAATCCTGGTAGAAGCCAGTCGATGGCTGTTGATTATTGCGATTGCTGCCTTGGGTGTGAAAACCTCATTAAAAGCTATGTTTAACCTAGGTAGCAGGCATATAGTGCTCGTCTGTATGCAAACTGTTTTGCTACTTGGAGCAGCCATAATATTGGTGCGATTTATAAATATCTAAACAGGAGATGAAAATGACTTTGAACATTATAACTGCCGAAGGCGCACCCCCGGCTGTCGGTCCTTACAGCCATGCGGTCGTTAATAATGGTGTTAGCTATATATCTGGCTGTCTCGCCCTTGATGAAAATGCAAATTTCCTTGGTGGGGATGCGGCGGCACAAGCGGCAAAAGCGTTATCTAATTTGGAGCTTGTTCTAAAAGCATCCGGCGCTTCAAAAACAAGCGTTATGAAAGTCGTTGTGTTCTTGACTGATATGGCTGACTTCCCTGCGGTCAATGGTGTTTATACTGAGTTCTTTGGTGATTATAAACCAGCGAGATCTTGTGTTGCTGTTGCGCAATTGCCGCTCGGAGCGACAGTAGAGATTGAGGCTATCGCCAGCGTAATAGATCCAGCATAGCTGCGATTTTGAATTGCTGTTTAAGTGGCGACTAAAATCCTGCCCATTTTGTTCCAATGCTTTCCAAGGCGAGAGCATGGGCATCTTGGAATAAAAAGTCGCCGCCTAAAACAAATAGACCGACAATCACACTTGTAAGTGCAGTGCCAACTGTAAATTTGATAAATTTTTCCAAGTTTGCATTGCTAAAACCCAAATTGTCTTTGTTCATTTTGAATTTGCTCATGATCAAGTTTCCCTATTAATTGAACATTGTTCATTTAATAAATCACATAATTGAACATTGTTCAATATTAAATATGAACGTCGTTCAAAAAGATTATGTTTTCATGAAGAATTTCAAAGTTTATAACGGGAATAACTTAAATATTTAAACTATAAATCAGAGATTTAGTCAACTCGATATACGGTTAACTAAATTGCATATTTATGAGAGTTATCTTTATCGGAGCTCGTGAATAAAGAGCAAACGCTGGTGAGTGTGGCTTTGATAAACTTACTTTTCAGCCAGCATCAGCATCATGGATTGTTTCAAAGATCCAAGAAGTTTAAGCAGCTGATCTTCGCTTTCTGCGGAATATTTAAAACCTGACGCGGATTTTAAAACAAAGTCAGCAAAATCTTTTGGATTGGTATCAAGCTTGGCCAATGGGGTTTCGTAAGGGCTAAACAATTCGGCCAATAATTCTGTTTTGAGCTGATCCACGTGTTTAAGCGCATCTTTGCCAAAGCCATCAGGTCCGCTGAGCAAGTCCTCTGAATCTGGCATGCTTTGCACGGCTCGGAAATATTTCAAAATAGTATGCTCGAAAAACGTATCAACTTTTTCTGAAATCGTGTTCTGATTTTGCCAAAGCTCGCGTACCTCAACCATTGTTTTTTCGGTTAAAAACAACATAGCAGCTGCGAGAACTTCTTCTTTATTGGGATAGCTGGCGTAGAGGGTTTGTCGTGATATTCCAACATGATCGGCAATGTCGCCCATGGTGGTTTTCTTAAATCCATAGCGCGAAAATACGTCGACTGCGGCCAGTAGAATATTTATTTGTTTTTGGTTCATACCATTACAACTTGACAAAAATCGAATTATTGTCCAATTATACGACAACTTGACAAAAATCAACTATTTGTCAAATTTTGTATAACACGACCATAAGTGTTTAACGAATCTATCCCGCTTCGTTCCGACACTTATCTTACATGTTGCTGCTGGAGGCAAGCCGATGAAACTAAGTGTCAATGGAAATACCGAAGATGTGAATGTTGAACCCGACATGCCATTATTGTGGGTTTTGCGCGATGAGTTGGGCATTACTGGGGTTAAATATGGTTGCGGCATCGCCCAATGCGGTGCGTGTACCGTCCATGTTGATGGCGTTGCTGTGCGTTCATGTCAGATGCGCATTGGTGATTTGGATGGCGAAGTGACTACCATTGAAGGTCTGGGTTCCGCAGAAAAATTGCATATTGTCCAAGAGGCTTGGATTGAGCATCAGGTAGCGCAATGTGGCTATTGTCAGTCAGGCCAAATCATGCAGGCCGCTTCGTTTCTAGAGTTTAATGATGATCCAACCGATGAAGAAATTGACACTGCCATGAGTGCAAATTTGTGTCGCTGCGGAACTTATCCGCGCATCAGAACGGCGATCAAAACAGCTGCAAAAAACATTCGGGAGGCTTAAGATGGGACGTGTCGCAAAAATCGCAAGACGAACATTTTTAATCGGTTCCGCTGCCATTGCTGGTGGTGTGGCGTTCGGTGTTTATGCTGTTCGCAAAGATCCAGATAATCCACTTTCTGTAGAACTACCTGACGGGTCGGCTACGTTTAATCCGTGGGTTTTAGTTGATAGTGAAAAAGTCACACTCATCACCCCGCATGGTGACAAAGGCCAGGGTGTCATGTCCTCGCAAGCCGCACTGATCGCGGAAGAATTAGACATAGAATTTGGGCAATTTGAAACCTCATTTGGAAAACCGAGCCCTGCATATTGGAACCATGCATTTGCTGAAGAAGGTGTGCCATTTATGGCGACGGATCATGGTTTCACCGCTGAGACCATGCGTTCGATCATGGGCGGCGTCATTAAATTGCTGGGCGTTCAAGGCACCGGTGGGTCCACATCGATGGCCGATAGTTTTGATAAACTTCGAACCGCTGGGGCAACCGCGCGTGAGACACTTAAACTGGCGGCATCGAAAAAATCTGGTGTTCCTGTAGCACAGCTTAAAACCGCAAATGGCGCGGTGCAATTACCTGATGGGACAGAACTTAAATATACCGAACTTGCAAGCTTGGCAGCCACCATAGAGCCGGTCAAAGACGTTAAACTACGCGATAGTAACCAATGGCGCCTTATTGGTAAATCAATGAAACGTCTTGATATTATTGACAAATCTACAGGTGCTCTGCCCTATGGTATTGATATCGCCGTCGAAGGTATGTTGCATGCAACTGTATGTGTAAACCCGAAAAAAGGTGGATCGCTCAACGGTTATGATGCTGCCGAAGCCAAGCAGATGCGCGGTGTAGAAGATGTATTTGAAATCACCAATGGCGTTGCCGTTGTTGCTGATAATACATGGCGTGCGTTTAAAGCGATGAGCACCATTTCATTTGATTGGGGGGATGCGAGTATCCCACCTGAACAGGATGAACATTGGGCAACCTTGTCCGATAGCTTCAAAGAAGAACTATTAGATAGCACTTGGCGTGATGATGGCGATGCTGAAGAAGCATTTAGAGATGGTGCGAGCTTCTCAACAGAATATCGCTCACCATATGTGGCACATGCTCCGCTTGAACCGCTGAATGCTATTGTGTTGGTCACCGATGATCAGGTCGAAGTTTGGACAGGGCATCAATTGCAGCGTCAACTTCAGCTTCTTGTTGCGGGCGTAACTGGTCACGAACAAGATCAAGTGATTTTGCATAATCAATTTATGGGTGGCTCATTTGGCCATCGTCTTGAATTTGAACATGTGAAGCAGGCTGCGGAAATTGCTAATAAAATGCGCGGTACACCTGTGAAACTGACATATTCTCGCGAAGAAGATTTCGCCCATGATTTCCCGCGTCATATTTCCATGGGGCGCGGTCAAGGCACGGTCAAAGATGGCAAGGTCACTGCAATCGATCTCTCTCTAGCAGCACCTTCCGTGATGGCATCCCAAGGTGGCAGGGCCAATTTGCCTTTCCCCGGTCCTGATAGCCAATTGGCAGCCGGTGCGTGGAATAATCCATATAATATTGATACCTATCGCATGACAGCTTATCGCGCGCCGGAACTTGCGCCTACTTCGTCATGGAGAGCGGTGGGTGCGCCAGCAGCAGGGTTCTTCTTCGATAGTCTTCTTGACGAGCTTATTCATGAAGCGGGCGCTGATCCAATGGAAGAGCGTATTCGCCTTATGGACCATGATGTGTCACGCAAAGTGTTGGAAACAGCTGCTGAAATGTCCAATTGGGGTTCTGATTTAGGACCAAACCGAGGACGCGGTGTTGCTTTTGTAGAAAGCTTCGGTGTTCCGGTGGCGGAAGTGGTTGAAGTTACCAATACAGACGCAGGTATTAAAATCGATAAAGTTTGGGCCGTGTGTGATGTTGGAACGATCATCGATCCAATCAACTTTGAAAATCTAGTTCAAGGCGGCGTCGTCTTTGGATTGGGCCATGCGATCAACTCTGAAATCACGTATTCTGATGGTAAAGCTGATCAATCGAACTATCATATGCATGAAGCTATGCGCATGTATCAATGTCCTGAAATTATTGTCAAAGGTTTGGAGAACGGTAGCAAAGTTCGAGGTATTGGTGAACCGCCTGTACCACCGGCTGCACCAGCTTTAGCCAACGCGATTTTTGCCGCAACGGGCACGCGTTTGCGGGAAATGCCATTTAATAAATTCATTGATTTCGTTTAAAGGTGTAGGGCGATGAAACATTTTAATCTTGCTGTGTTTGCAGCATCGATTGCGCTAGCTACTCATGCTTTTTCGGCGGAGCCAGTTGGTTCAAATCGCGTGCTGAATGAATTTCCAGAAGGGTCAATTTCGCAAGAAGAAGGCTTGCAAAATTGGCAGAAATTCTTTGAAGTGGCATCGCATCCGCGGTGTGCAAATTGTCATGTAGGGGCTGATCACAAACCTATGTGGTCGGGCCCAAGTTTTGGTGATAAGTCACGCGTTCATGGCATGAATATTAATGCCGGTGAAAGCCGAATTGGAGCTGAAACATTGTTGTGTTCAACGTGTCATGTGACATTAAAAGAACCCGATCCAACCGCAAATTTAACGCCACATGCGGCCCCAAAAGTTGCCATGGAATGGCAGCTTGCTCCTGTTGAAGCTGAATGGTTTGGCAAGTCATCAAGCTACATTTGTAACCAGTTAAAGGATCCTACGCGGAACGGTGAGCGGACGATAAAAGAAGTAGCAGTTCATCTCGATCATGACCTGATTTTACATTGGGCATGGGAGCCAGGTGGCACCCGCGAACCCGCTCCGCATTCCTTACAAGAAACAATGGATGCTTTAATGAAATGGTCGGCAGCGGGCACCCCTTGTCCGGAGTGAAGAGTTCTATATATTTGAAGTAATATATAATTATTTCAATAAGATAACTCGAAAATATATAGTATTAGAAACAACAAAATAGGCGGAGTTTCCTGCCGCTAGTTTTATGGGTGAAATTCCAAAATTTAAGATGCTAGTTGCCGAATTTGCAATTTATGTTAGCATTTAGGTGGGAGGAATGATGCCGATAGATCAGAATATGGTGTTGACGCATACCGAGCGCGTGCAGAATTCAATTGCAGAAGATGCTTCTGCGGTTTCTGCAATTGCGGCCTCTTGGCGGCGCTCAATGTTGCACTATGGGCTAAGTCCAGATCAGGCGAAATCTGAAAACCAATTGTCGGCGAGAGAATTTAGAATCATCCGTGAACGGATGGATCTATTGCTGCATGTGTCACGACCAATTTTAGAGCAATTGTTTCGCACGGTAGGTCGTTCTGGATGTTGTGTTATTTTATCAGATGTTCAAGGCGTTGTGTTAGATCGTCTCAGCAATGTCGGTGATGATTTAAATTTTGATGGTTGGAATTTGCGTTCTGGCTCCGTTTGGAGTGAAGAACAACAAGGCACCAACGGCATTGGCACATGCGTGAACGAAGAGCGCACGGTGCTCATTCACAAAGATCAGCATTTCAGCTCGCACAATATTGGTATGACATGTATGGGCTCGCCCATTTTTGATATCAATGGCAAGTTGATGGCCGTATTGGATGTCTCAAGCGCGCGTGATGATTTCACATTTGAGCTGGCGCAGTTGATAACGTCTCATGTTGCAGAAACTGCTTATAGAATTGAAACTGAATATTTCCGATCTTCATTCACTGATGCAACGGTGATTGTTGCTGATGGCTTTAGCCCCATCGGAACGCCTTTATTGGCGTCAAATCGAGATGAGTTTATTGTCGGTGCAAATCGCGCTGCACGACGGATGTTGAACTTGCAAGATGAGAC
>JAHDEP010000237.1 GCA_020628775.1 Rhizobiaceae bacterium | reverse complement strand
ACAAAAAGGATTTGTAATTCTCATAATCACTGTTACTGTGATGGCAACGATAAACATTTTAGCGCCTGATGCGAAATTACGCTCGGCGAACAGGATATAAGTGTGACTGACCCAATGCGTGGCGATAAAGCCCCCTTGGGAGAAACGCGAGATGGCAGCAACCAGCAGCGCTCTGATGCAAAGAGTGCACGTGGTGAAGTGCCCGTAGAATTTGAAAAACCTATTCAACATCGACATGGTGCTGGACAGGTGGCATCCAGCCCAGATTCCCATGTTTCTTCCCAGAATGAACCAAATAAAAAGCGCAAGCGGTGGAAAAAGCGTTCGCGCCGCAAAAATGCAAATGCGCCGTCTGGTTCATCTCAGAACACAGCGATTTCTCAAGATCAGGCATCTGCAGCGAATGTGCAGTCTGAACGCCCGGCTCAACCTCAGCAGGCTGAACAAAATAAACCTGCCAATCAACATTTTAAGCCGTCGCATAATAACAACTCTAAAAAACGTTATAATCGACAAAACAAGCACTCCACGCATCAGCAGCCGCTTTATGCAGCGCTTGATCTTGGAACCAATAATTGTCGCCTGCTCATTGCAAAACCAATGAAGGCGGGACAATTTCGCGTTGTCGATGCCTTCTCACGTATCGTTCGCTTAGGTGAAGGTTTAGCAGCTACCGGCAAATTATCAGACGGCGCAATGGATCGCGCAGTTGGCGCGCTTAAAATTTGCGCGTCAAAGCTTGCTCGACACAATATCCGAAACTATCGATTAATTGCGACCGAAGCGTGCCGCCAAGCGACTAATGGCGAAGCGTTTTTAGCCCGTGTTAAAAAAGAAACCGGTCTTGATCTGGAAATCATCAATCGTGAAACGGAAGCACGATTAGCCGTTTCCGGTTGCGCATCATTAGTTGACCGCGAAACGCAATCGGTCATCCTGTTTGATATCGGCGGCGGTTCATCTGAAATTGCAGCAATTCAGTTCGATGAGCGACGAACTCAGCGTTTGGCCAACCATATTAAATCCTGGACGTCATTACCTGTGGGCGTTGTGACCTTATCTGAACGTCATGGCGGCAAGGATGTCACGCAACAGGTTTTTGATGCGATGGTCGATGAGGTCGATAAGTTGATCGAGACCACAGCGCCACAGAACATGTTGGATTTTGCACCCAGCATTGATACCTTTCACTTGTTGGGAACATCGGGAACTGTGACCACACTTGCAGGGTTACATTTAAACTTGCCAAGATATGACAGACGACGTGTTGATGGTCTTTGGCTTCAAGATGAAGACGTTGATAAAATGCTCAACCAACTTTTATCTTGGGACATTGAAACGCGGTCTGCTAATCCTTGTATTGGGCCAGACCGTTCTGATTTGGTTTTGGCGGGATGCGCGATCATGCAATCTATTCGCAAACGTTGGCCATCGAATAAAATGCGTGTGGCGGATCGCGGTCTGCGCGAAGGTTTGCTAAATGATATGATGGCAAAGGACGGCGTTTGGCGCCGACGTCGCCGCAGAAGAAATTCGCAAAACAACCAAAACCAAACCGATAGATCTAATAATACGCAGACAAATAAGCCGTCTGAGGCAAATTCAAGTCAGGCGAACTCAGGTAAGCACAATGAGTAAGAAACCAACAATTGCTACAGGCCGTAAACTTGGCCAGAAAATTCGCAAGAAAAAGATGAAGGCGTCGTCACGACGTTGGCTGGAACGCCACATCAATGATCCTTATGTTCAGCGTTCAAAACACGAGGGCTATCGATCACGTGCGGCGTTCAAGCTTTTAGAAATTGATGAAAAACATAAGATCCTCAAGGGTGCAAAACGCATCATCGATTTAGGTGCTGCGCCTGGCGGGTGGGCACAAATTGCCTCTAAAGTTACCGGTTCATCTGACCTTGATCCGCATGTTGTCGCTATTGATTTTCTTGAAATGGATCAGGTGCCAGGCGTTGCGTTCCTTCAGATGGATTTTTTGGATGATGATGCGCCTGAAAAGTTGATGGAGCTTTGCGGAGCTGCACCTGACCTTGTTTTATCTGACATGGCCGCGCCAACCACAGGTCACAAAAGAACTGATCACTTAAGAACGCAGCATCTTTGTGAGATCGCGGCTTATTTTGCGGTTGATGTTTTGGCCAAGGGTGGGCATTTCCTGTCAAAAACATTCCAAGGCGGCACTGAAAATGATCTTTTGCAGATGCTAAAGAAAAATTTTCAATCGGTTGTGCATGTAAAACCACCCGCATCGCGCTCTGAATCGGTTGAGCTTTATCTGCTTGCCAAGGGTTTTAAGGGCAGAAAGCCTACTGAATAATCTCAAGATGACACTTTTTTTGCGTCGTCCAGAGATAATTATAAAATATATCTAAATCATGGTTTCCTTTCGTGCGCTTTAGTGTTACGAGCCCGTGTCAACTCCTTTAGAAATATGAGTGCAATGAGATGGGTTTTTGAGCCCTTCATTCAGCTCACAAGTTAAAGATTGGACTTGACCATGGCAGAAATCTTACAAACACGCACCGGACTTCAAGCGCTCACATTTGACGATGTGTTATTGCAGCCTGGTCATTCAACCGTTATGCCGAACCAGGTTGATGTTTCAACTAAAATTGCCAAAAACATCGATCTGAATATTCCGATCTTATCATCTGCAATGGACACCGTGACCGAAGGTCGCTTGGCAATTGCAATGGCGCAAGCTGGTGGGATTGGCATCATTCACCGAAACCTAACCCCTGAAGAACAGGCAGCTGAAGCAAGAGCTGTTAAAAAGTTTGAAAGCGGCATGGTTGTTAATCCGGTGACCATTGGACCAAATGAAACCTTGGCTGATGCGCATGCATTAATGGCAGCGCATAAGATTTCTGGTATTCCTGTTGTTGAAGACAAAAAGCCAAATAAGCCTGGCAAGTTAGTCGGTATTTTGACCAACCGCGATGTGCGATTTGCATCTGACCCAAGCCAGAAAATCTTTGAACTTATGACACGAGATAATCTTGTGACGGTTCGCGAAGGCGTTGGACAAGACGAAGCTAAGAAACTTCTACACCACCATCGCATTGAAAAACTGCTTGTTGTTGATGATGAAAAACGCTGTGTTGGTTTGATCACCGTTAAAGATATTGAAAAATCTCAGCTTAATCCAAACGCCTGTAAAGATGAGCAAGGCCGTCTGCGTGTGGGCGCTGCGACAAGTGTTGGTGATGATGGATTTGAGCGCGCTGAACAATTAATTGATGCGGGTATTGATTTGTTGGTGGTTGATACAGCCCATGGTCACTCACAACGCGTTTTGGATGCTGTTGCGCGTATGCGGAAAATTTCAAATTCCGTCAGCATCATGGCAGGTAACGTTGCTACTGAAGACGGCACAAAAGCGTTAATTGATGCAGGTGCAGATTCCATTAAAGTGGGTATCGGTCCTGGTTCAATTTGTACAACACGTATCGTTGCCGGTGTCGGGGTTCCACAATTATCTGCGATTATGTCCGCAGTTGCTGGCGCAAAAGATACAGGAATTCCAGTGATCGCTGATGGCGGCATTAAATTCTCAGGTGATGTTGCCAAAGCACTTGCAGCTGGCGCTGATGCTGTGATGGTAGGCTCGCTTTTAGCTGGTACTGATGAAAGCCCGGGCGAAGTTTACCTTCACCAAGGCCGTTCGTTTAAAG
>JAHDEP010000027.1:11107-22515 GCA_020628775.1 Rhizobiaceae bacterium | reverse complement strand
TTTCTAGGTATATTTCAATAAAGGGGAGCTCATAAACATGAGTTATATGAGAAAAATAATAATGATGATGAGTGTTGGTCTCGCACTTATTATCGCAGCGCCAAGCGCATTTGCATTCACATTTAATCAAGCACCAGTTGCAGAAGCTCAACAAAGCGATGTTATTCTTGCTGCAGCTAAGAAACGCGTAAACCCAAAATTTAAGCGCCGTAATGTTCGCATCGAAACGAACCAGAAGCCTGGTACGATCATTATCGATTCAAACACAAAGTATCTTTACTTAGTAACCGCTAAGAACAAGGCCATCCGTTATGGTGTTGGCGTTGGTCGTGAAGGCTTTGGCTGGAGCGGTACTGTTAAGATAGGTCGTAAAGCTGAATGGCCATCATGGACACCGCCAAAAACAATGATCGCGCGCGAAGCTCGTAAAGGCCGCAAGATCCCACCATTTATGAAAGGTGGCATCAACAACCCATTGGGTGCTCGTGCGCTTTATCTTTACCGCGGTGGACGTGACACTATCTTCCGCATCCACGGTACAAACCAGCCTTGGACAATTGGTCAGAACATGTCTTCTGGTTGTATCCGCATGGTCAACAAAGATGTTGAGCACCTTTATAAGCGTGCGCCTGTTGGCACAAAAGTAATTGTGATTGGCCCAGGTCAATCAAGCAGCAAATACTACACTGTGAAAAAAGGTATTTTCGGCGCTTAATATAACAGCCCAAACTTATCTAAGAGATACAAAAACCCAGTTGGATATTTCAACTGGGTTTTTTATTTGTTTAATCATCGATACTGAATTTCTGTTCGCCTAATTCAATCCTTTAGGCTTTGCGCCACCATAGGCCCAATTCAACAGCTCGATTGTATGGATGATTGGAATATCCGTCCCTGAACCAATCTGCGTAATACACCCGATATTACCCGCGGCGATCACATCTGGTTTTGTGCGCTCGAGATTGCCAACTTTGCGTGTCTTTAATTTATCTGCAATTTCGCTCTGCATGATATTATAAGTTCCTGCCGAACCGCAGCATAGATGACCTTCAGCTGGTTCACGCACGGTATAGCCCGCCGCCCGCAACAAATCTTTCGGATGATTGGTAATCTTCTGACCATGTTGCATTGAACATGCAGAATGATAGGTGACGATCATCTCTTCATCTCGGGTGACTTTTGGCAATTCCAATGTAGTCAGGAACTCTGTGATATCTTTTGCAAGTTCAGATACACGCTTTGCCTTCTCAGCATATTCAGGATCATCACGAAGCATATGGCCGTAATCTTTAATCGTTGTACCGCAGCCTGATGCTGTGATGATGATCGCATCTAGGCCACCATTTTCGATCTCACGTGTCCAAACATCTACGTTGTTTTTCGCTGATTGATGCGCCACATGTTCACGGCCCATATGATGGGTAAGCGCGCCACAGCAACCTTCGCCTTCAGGAACAACAACTTCGACATCAAAGCGATTAAGAAGATCCATTGTAGCCTGATTGATTGCAGGATTAAGCACTGGTTGCGCACAACCTGATAATATTGCAATGCGCGCGCGTTTCTGACCTTTTGCTGCTCTCACACCCGGCTGCGCTGAAGACCCATCGGAAGGGATAGATTTAGGTGCCAAATCAAGCATCGCGCCCATTGGCTTGAAAGCCGAAACTTGTTTAAACAATCCGGAAAACGGTCTGCCAATTTGGGCAAAACGGAGCGCTAAACGAAAGCGTTTTGGATAAGGCAATACATTGACTAAAATTGCGCGGATAATTTTGTCCATCATCGGGCGGTCGTAAGTCTTTTCGATATATGCACGCGCGTTGTCAATCAGGTGCATGTAATCAACACCAGATGGACACGTTGTGGTGCAAGCAAGACAAGACAAACAACGATCAAGATGTTTTACGGTTTTCTCATCCGCGGGGCGATTATTCTCTAGCATATCTTTGATAAGATAAATCCGGCCACGAGGACTATCGAGCTCATTTCCAAGCGTGACATAGGTTGGACAAGTTGCTGTACAAAAACCACAGTGAACGCATTTTCGAAGGATTGCCTCAGATTCTGAGACCATCGGATCTTTGAGCTGGTCAGGTGAAAAAGTTGTTCTCATGTGATTAAACCGCTGTTTTATTCATCACATCGTCATTTAATGACATGCGACCGGGATTAAAGATATTTTTTGGATCGATCTGCGCTTTTATCCGTGCAGACAATGCTGCAACCGGTAAGGTCTGCGGTTCGAACACATCAACGTCCGATCGTGCGTCGTCAGAACCTCTGATAAGTGTTGCATGTCCGCCCCCAAGCTCTTTGATTGCTTGGCGTAATTCGCTAGCGTGATGCCCAGATTTGAGCGAGATCCATACAAGACCGCCTTGCCAATCATAAAAAGCATCAACGTCAGTTACGTGTCTTAGTTTCGCAACCAGTTGATGTCCCAAAGATGGCGCGACCGAGACTTTCCAAACAATTGTGTCGGTGCCGCAAAATGGTTTTACATCAGCGATCTCTTGCCACAAAAGCGCCGATTGATCGGTTTCTATCACCGAGATATCTGAATACTCAGACAGTGCTTTAACCAATCGCTTTTCTCTATCATCAACGGATTCTTTCAAACCCTCCAAACGAAGAGCTGTGACCGGCTGATCTTTAAATGCCCCATCTAAAAAGGTTGAACTTATTGTCTCCGGTAAGTGCGCAGCAGATGAAACCTCCGTTGATTGTCCCATCGCCAAAGCCATGGCTTTGCTCGCATCCGCATCGCTTAAACCTTTTATCAGGATGGTTTTCATAACTTCCGGGCGTGGTAATACTTTAAACGTCACCTCACTCATAATACCGAGTGTGCCCCAGGATCCTGCGAGCAACTTGACCAAATCGAGCCCGGTGACATTTTTCATCACCTTACCACCGCTTTTGATCAATTCACCTTTGCCATTAACAAACTTCACACCTAAAAGCGCATCGCGGGCAGCGCCTGCGCTTAGCCGACGCGAACCAGACATATTAGTTGCAAAAACACCACCGATTGTCTGCTTACCTTTTGTACCAAGTAGCTTTGAGTAATCGGCAGGTTCAAACGCCAGCATCTGGTTGTTTTTGGCAAGCTCTTTTTGAACTTTGGAAACAGGGGTGCCAGACTTTGCTGTCATCACCAATTCAGAGTGAATATATTCGCTAACTCCGCTGAGCTTTGATGTGGAAATTTGAACATGCGCATCGACATTATTTCCGATCGCACTTTTTGTGCCAGACCCCGTAACGTTGATGGCCTTGCCACTTGCGATAGCGCTATTCACCGCATCCACCAATTCATCAGCGGATGTTGGCGATATTAATTCTTGTTCGCTCATGCGTCTTCTCTAACTTCTAATGGAAATACTTTTGATGGGTTAAACAGCCACTTTGGATCAAATGCAGCACGCACTGCCATCTGTTGATCAAGGTCTTCCTTAGTATATTGATGTGTCATCAAATCGCGTTTTTCGATCCCAACACCGTGTTCACCGGTTAAGCAACCACCCGCATCAACACATAAGCGCAAAATATCCATCCCCGCTTGTTCTGCTTTGATGCTTTCTTCAGGATCATTCATATTAAAAAGAATAAGCGGGTGCATATTGCCGTCGCCTGCATGGAAAACATTTGCCACACGCAAACCATATTTCTCAATGATCTTGGCCGTGCCTTCTAAAACAAATGCCAGCTGCGATAGGGGCACAGTGCCATCCATGCACATATAATCAGCAATGCGACCCGTCGCACCAAAAGCTGATTTTCGCCCTTTCCAGATTAATGCGGCTTCAAAAGCAGACTGGCTTTCTTTGATGGTTTTCACATTATGCTTTTTGGCAACATCAATAATCTTTGCCAACATTGCATCCATCTCAGCTTCTGAACCTTCGACTTCAACAATCAGCAGAGCTTCAACATCCATTGGGTAACCTGCATTGGCAAAAGCTTCGCAGATTTCAATTGCAGGCTTATCCATATATTCAATTGCGACAGGGATGATGCCTGCACCGATGACATCTTTTACACATTGCCCTGCATCTTCCGGACTATCAAAACCAAACAGCACAGGCTTTGCGCCTTCAGGTTTAGCCAGCAATTTAACGGTGGCCTCAGTGATAATGCCCATCTGACCTTCTGATCCGCATAGCAAACCAAGTAGATCATAGCCTGGCATATCTAGCGCTTTACCACCAAGATCAATCACGGTGCCATCGAACATAACCATCTTCAGACCCAAAAGATTGTTCGTGGTCACACCGTATTTTAGACAATGCGCGCCGCCAGAATTCATCCCGATATTGCCGCCAATCGTGCATGCTAATTGCGAACTTGGATCGGGTGCATAGAAGAAGCCTTCTGAATCTGTCTCTTGGGAAATCGCAATATTGGTCACGCCGGCCTGAACGACAGCACAGCGATTTGCCAAGTCTACATCCAAGATCTGGTTCATTTTAGATAGACCAATAACAATTGCATCTTCTTGTGGTATCGCACCGCCTGCTAAAGATGTCCCTGCGCCGCGCGGTACTATTGGCACGTCATTTTCGTGGCAATATTTAACAACTTCTGCCACTTGTTCAGTTGTTTCTGGCAACACCACAGCAAGTGGCAAACGTCGATAGGCAATAAATGCGTCGGTTTCGAACGGTACAAGTTCGCGTTCATCAGTGATTAAACAATCATCTGGTAGTATTTCCGCAAGTCCTGCGATAATACTTGGTCGCCTTGAAATAATCTGAGCGTTTGGCTCAAGAAATTTAATTATCTCCGTCATAACGGGCTCCACTCTATTTTGGTAAATTTTGTTTACCACTTTTTTAAAAGTGATGCAATCGAAACAGTGCTTTTCCCAAATGGATGGTGACAACGGTAGATAAAATGATCTAGTTGACTAAACTTGGCGTATAAATGACAAAGCTCGTATTGGATAAAGTGTCATGAACAATCTAGGTGATTTAGAAGTATTTGCGCGAATGGTGTCAGCCGGATCAATGTCTGCAGCTGGGCGTGAGCTGGGTTTATCGCCAGCGGTGGTTTCAAAAAGACTGCGCCGACTGGAAGACAGATTAGGCACACGATTGATGAACCGAACAACGCGGCAGATCTCGTTAACCGAGGCCGGACAAGGCTTTTATGAGCGTGTCGTGGCTATTTTGGCAGGCCTTGAAGAAGCCGAATCATTTGTGAGCAGACGCTCCAATGTCGCGCGTGGTATTTTAAAGATATCCGCTCCAACATCTTTTGGCCGAATGCATGTTGCCCCGCATTTACAGCAATTTTTCGAGCAAAATCCTGGTATTCAGATCAATTTAAACCTGCATGACGATATGACTGATATCGTGGGCGAAGGCTATGATCTGGCGATTAGAATTGCTGAACTTAAAGATTCAAGTCTAGTTGCGCGCAAATTAGCGCCTGTACGCCGGGTATTATGTGCAACACCTGAATATCTTGAGAAGAACGGCACACCTGAAACCCTTGAAGACCTTGAAAAGCACACATGCCTGCCAAATCACAATAGTGAGATTTGGCGCCTTGATGGCATTGACGGTTCGATCAACTTCAAACCAACGGGCCCGATCCAAACAAATTCAAGCGAAGTGGTTCGTGAAGCAGTGCTCTCAGGCATTGGCATTGCCTATAGATCAACCTGGGATATCGGTGAAAGCTTGATGTCAGGCAATCTAAAACAGGTGCTTCCGCAGTATGAAAGCTCGCGTTTAGTTGCGATCCACGCGGTATACGCCAGTAAAACATTCCTGCCTTTAAAGGTGCGCTTGTTCATTGATTATCTGGCAGAACTTTATGGCAATACGCCATATTGGGAGCAAAATATGAGCGATGGCAGCCAAATAAAACGACAAATTGGTGGCCATTCATAAATCCACATAATTGGAATTTTGGATAATTTAATTGACCAATTGCATTTTCGCTGATAATTTTCGACGAATTGCGAGTGGTCATGACAAAAAATATATTCTCACAAATTGAACATCACAAAACGGCAGATCAGGCTGTAGTTCACATCGAAAAGCTGATCCTTGAAGGTATTTTGCGTTTTGGCGATCGCCTCCCTTCCGAGCGCGACCTTGCACAACAGCTGAATATTTCGCGACCCGTATTGCGTAAAGCCATTAAAAGCCTTGAAGATAGAGAATTGCTGACTACACGTCCTGGCGGCGGCACTTACGTTGCTGATATTACCGGGCAGGTCTTTACCGAACCAGTTATTGGGTTGATCGGCAGACACCCTAAAGCGACCGTTGATTATCTTGAATATCGACGTTCGATGGAAGGTACCGCGGCAGAACTTGCAGCAAAACGGGCAACCGTTGCGGATAAAGATCTTTTGTCATCCATTGGCGAGGCTATGGTCAAAGCCCATGCAGACGATAATCACGAAAAAGAAGCAATGCTTGATATTGAGTTGCACAACGCAATTGGCGAATGCGCGCATAATGTCATCATGCTTCATAGTTTAAGATCTTGCTATCGGCTTTTATCAGATGGTGTCGTATTTAACCGAATGCTGATTTACGATCTCCATTCAGCTAGCGACGCGCTACTTAACCAGCATCTCAAAATCATTGAGGCCATTATTGCCAATGATCCCATAGCTGCGCGAGCCAGTGCGGAAGCTCATATCGATTATGTCATGGATAGTTTCAGAGAAGCTCAGCAACTTCGTGACCGAGAACACATTTCAGAGCTTCGTTTAAAACAACGAACTAACTAACAATTATAGGAGTTCAGCTTGTCTGAAAACACCAATCCAAAAGTCGGATTATTTGTAACTTGTTTGGTCGATCTCTTTAGGCCAAATGTCGGATTTTCAGCTGTAGAATTGCTGGAAGCTGCAGGATGCGATGTTGATGTGCCGCGCGCGCAAACTTGCTGCGGTCAACCTGCATATAACAGCGGCGATAAAGCAGATACGAAAGAAATTGCAAAGCAAGTGCTCGACGCATTTGCAGATTATGATTTCGTTGTCGCGCCATCTGGTTCTTGTGCTGCGATGATCAAAAAGCACTATCCGGAAGTTTTTGAAGACGAACCCGAAATGCTTGCCAAGTTCAAAGCACTGTCTGACAAAACTTATGAGTTGATCAGCTTTTTAACCGACGTGATGTTCATCACACAAACTCCGGGTGAGTTTAAAGGCTCTGTGACCTATCATGATTCCTGCTCAGGGCTGCGCGAGCTTGGTGTGAAAGAACAACCACGCAAATTGCTAAAGAACACAGGCGTTGAAATTCGCGAGATGAATGACAGTGAAGTCTGTTGCGGATTTGGCGGGACATTCTGCGTGAAATATTCTGATATCTCAAATGCAATGGTGTCAAAGAAAACACAGAATATTGATGATACCGGCGCTGATATGCTCGTCGCTGGAGATATGGGTTGCTTGATGAATATGGCAGGCAAACTCAAACGCCAGGGATCAAAAACTGAAGTGCGCCACGTTGCGGAAGTGCTTGCAGGCAAACTGGATACAAAGCCAATTTCTGGCAACTAGGTCAAAATTCAACATCTCAATGTTGAATAGGGAGAAAATTATGGAACTGACTTCACATAATTTGAAATCAAATGTCAAAGACGCACTGGGAAATGAGCAGCTTCAAAAAGCGCTTAGCAATGTTCCCAAGGGCTTTATTGATAAGCGCGCAAAAGCAGCTGCAGCGTTAGATGAATTTGAAGAACTGCGTGATAAGGGTCGTGAGATTAAAGATCATACCCTAGCGAACCTTGATCTATATCTTGAAGCTTACGAGCAAAAAGTTATCGAGAATGGTGGCCATGTGCATTGGGCAAAAACGGCGGATGATGCGCGTCGTATTGCGCTGGAAATTTGCCAGAAACACAATGCGAAAACAGTGACCAAAGGCAAGTCCATGATTACCGAAGAGGTTGAGCTGAACGAGCACCTCTTGGAAAATGGAATTGAACCTGTTGAAACTGACCTTGGCGAATACATAATTCAACTCCGTAACGAGAAACCAAGCCATATCATTGCGCCAGCAATCCATCTTAATCAGGGGCAAATTGAAGAAGATTTCCGTCGTGTGCACACGCATCTTGAAGAAGATCGCGATATGTCGGAGCCCGAAACACTACTCGCGGAAGCACGAGAAGTATTGCGCAAACGCTATTTTGAAGCCGATGTTGGTTTCACTGGCGCCAACTTTTTGGTTGCTGAAACCGGCTCATCCGTCATTGTAACAAATGAAGGAAATGGCGATCTCACTCAAACACTTGGAAAAGTGCATGTGGTGATGGCATCGATTGAAAAAGTTGTGCCAACGCTTGCCGATTGCTCACAAATTCTCCGCATCCTCGCCCGCTCTGCAACGGGTCAAGACATGTCGGTTTATACAACATTTTCGACCGGACCTAAGCGCGAGAAAGACCCAGATGGCCCTAAAGAATATCATGTTATTCTGCTCGACAACGGCAGAAGCGATATGTTGGGGACTGAATTTGAGGAAATGCTTCGCTGTATTCGATGTGGCGCATGTATCAACCACTGTCCAGTTTACCATTCAATTGGGGGACACGCTTATGGCTCAATTTACCCGGGCCCAATGGGATCTGTGCTGACACCTTCGCTTGCCGGTGTTGAAAAAGCTGGAACGCTTCCAAATGCATCAACGTTTTGTGGACGTTGTGAAAGTGTGTGCCCTATGCGCATACCACTTCCGAAAATGATGCGTCATTGGCGGGAGAAAGAATTCGAACAACACCTTCAACCCAAAGCCGCTCGTTATGGATTAGCTATCTGGGCGTATTTTGCGAAACGGCCAAAGCTCTATCGAGCTCTGGTGTCTTTTGCGATGCCAGCTTTATCTGTGCTCGGCGGAACACGAAAGCGAATTTCATCCTTGCCGCTTGCATCGGGCTGGACCAAACATCGTGAGCTACCAGCTCCTGAAGGCCGGACATTTATGCAGGCCTGGGACCAGCGTGAAGCGCTCAAGCAGGAGGCAAATTAATGTCGGATATTCGTCATTCGGTACTTGCAGACATTCGCGGTGCTTTATCAAAAAAAGCGCCCGATGAAGAACGCGCAAAAGCAGTGGCAGAACGTTTGGGTGGACGCCCAACCGGTATCATCCCAAAACGCGGTCAACTAAAACAAAATGAACGTGTCGAACTTTTTGCCGAAATGGCTCAGAAAGTACATTCAAGCGTAACGCGTGTCAGTGATTATGATGAGATACCTGGGTGCATTGGTAATTATCTGCGTGAGCATAACCTTCCTGCCGAGCTGATCATGGGTGCAGACCGGCGCTTGAGTAAGGCAGATTGGTCACTGGAGAAAAACCTGACCATAAAAAAAGGCCCATCTGATGGGAATGATTTGGTCGGTGTCAGCCATGCAAAAGCCGGCATTGCAGAAACCGGAACATTGTTGATGGCTTCGGGATCTGAAAACCCCACAACAATCAATTTCCTTGCCGATCATCATGTCGTCGTCATCGCAGCGAAAGATATCAAAGGCGATATGGAAAGCGCCTGGGGTAGCTTAAATAAAAAAGACGGAAATGTTGTCATGCCGCGTGCGGTTAACTTTATAACCGGACCGTCACGTTCAGGCGACATTGAGCAGAAGTTGCTCCTAGGCGCACATGGGCCGCGCGCTTTAAAAATCATTATTGTGGGATAACAATTCCCACAATTTTCTAAGCGATATTTGAGGTTTGGCCATTTGTGCGACCCGCTGCAATTCGATCTTTGTTTAACAGTGCAGTCACACCAACGGCTGGCACTGGTTTACAAAACGCAAAACCTTGCAGGATATCACATCCCATCTCATTTAGAATTCGTGCATGCTCGAGGCTTTCAACACCTTCTGCTACAACTTCCACATTAAATGGCTTGCTAAGCTCGATGATGTTTTTGACCAATTGCCTTTGATCCTCATGCTCAACAATTGGGAAAATAAATTCGCGGTCTATCTTAAGTCGTTTCGGTTTTAGATATTGCAGTGATAAAATTGATGCATGCCCTGTTCCAAAATCATCTATTTCTACCTCGAACCCGAGTTGTTTGAGATATTCAACATTTTCGATGATCTGATGCGAATACTGATTTACATCAACGGTTTCTGTGATCTCAAAGCTCAAACGACCGGGTGGAATTTCAAGTCCAGTGATCATGGATATGAAGCTTGGATTGGCAATGGTTTTCGCACTTAAATTCACAGCAACACTGGAGATCGTGCACGATCTATCCATTTGCCATTGGCTTAAATCGCGCAATGCTTCTTTGATCATGATCTCATCAATTTGCTGCTCCAAACCTGCATCGCAAACGGCCTGTAAAAACTCAGACGGCGGAAGAATGCCGCGGGTTGGATGGCGCCATCTTACAAGGGCTTCTGCGCTTACTACCTCATGTGTTTGAGCAGAATATTGAAGCTGATAATATGGAACAAATTCACGATTGACCAAGCCTTGGGTAATCTCATCATATAAAACGGCTGAACGCATATGCGCGGTCATCAGCTCTTCAGAGAAGCATTCAAAGCCACCACCGCCGCGTTTTTTTGCTTCATAAAGGGCAATATCAGCACGGATTAGGAAATCGCTGACATCAATATCGCGTTCAAAATTTTCTATATTCACTACATCAACACCGATGCTGGCGCTAATCTCACAAGGTCGCCCTTCGATGAGTAATTTTCGTTGGATTTGACGACTGATATCAAGCGCTTTCGCCGACATTTCAGCTATGTTAGAAATGGGCGAAGACACAATAACAAATTCATCACCACCAATTCGGGCCACAAAATCACCCTGCTCCCGGTAGGTCTTGAGAATTTTGGAAACAAAACGCAATACGAAGTCGCCAGCTTTATGCCCTTGCGCATCATTCACCCGCTTAAACTTATCTAAATCGATGTGACAGACACCGATTTTTTCATGTTTAGTTCTATGTTGTTCAACACGACGTCCAAGCTCTTCCTTCAGATATCGCCTGTTTGCAAGACCTGTTAATGAATCATGTAAAGCATCATGGCCAATGCGATCATAAGCTTCCAAAATCTCCTGATTTCGCTTGCTCAAATTGCGCATGAGTTCCCACATCTTGTCTTTTTGGCTTTTGCTGCGGGTGTAATATCTCGATGTAATGACATGGCCGGGCCAGAATATTAGAACCGCCTCCAGCACCAATAAAACCATGGCGGCGATATAGGAGAAGAAATTGATGTTTGAAGTCAGCTCTACTCTTGTCAATCCTGCCTTTTCTAAACTGATTTCATTTGCTTCATGTAAAGTAGTGAGCTTGAATTCTTTCGCACTAAAAGCGGCGGGGGAGACTGAGCTATAAAGCTGATCTGACAGGATAGTTTGCCGACCAAAATTCGCTAATCTATTGAGATAATA
>JAHDEP010000027.1:0-11007 GCA_020628775.1 Rhizobiaceae bacterium | reverse complement strand
ATCTGTGAAAGTTTTGCATGACGCTCAGCTGATTTGTTACTCCAGGACGAGGTGAATTGTGAAATTGTCAGCAGAATGACTATCAAAGCAAACCCAATGACATATCCCACCCAAAGGTTTTTAGGACTTAGTCCCAAAACTCGAACCATTTTACGAACTAAACCAATTTTTGTCATGAAATACGCCTCGTTACACTGATACACGCCCATAGTATTACAACAGCAAAAACAATAGTATTTATAATATACTTATTAGTTAATATTATATATTATAAATAATGATTAAGTATTTGTATTATGTATACTTGAGTTGTAAACATGTAATCATGCGGGTCGTAAGAACTTGATTTTGCCCAAAAGATAACCGAAAACTCCAGCATCAATCCCCAACGAATTGCTCAAGATTCGTGTGCCATTTTGGAGTATCCTCATGCCGGAAAATCATTTGCCGCTTATATTTGACGGACATAATGATCTGTTGTTCCGTCTTTACGATGATAGCAGTGCAAATCCAGCAGATAGCTTTTTAAATGGCCGGGCGGGCCACATTGATCTTCCAAAAGCACAAAAAGGTGGATTTGGCGGTGGTTTTTTCGCAATTTATGTCCCCTCGCCAGATGATTTGCTTGATACGCTTACTCAGATGCAGAATCCACCGTATGATTTGCCATTGCCTGGTGTGATGTCCCATCAAGCAGCACTTCCAATTGCCATGGAGCAAGCCTCACATCTGATCGCGTTGGAAAACACAGGCACTTTGAAAATTTGCACCTCAACTGAGGAAATTCGAGCTTGTTTGGCAACGGGCGTGATTGCAGCAGTGATGCATATGGAGGGCGCCGAAGCGATTGATGAAGATCTTTATGCGTTGGATGTTTTATATAAAGCGGGCTTGCGCTCACTAGGTCCTGTCTGGTCCCGTCCAACTATTTTTGGTCATGGTGTTCCTTTTCGATATCCAAGTACCGGGGATACTGGAGAAGGATTGACCGATGCTGGGTTCAGGCTGGTTAAAAGATGTGATGAATTGGGGATCATGCTTGATGTTTCTCATTTAAATGAAAAAGGGTTTTGGGACATTGCCAAAACCAGCAGCAATCCAATTGTTGCAACACATTCAAATGTACATGCGATTTGTCCTCATGCGCGAAATCTAACCGATGATCAGCTAAGTGCGATCAAGGATAGTGGTGGCATGGTTGGCTTAAACTTCGCTGTAGCCTTTACGCGGCCTGACGGTGCCATGAACGAAGATACTGAACTTGCAGCATTTCTTCCGCATTTGGATTATTTAATCGAACATCTGGGTGAAGATCATGTTGGATTGGGTTCAGATTTTGATGGCGCGCATATCCCGCACGAGATGAAAGACATCTCCGACCTTGGAATTCTGCGCAAAGTTATGTCAGATCACGGTTATAACAATAATCTCATGAATAAGCTTTGTAACGAAAACTGGATTCGCATTCTCGACAAGGTTTGGAAATAGTTTTCTCCCAAATCCCCTATTGAAGAAATGTTTGTCGCTGGACAAATCCCGGTTAAATGTTAGAAACGAAAGGGAAAAATAAAATAGGGAGGTTCGCATGAGCGAAGAACGTCAACAAGGTTTTGATACGCTGCAGGTACATGCAGGTGCAGAGCCAGATCCGGCAACTGGTGCACGTAACACACCAATTTATCAATCAACTGCTTTTGTCTTTAAAGACTCCGAGCATGCAGCAAATCTTTTTGCGCTTAAAGAAGTTGGTTACATTTATTCTCGTTTGACCAATCCAACAATTGGCGCATTGCAAAACCGCATGGCTGCCCTTGAGGGTGGTGCAGGCGCTGTTGCTTGTTCATCTGGTCACGCAGCACAAATTATGGCTTTGTTCCCATTGATGGGCCCGGGCTTAAACATTGTTGCATCAAACCGCCTTTATGGTGGCTCTGTAACACAGCTCACACGCACAATTCAGCGTTTTGGCTGGAGCACAAAGTTTGTCGACATCGATGATCCAAAAGCAATTGAAGCTGCGATTGATGAAAATACACGTGCGGTTTACTGCGAAAGTATTGCAAACCCGGGTGGCCACATTGCCGATCTTCGTGCAATTGCTGATGTTGCAGATGCAGCGGGCATTCCGCTGATTGTTGATAACACAACAGCAACACCATATCTTTGTAATCCAATTGAGCACGGCGCAACGCTTGTGACACATTCAACAACAAAATACCTAACAGGCAACGGTTCTGTAACAGGTGGCTGTGTGGTTGATAGCGGTAAGTTTGACTGGTCTGCTTCTGGTAAGTTCCCTTCACTTGCAGCGCCTGAGCCTGCTTATAACGGTCTCAACTTCCACGAAGCACTTGGCGCGATGGCATTTACGTTCCATTCAATTGCAATTGGTCTTCGTGATCTTGGCATGACAATGAACCCACAGGGCGCGCATTACACGCTAATGGGTATTGAGAGCTTGTCACTGCGCATGCAAAAGCATGTGGCAAATGCTGAGAAAGTCGCTGCATGGCTTGAAGGTCATGATGCGGTAGAAGCAGTTACTTATGCTGGTCTTAAATCATCACCATATTACGATCGCATTGCAAAATATTGCCCACGCGGTGCTAGCTCACTCTTCACGGTGGCACTCAAATCTGGCCACGATGGATGTGTGAAGTTTGTGGATAGCCTGCAGCTCTTTAGCCATGTTGCTAACTTGGGTGATGCGCGTTCTTTGGTTATTCACCCAGCATCAACAACGCATAGTCAATTGAATGATGAGCAGAAAACGGCAGCTGGTGCAGCGCCAAACATCGTTCGTTTCTCAATTGGTATTGAAGATGCAGATGATTTGATCGCTGATTTAGAACAGGCGCTTGCCAACATCTAACCAATAAACGATCAATCAAGATCAACATTCGAACCGCCCCAGATTTTGGGGCGGTTTTTTATTTCATAAAATAATGCTTGATCTGGTGTGCACTCCAGCCATTACTAACAATGGCAAGGAGACAGAATATGCAAATCGGTGAATTTTCAAAACATTGCGGATTAACAATTGATGCGATCCGGTATTACGAGAAAATAGGCCTCATGCCATTGCCACTACGTGATGGTGGTGGTCGCCGTATTTATAGTGATGATCACTTGGTTTGGGCGGACTTTTTAGATGTGCTGAAATCAACTGGCATGGGTGTCAAAGACATGGCAAGCTATGTTGAACTTCGTGCCAGCGGTGCAAACTCTATCCCAGAACGATTAGAACTTTTGACCAAGCATCACCTAAAAGTTCGCAGCGAAATTCAACGCTTGCAAAAGATCGACACTGTTCTGTCCGAAAAGATTGCCACGTTTAAAGCCGTGCTTAACGGTGAAATTGATGGCGATAGTCTAACTTGCAAAAAGGATTGAATATGAGCACATCTGCACTTCAAAAAGGTCATGAAATCGCACATAAACTGAACCCGGATTTAAAAACCATCTTAGATGAACGCTATGATGATATCGTTCCTGGTTTTACCGATACATTGTTTGAATTTGCTTATGGACGACTTTATGCCCGTGATGGTCTGGATTTAAAAACACGCCAATTGGCAACGATCGCGGCACTAACAGCATTGGGTGGGCAAACATCTCCGCAATTGAAAATCAATATTGAACACGCGCTTGCAGCCGGAGCCACAAAACGTGAAATTAGCGAGGTGATTTTTCAAATGTCGGTATATGGCGGTATGCCAGCTGCGATCAATGGGCTTAACGCAGCCAAAGAAGTTTTCGCTGAAAACGCTTTATAAAAATAAGCCTGACTTGGTTTTAAAGCCAGGCTTATCAGATTTATGACTAGTCAATTTTGCGCTTGTATTGAACAAGAACTGGTCGTTGTTCTTCCATTGAAAGCGCGGCAGCATCTGCAAGTTGTTGCGCTTTTAAACCATCTTCACCACTTGGTTGCGGAGCGTTTCCAGCGTTGACCGCTTCAACAAAATGGATCATCTCATTGCGGTATGCATCAGCATATCGTTCTAAGAAGAAGTTTTGAACAACTGCTGAATTGAAACCTTTTTCTGTTGCGATCTCAACCGTGTTTTCATGCACATTATGTGCGCGGATCATGCCTTTAGAGCCATGAACTTCAATACGCTGATCATAACCATAAGATGCGCGGCGTGAGACAGTGATGGTGCAGATCTTGCCACTTTGCGTTTTAAGAGTGGCGCTTGCGGTATCCACATCACCCGCTTCTCCGATGGCTGGATCGACCAGACAAGAACCCGTTGCATAAATTTCAATTGGATCTTCGCCTAGAAGGAAACGCGCCATGTCCAAATCATGGATCATCATATCGCGGAAGATACCACCTGAGGATTTGATATAACCAATTGGTGGTGGCGAAGGATCGCGCGACATGATGGTGATCATCTCAACATCACCAATCGCATTGCCTCGAATTTGATCTTCCAAATGTGCAAAATTTGGATCAAACCGACGATTAAACGCGGTCATAAAAGGCACATTCGCTTGTCCAACGACATCAAGGCACTGGCGAATTCGATCAGTTGATAAATCAACGGGCTTTTCACAAAAGATCGCTTTGCCAGCTTTCGCAGCTGCCTGAATGATATCAAAATGCGTATCTGTTGGTGTTCCAATAATGACGGCATCAACATCAGGACTTGCGATAATCTCATCTGTTGTCATGACTTTAGCGCCATGCTCATCAGCGAGTTTCTTTGCAGCTTCCTCGAAATAATCCGAAACTGCAACGGCTTGCGCTGTATCTAAATGCTTAAGCGTTCTGCCATGCACTTGCCCAATGCGGCCAGCGCCAAGGATACCAATTCGCAACATAGTTTATCCCTCTCTTTGGGCTGGCGCACCAAAGGCGCGGATTACATTTCGTGCGGCTTGCACAACAGGGTCGTGCGTTTCTTTTAAGATGGAAACGCGATCAAACCGGGTTTCATCTTTATTGACAGCTTCGCGCAAAGCTGAACCAAATGCCATGCGCAATTCAGTTCCAATATTGAACTTACAAATGGATGAAGTTTTTGCAAGCAATGTTCGCTGTTCAACAGGAACCCCTGATCCACCGTGAATGACCAGCGGGACATTGGTTGCATCATCAATTGTTTTGATGCGATCTAGATCCAACCCACCCGCTTTATCCTGCTGCAAATGCACATTTCCAACCGAGATTGCCATCGCATCAACCCCGGTTTCTAGTGCAAATTTCGCGGCCTCCTCTGGATCAGTTCCTGCGGATGCTTCGCCATCAGCATATCCAACAAAACCGATTTCACCTTCACATGAAATGCCAGCAGAATGTGCGAGTTCAGCGATTTTAGCTGTCTCGTCAATATTTTGATTTAACGGTTTACGTGACCCATCATACATGAGGGATGTAAAACCTGAATCAAGAGCAATTTGGCACTCTTCAAATGTGTATCCGTGGTCTAAATGCGCGACTACCGGAACACTTGCTACTTCAGCTAAATGCCGGAACATCTTTCCTAGAATTGGCAGCGGGGTATGTTCGCGACACCCAGGGCCAGCTTGCAAAATAACCGGCGCATTTTCTGCTTCCGCAGCAGCCACATATGCACGCATATCTTCCCATCCAAGACACACCAAACCACCTACAGCATGGCCTTGTTTTAACGCAGGCTGCAGCACATCTTTTAATGTCACTAGGGTCATTTAAATTTTGCCACCATGTCTAAAATACCAGGGATTGTCTGCAATTGATCAGCATGGGTTGGCTGGAAATACTGCACCAATGGACGCTGGCTCAAACCACCCAAGATCGTGAAATAATACATCTCATAGCCTGGAAGCACGCAGCAAGGATGATAACCTTTATCAAGGCAAATCGTTGAACCATCGACGATGTGGTATGCGTCGCCCGGCTTATTGTCTTCACGCTGCAACATTTGAACGCCTGAACCATAGTTCGGACGGAAGCGGAAGTTATATGTCTCATCATGACGTGTTTCATCAGGCAAGCGATCTGTGTCATGCTTATGCGATGGGAAACCTGACCAACCACCTTGGCCAACTGTATAAAGTTCACTCACCAAAAGTCGGCCAACTTTATCAGCTTGCTTTTGACCCAAAATATGTTTGATTTTGCGGTGTGTTTTTGTATCGTCTGAACCATATTGCACAAGATCCAACTCATTGCTTCGTACGGCAAATGCATCTAGCACTTTGTCATATTTTGCCCCAGCAACAAAAATCTCAGCTTCATCGGATGTACAAACAAACTCAGCTTTTGCTGCGCTTGGTACGTAAACACCTTCTGGTTCACCATCCCAAACATCAACACCACGACCGCCTAAATCAGCCGCTTTAAATCCTTCGATATCAACGTCAATTGAACCTGTTGCAGGCACAATACATGTTTCATATCCAGGTGTTGAATATTCAAACGCATCCCCTTTTTTCAATTTGACAATATTGAAATAGTTCAGCGGCACAGTTGTATCATCCACGTCGACAATAGGCTTGTTTTTGTTATCAAATGGAGCGATGTGCATGTTGTTTCCTTTATAATTCAACGGTCGCTTTGAACCGTAAAACTCAATTATTTGGTCCCGGGTGGGATTTTAAAAATTCTTCCAGTTGTTCTAAGTTTGGCATAGCCGGCGCACAACCGGGTTTACCCACCACGATTGCCGCGCAAGCCGACCCGCGCAAAATGCTGTCATGTAACGAAAGACCTGATGACAACGAGGACATCATGCCTGCCATAAAGCTGTCACCAGCACCTGTTGGTTTAAGAGCTGTGACAGAGTAAATTCCGGTTTTGATTTCCTTACCATCGGCATAGGTGATCGCGCCCTTCTCACCCATTTTGTAAATAACAATTGCGACGCTTTCTTCTGACAATGATTTTGCTTTTGCAAGGCCTTTTTCAATTCCGCCTGCCATGAAACCAAATTCTTCGTCATTACCCACAATTACATCTGATAATTCCGCAGCGCGGGACAATACATCGGAGGCAACCTCCGCCGAAGGCCAGGAATATGGGCGGTAATCCACGTCAAAGATGATCGGTAATCCAGCTTCTTTTGCCAATTCAAAAGCACGGAATGTAGCACTTCGCGAAGGTTCTGCTGCAAACACAGTGCCAGCAGTGATGAGCGCACCAAACTTTGAATAATCAACACGTTCGACATCTTCGATACTCATCTGAAAATCAGCGGCACCATTTCTGTAGATGACGGATTGATGGTCTTCAACTCGGCTTTCATATAGCGCCAAAGAATTACGATACTCTCCACCGACCGAGCGCACATATTCACGCTGCACCCCATAATGGTCCAACCGATTAAGGCAAAAACGTCCAACGGAATCATCTGACACACAAGTAACCAGTGAGGCACTGCCACCAAACTTGCAAATGCCAGCTGCGATATTTGCAGACGAGCCACCAAGATCGCTTTTAAAGTCCGTTGCTTCTTCTGTTTTCGTGCCAGCAGGATGGGGGAATAAATCCATCCCCGCGCGCCCGACAACGACGAAATTATTTTTTCTAATGCCAGCTATGACTTGATCGATATTCAATTGATTAGATCCCGTTTCGCTGTCTCTTACGACCATCTTCCCAATCGATATGGGCTTTTCGAACACGGTCGCTGTTAGTGATATGCGGAGTTCCAACTTCCCACCAAGTGTGGCCTTCGGTTGTCCAACCTTCATACGGGTCAACATTCATGACAATCACGCTTGTATTGTCTGCTTGTTTCGCGCGCTTGAACGCCTCAGCTAGCTCTTGTGGGTTTTGAACAGTTTCTGCATTTGCACCAAGTGCACGTGCATGTGCTTCAAAGTCGACACCAACTTGATTGGTCGCTGTCGGTGTATCTGCAATAAGATTATTAAAGCTCTCATTACCAGTGTTGTTTTGCAGTTTGTTGATGACAGCAAAACCACCATTATCAAGCACCAAAACAATCATTTTCTTTTCTGTCAAAACTGCAGAATAGATATCTGAGTTCATCAATAGGTATGAGCCGTCGCCACAGAAGACGACTGTGTCTGCATCTGGTTCATTTTCAGATTGGGCAATACGTGCACCCCAACCACCGGCGATTTCATACCCCATGCAAGAAAAACCAAACTCAACATCAACGGTGCCAACATCAAGCGTCCGCCAGTTTGCCGTTACTTCTGCAGGCAAACCGCCAGCCGCTGCAACAACGCGATCACGCGGATCGCATAGTGCATTCACAGCGCCAATGGCTTGGGCATATGAGTTTGGTCGATTACTTCCATCACTGGATTTCGTGTTCACATTATCTGCAACATATTTGACCCATTTCGCGCGCTCATCACGAGCAAAATCGACCCATGCATCAGGCGCTTTATAAGTGCCAAGAGCATCCCAGATCTTACCGATCCCGATTTTAGCATCGCCCACAACGGGGAGTGATCTGTGCTTGCCCGCATCATGACGTGCTGCATTTAATGAAATGATTTGTGCATCTTTTGCAAATGCGGTCCATGAACCTGTGGTAAAATCTTGCAAACGACAACCAATGGATAAAATCACATCAGCTTCTTCAGCAATATTATTGGCACTATCAGAACCCGTAACACCGATCGGACCAATATTTAAATCATGACTATCAATCAAATTTGCACGACCAGCTATTGTTTCAACAACCGGGATCTGCGTTTCTTCAGCAAATTTAGTGAGCTTTTTAACAGCGCGAGAATATTGAACACCACCGCCAGCAATGATCATTGGTTTCTTGGCGTTCTTAAGCGCTTCAACCGCTGCATTTATCTCATTTTCGTCAGGTGTTTGTCGGCGAATATGATGGATTTTTTCCTCAAACATTTCGACCGGATAATCATAGGTCCAGCCCTGAATATCTTGTGGCAGGCCAATAAACGCTGGTCCGCAATCTGCAGGATCAAGCATGGTTGCAAGAGCCGCAGGGAGCGATTGAATAATCTGCGCAGGATGTGTGATGCGATCCCAATAACGTGACACCGCTTTAAATGCATCATTAACGCCAAAGGTTGGATTTCCAAAATGTTCAAGCTGTTGCAGAACAGGATCTGGAAGGCGCGTTTGAAAAGCGTCCCCACACAGCAAAAGCATAGGTAAACGATTGGCGTGCGCAAGCGCTGCAGATGTCAATAAATTTGCTGTACCAGGTCCAGCAGAAGCTGTGCATAGCATAAAACGCTGACGCAGATGATACTTCGCATAAGCTGCTGCTGCAAACCCCATACCCTGCTCGTTCTGGCCACGATACAGCGGCAGAGCATCCTGGTTTTCATAAAGAGCTTCACCCAGACAGGTTACATTTCCGTGTCCGAAGATCCCAAATCCACCACCACAGACGCGGGTTTTTACACCATCAATTTCAATAAACTGATTGGTAAGATAGCGCACGATTGCCTGCGCAACTGTCAAAGTCACAGTTTGATCACTTAAACTCATTCTCAACTCTCTTTAAAGACTAGCTGTCATCTTCCAATTTTTGCATTGTGTCTTTGTCTAAAAACAATTTCCAAAATGCAACGCCACCCATCCCGATGAACAAGGCTGCCCAGAAATGCGAACCTTGAAAAAACAGCTCGACCATGCCCCAGCAACCGCAGAAAGCAACTACGGCCACACGTCGCCACATGGGCTTAAAAAAGGGGTGGGCAAAATCGAGCATTGTTCAGGCTTACGCCGCACCTTCAAATTCTGCACCAGTTTTTACACCAGTAATATACGCAACAACATCCTGACCATCGGTCTCTTCTTTGTTCAGATTTGCAACAATTCGGCCGCGTCGGAACACGACAATACGATCGACCAAATCAAAGACCTGACGCATGTTGTGGCTGACTAGGATAAGCGGTGCACCCTGCTCTTTCATATTACGAATGATATTTTCCACCTGCGCGGTTTCTTGAACACCAAGCGCCGCTGTCGGCTCATCCATAATCGTAAGTTTGGATGCAAATGTTGCTGTGCGCGCAATGGCAACACATTGGCGCTGACCACCGGACATATTTTGAATGGAGTTTCTGATGTTTGGAATTTTCACCCCAGTTTTCACCAGACCCTGCATGGTCGCTTCGCGCATGGCTTTATAATCAAGCCTGCGGAATGGTCCAAGCCAGTTCCATTTGGTCAATTCGCGACCCAAAAACAGGTTATCCGGAACATCCAAATCGTCTGCTAGGGCAAGTGTTTGGAACACTGTTTCAATACCTGCTTGACGCGCATCCAGTGGCCCGGCGAAGTTTACCTCCTCACCATATAGCGAGACATTGCCGCTGGTGCGCTGCTCCACGCCCGTGATCTGGCGAACGAAGGTTGATTTACCCGCGCCGTTGTCGCCCATAATGGCAACATGCTCGCCTTTTTTCATTTCAAAGTTTGCCCCAACCAACGCATGGACACCGCCATAATGCTTGGTTAGGTTTTCGGTTTTCAGAACAATATCGCTGCTCATCTTATATTCTCCTAACTTAGGCTCGGTTGCGTTGTCGGTATTGGTCAAGAATGACCGCTGCAATGATGATGCTACCCATCGCCATCAACTGATAAGATCCATCGAGTTTGATGAAGGTAAAGCCAGAGCGGATCACACCAAGCACCATGGCACCAAGGACAGTACCGATGATAGAACCGCGTCCACCTGTGAGACTAATGCCGCCGATCACGGCCATCGCAATCGCAAACAGCTCGTAGAACTCACCCATACCAGCTTGCGCGGTAGACGCTTTTGCGCTCAACACGATACCGGCGAAAGCTGCCAGCATAGATGCGATCATATAAACCATGACCTTGTGGCGCTTCACGTTAATACCGGACATACGCGCTGCATCTTCGTTTGAACCAATGGCATATGTGTGTTTGCCATAGACTGTGTATTTCATGACGATATGGAAAATAACGGCGAGTGCGAGGAACCACACCACAGGCATCATACCCGAACCAAGGAACTTATACTCCTCTGTTGGGAAAGAAATTGGGTTACCTGAAGACCACCACAGCGCAATACCACGACA
>JAHDEP010000026.1 GCA_020628775.1 Rhizobiaceae bacterium | reverse complement strand
TTCACGCCTTTTTGTGAGATCTCAATACCTCGACCATCAACGGACTTTTGGTTTTCAAGCATCTTTAACAATGTGCCGTCATTACAGCCGATATCTAGAACCTTGGCATTTGGCGTCACCAGATTGGTGATCATTGCAAGATCAATTCTGTCGTTATCTTCGCGGGTCATTATTAAATTCCCCTCGCTTTAGCTGCGGAATTTATAAACCCGCTGACGGTTGCAACCATTTCAGGCTCATCCAGTAAAAACGCGTCATGGCCTTTGTCTGATTCAATTTCGACAAAGGATACAGAAGCGCCTGTCGCGTTGAGAGCATGAACAATTTCGCGGCTTTCGGCTGTAGTAAATAGCCAATCGGAAGAAAATGACACAAGGCAAAAACGCGTGCTCGTTCCGGAAAATGCATTGGCTAGTTTGCCATCATTATCCTCAGCCATGTCAAAATAATCCATCGCTCTTGTCATATAAAGATATGAGTTTGCATCAAAGCGATCCACAAAGCTTGAACCCTGATGTCTTAGATAACTTTCAATTTGAAAATCTGCATCAAAGCCAAAGCTGAGATTATCTCTATCTTGTAGCTGGCGACCAAACTTGCGCTGTAATGCAGGTTCAGACAGATAGGTAACGTGCGCGGTCATACGCGCAACAGCCAAACCTTTCGATGGTACGACGCCTTCGTCAGCATATTTACCTTGATGCCAGAGCGGGTCAGCCATGATCGCCTGCCGCCCAACTTCATGAAACGCGATATTTTGCGATGTATGACGTGCACCTGTTGCCATAGGAATGGCGGCAAATACACGCTCCGGATAAGAAGCCGCCCATTGCAGAACCTGCATGCCGCCCATCGATCCACCAATGACCGCAAACAGTGTTTCAATTTGCAGATAATCAATCAGCATAGATTGCGCGCGCACCATGTCAGCAATCGTTACAATGGGAAAATCAAGGCCATAAGGTTTGCCAGTTTTCTCATTGATGGACGCGGGGCCTGTGGTGCCCAAGCATCCGCCCAAAACATTGGAGCAGATTACAAAATAACGATCAGTATCGATTGGTTTACCAGGGCCGATAAGCGTTTCCCACCAGCCAGGTTTTTGAGTGACAGGTTGAACGCTGGCGCAATATTGATCACCCGTTAATGCATGACATATCAAAACAGCGTTTGATTTGTCTTCATTGAGTTCGCCATAGGTCTCATAAGCAATTTGAAATGGTGACAAAGATACACCGGCATCTAAATGCAACGGAGCATCCTCTCCAAAACGAGCAATGTTGCTGGAGGGACTTTGAGCCTCTGAAACTGCTCTTTTTGTCGCTTCGCTTAGTACCATTTCACAATCCGCTAATTTGATCCATTCATGCCATTTTGATCAGAACAGTTGGTATTCAACATAAGGTTAGGTTGAAGATTATGACCTCTTCTAAACAAGATGGAACGTACAGGTATGATTTGAAGAGCCATTCGTCAATCTTTTCTTATGAGAATAGGTCTGGTTGCTCGACAATTTGGTCATAAGCGTTTAATGCCATTTACATGAATAAGGCAGCAATTGCTGTATATGGATTTATTCATGGTGACGTAAGGAAGTTGTTCGATGACTGAGAAAATGCGACCTGAGCCAAATTCTGGTGTAATGGATATTGCGCGATATGTTCCTGGTGCAGACAAAGCCAACGGGAATGTAAAGACATATAAATTATCTTCAAACGAAACGCCGTTGGGGCCGAGCCCGTCTGTGAAAGATGCAATGGCACATGTTTTAGAAGAACTTGAGATTTATCCAGAAGGTACATCGCATCATTTGCGCTCAGCAATTGCCAACACCTATGCGCTGAACCCAGACAATATTATGTGTGGTAATGGTTCTGATGAGTTGCTTGGTCTTTTATGCCAAACTTATCTTTCCCATGGTGATGAAGCCATTTATTCAGAGCATGGTTTCTTGGTCTATAAAATCCAGATCATGGCTAATGGGGCGACACCTGTTGTTGTGCCTGAGGTTGATTTGCGTGTTGATGTTGATGCGATTTTATCAGCTGTAACACCTAAGACGAAGATGGTGTTTGTTGCTAATCCAAACAATCCAACTGGTACATATTTGCCAATTGAGGAATTGCGTAGATTACATGCAGAATTGCGTGACGATATCATTTTGGTGCTTGATGCAGCTTATGCAGAATATGTGCGCAAAAATGATTATGAGGCTGGGATTGAATTGGTTTCAGCTAATGAAAATGTGGTTATGACCCGCACATTTTCAAAGATTTACGGACTAGCTGGCTTGCGGGTTGGTTGGGTCTATGCGCCACTTGCGGTGATTGATGCAATGGATCGTATTCGAGGTCCATTTAACGTAAATGCCGTTGCAATTGCAGCTGGTGTGGCCGCAATGAATGATAAGTCGCACTTGGAAAAGGCAATTGAACACAACACGGTTTGGCTAGATAAGGTTTCGACTGCTCTCACCGACATTGGTCTTGAAGTGACGCCATCGGTTGGCAACTTTGTTCTTATTCATTTCCCTGAAGATGAGGCAAAAAATGCAGCTGCTGCTGATACATATTTGCTAGATCGAGGATTTGTATTAAGACGCGTTGCAGGTTATGGACTGCCAAACTCGCTGCGTATGACAATTGGCAGTGAAGAAGCCAATCTTGGTGTGATCGCTGCGCTTGATGCGTTTATGAAAGCATAAAAATGGCTGACGTTCACTTTAATAAAATTGCCCTTATCGGGATTGGTTTGATTGGTTCGTCCTTAGCACGCATCATTCGTCAAAAGAATTTGGCCGAAACGATTTCGATCATGACACGGTCGCAAAAAACGCTGGATGAAGCACGTAAGCTTGATCTGGGAGATGAATATTCAACAGACTATGGTGATGTGGTTCGCCATGCTGATCTTATCATTGTCTCCGTGCCCGTGGGAGCGTCCGCCGCTGTTGCTAGAGATATTGCTTTTCATTTAAAGCCTGGCGCAATTGTAACCGATGTGGGATCAACCAAGACCTCCGTTATCGAACAAATGCAACCGCATATCCCCCAAGGGGTTCACTTTATCCCAGGCCATCCTATCGCGGGTACTGAGCGCTCTGGACCTGATGCAGGTTTTGCAGAGCTTTTTCAGGGTAAATGGTGTATTTTAACACCTCTTGAAAATACTGATCCTGAAGCAATGGATAAGCTAAAAGCATTCTGGGAAGCATGTGGTTCAAATATAGATTTGATGGACCATGAGCATCATGATCGGGTTTTGGCGATTGTGTCTCACTTACCCCAGCTGATTTCATACAATATCGTGGGTACAGCGAAAGATATGGAGACGGTGACCGATTCCGAGGTGATTAAATATTCGGCCTCTGGTTTCCGTGACTTTACCCGTCTTGCAGCATCTGATCCAACGATGTGGCGCGATGTTTGTTTGCACAACAAAGAAGCTATTTTGGAAATGTTGGCGCGTTTTTCGGAAGATTTATCGTCACTGCAAAAAGCTATTCGTTGGGGCAAGGGGGATGAATTGTTTGATCTGTTTACGCAGACCCGTTCAATCCGCCGCGATATCATCGAAGCAGGTCAAGATGTGGATGTGCCGGACTTTGGTCGTCAGCTCACGACAGATCTTTCAGACGGCAAATAGCCTAAAATCATAGTGCTGGAATGCGTCCTAATGGGATCAGACCGGCTTGCGCAACTCCATTGCGAATGGTCACGTTTATCTTGATTTCATTTGGGTTATTTGTCGGGCTGAGCGCAGATAAGATATTGACAATATTGGAGAAATTAGCGGCAATCTGAGGGTTAACTTCGCTTATGATTGACCGCAAACTTGCAATATTTGTCAACGTAACAGCAACTTTTCCGGAGATAAGCCCGTCGTTAGATACATCAAGCGGGCCGGAAGCGGAAATGGTGACATTTTGCTTTGCTTTAATCGTAAAGTCATGAAGTGTCATATTTGTTCCGCGCAAGGCTGAGCTATTACGCGGGCGGTCGTAATTTAAGATTTTCACATTGTCGTGCAACGATGCGAAGAAGTTTACATCGTCGATTGGGATGGGCATATCAGTCAATGAATTGTCGATAGCAAAATTGATCCCGCTTGCTGCAACATCGACATTGTTTTCATTTTCTCTGATGTGGATCTGTACGTTCTCAGCGGAGACGTTTTGAAGATCTTTTATGTTCGCAATCTGAGTTGAGAGGTTGATGGCATTTGCTTCTAGAGAGGCGCGTGACAAGTTTGAAATATCAAAAACAGAACTCGCGCGCATCGACTGCCAATTTGCTTCGATCACGCTATTCCGGTTCGTTATGATCATAGGACCATCGAGCTCGGAAATAACGTGACCTGGATTATAAATTTGCGCTGTTGTGCGCAGTTCGCCAGCGGTTAATCCAACGCGCCGCTGGGTGTCGTCAAAACTCGTATTATCGCAGTTCAAGCCAATACGGAACGGAAACCCGCGAATATCTAAATTGTTGCAGGTGATGGTTACGCCACGATCTGCAATTTTAGAAATTCTGGTTTCAATGAGGTTTTCCAGCTTATCCGCACCCCACTGCCAGGCAATTGTAACCAAGCCTGGAATAATGAAAATGCTGGCAATTAGTAGAATTAACTTATGTCGGGGCTTCATTCTCGTCTCGTTCTTGTTATTTCACTCTTGAATTAACCCCGGCAAACGGGCATGTCTAACTTAAATTTTCTAATTGGAATCATTAGTGGCGAATATGGACGATTTTTGGGTTTTCGGCTACGGATCTTTAATGTGGCGTCCGGGGTTTGATTATATAGAAAAACAACGCGCCAAATTATTTGGCTATCGCAGAACACTCTGCATTCATTCTCACATCCATCGTGGAACGCCTGAAAAGCCTGGATTGGTATTAGGGCTAGATCGCGGCGGCTCATGCAGTGGTGTTGCATTTAAAGTGTCGGGCAAAAAACGCGACGAAGTCTTTGAATATCTGCATGCGCGAGAATTGGTAACAAATGTATATCTGGAACGGATTGGAAAATTGCAGCTTTCTGACCAATCCCGGGTTTCAGCCTATTGCTATGTCGCTGATTTAAAGCATAGACAATATGCAAAGAATATCAGCGTTGATAAAGCGGTTGAGATTGTCAGCGATTCAGTTGGGCAATCTGGTCATAATATCGATTATGTGACGAGCACGGTTGAACAATTGCGTTCTATGAACCTTCGAGATCATTGGCTTGAGGATGTCGTGTCAAAGCTTCCGAGGAAGGTCTAGTCATCTTGTTTGGAGCGGATAACGTCCAATCGCTTTTGAACTTCCTCAGGGATCGGCAAATTTGGATTATCGTTGACTGCATCTAACAACAACTGATCACTTGCAACTTCAGTTTCTGCCACAAGTCGATCCATCACATCTTCAATTGAAAGACCGGGTTCGATTGGCGGAAGTATTTTCGCTTTAAACTTACCCGGCTGACGCAAGAACGAATGTCTTGGCCAATAAAGGCCTGAAACAAGTGCTACTGGTACAATTGGAACATTTACATCTTGATAAATTCGGCCAACACCAAATTTATACTCAAGCGGTGCGCCAACTGGACGGCGTGTGCCTTCCGGGAAAATAAACAGCTGGCGACCGTTTTTAGTTACTTCTCTGCGCGCACCTTTTAACACGCCCGCCATGGCTTTGCCGCGTGCGCTACGGTCAACTGCAATCATATTGGTTTTTTGCAAGCAGGAGCCAAATAACGGAATTTTGTTCAACTCTTTTTTGTAGATAAACACCGGGCTATCTAAATAAGGCATCAGCGCAAAAGTGTCCCAAAAGGATTGATGTTGTGCTGCGACAATGAACCCGCCTTCAGGCAAGTTCTCCAAGCCTTCAAATTCAACTTTAGTTCCGGCAATTTTCTCCAGCATGGTGTTGGATGTGCTGGCCCACTTTTTGGCTTGCGCCAAGTTTTGTATGCTTGTGCCAAATAAGATGACACGTATCATCATAATGAGGCGCACAATTGTGTTGCCGTAAAAAGCGATGTTGAAAAGTGTCGAACGAATAAGCAGCATGGATTGGGTTCTTTCAAACTCAAATGGAAAAAAGATAGTGCGGGCTTACACTATCTTTTATCATGCTAAAAGCTGTCTTTTGCAGATATCTGCGTTTGCTTTACTTATTTCGGGCCATAGCACGCACTTTGTCTCTTAGTTTTCGCGCGATATTTTTCGAATTATTATAAATATGCAGTTGTTTTGTGACCTGACGCACATCGCGGTCACTATTGGCGTGTAGGCCGACAACCAATGTTCCCATCGAACAACGTTCTTGCCAAAAACGAGACATGATTGGATGATCCGGGCGGGCGCAAGAATCTGTTTTGATGATGTTAAAATCATCAAGCTGCCATTCCGTTACTTCCTGCATGAGCAACTTGCCAGGGGAGTATTTGGCGTATTCTTCATCATAGGTGGTTTTCCAAGTATAAGCATCGCCACCCATGATAAACACGATTAGTGATGCTATAGTTTTCCCATCCAGATTGAGCGAATGAATACGAACACGATCCACTTCAGCTAAATTGTTGATTGCCTCGCGCGCAAATGCAGCTCTATGACGATCCGCAACTAGCGACGTGCGCTTGCGGCCCTTCCAGCCCTGGTTTTCAAGATGTAAAAACTCTTCAAGAGCGTTTCTCACGTCAGCGGGCTGACGGGCAATTTCAAAATCTAAGCGTCCTAGATCAGCTATACGGCGGCGTTGTCTGTTGAGTTCGCGCACATGATGTTTTGAGATAGATTGCTCGATATATTCCGGTGCATCAACTTCGCTATCCAGCATCGGGCGCTCATATTTGTTGGTTTCCATCAATGGCAGGTTGTTACTTAGCGCAACACCGCGCAACATCGTTGCAAATGTGCTGTCCAGCCTGATGTCTGGCAACACGATGACACTCGGCAGTTTAAGTGATGGATCTCCCATGCCGCGGATAAAATCTGTGATGGTTTCAACCGCGTTTTCGCTATCAACAAGCGGAGTGCCTAAAGGACCAAATTCATTTGCCCAAACACGAATGATCGGTGCACCGATACCAAACCCCGGATTTTCAATTGAAAATGGCAGTACAAGACGCAAGCGGTCTTTGCCTTTGGCTCTATCTCGCATGATCATGAGTTGAACAGCGCGATTATCTAAACGCGGCATAGCGGGAGCCAAGAAACGTCCGGTAAAAAAGATATTTGGTTCAACCGCACGGTTGGATAAAAACTCTAATTCAGATTCCAGCTCGTAACCTGAGCGCGCTGGATAAATTGCTAATTCGCGGCCTTGGGTTTCAAGTTCCACCTTATGATCAGGGCTTGCTTCAACTTGATCTGGCTTTGCAGGTACATCAGGAGAGATTTCTAATTGCGTCGTCATTATGATACTTCCCTGCTGGGCGATAAAGTCGTTTCGTCGTTGTTATTTGAAGTTTGTCCGAGTGCAAACATTGTGATGCCTAATTGAGATTTGATGACAAAGAACAGCAAAATCGCTTCAATTGTCATAGCGCCTGCGGTGGCAAATGCTGCGCCTTGGATCCCAAATAACGGAATAAGCGAGATATTAAGGGCGATGTTCGCGGCCAAGGCCCCTGCATAAACGATCATGCAAACCTTTTGTTTGCCTGCCATTGTCAGCAATATTTCCCCTGGGCCAATGAGAGATTTAGCTAGGATGCCGAAGAATAAGATAATCATCACCGTATGGCCTTCGACGAAGCTCTCTCCAAACATGGAAAGTAAAAACCTGCCAAGAAGAAGCACAAGACCACCAATCACAAGCGTTGGGATTAAGGTCCAACGTGCTGTTTGCTTGGCAAAGTTATCAAGCTCGACCATTTTATTCTCAGCTACCATTGATGAGAATTTTGGTGCAGCGCCAGCTTTTACGGCAAAATAGATGAAATGTACCAAAGCCATGGTTTTAGCAGCTGCAAAATAAACGGCGACTTTTTCAGGCGCTAGATAAAAACCAACGATGATCACATCAGCATTGGTGAGCAGATAATAAAAGCCTTCAATGATGAAAATTGGTAGGGCGACAACAACCCATTTTTTTAGTTCCCAAAGTTTCACGCCGGGTTCATACCGCGCGCGTAATTTTCTTGTCACAACAATGAACTGACCTAGCGTGGTGATATATGAAGCGAGTATTGCAGCAAGCAAAGCGACCTTTGCTGTTGGCTGCATACCAAACAAGAATGATCCCAGAACAAAGATAATGATCAATCCGGGACGAATAATAAATGTAGGGCTCATGGCAATAATGGGCCATGAATTTGCACGAGATGTTCCATCTAAAACATCTCCAAGTGCAATCATCGGCAATGCGCAGATACCCAACACAATTGGGACCAGATAGTAATCAGGGATTTTATCGGCAAAGAAAAATACAATGCCAACACCAATCGCACCAATGATTGTCGCTAACACCAATGCGAAAATACGAGCGGTTATCGTAAGGCCTCGAATGTGTCCTGGATCGTTATGAGCGTTGTATTCGGGAACAAATCTTATGACGACTGTATGAAAGCCAAGACATGATAAATTGCCAGCCAAAACAATAAAAACCCATACGAATACAAAAATACCATACTCGAACTCACCCATTGATCTGGCAAGAATGATCTGTGATACGAAGGCAAGTGCTGCGGATATGATGCGGATGGAGAAGGCTAAAAGCGCGGTGCGTTCCGCGTTCTTTTTGCCGTCTTTATTCTCAAAAATAGCAAGTAACATCAAAAACTTAGGCAATAATAGATTGCCTAGTTTTTCGGGGAGAATTTTCTCCAAAAGTGTTACAATACTCGACGTCACAGATACTCACACAACACAATTTACGCTGCTTGAACTATAGTAAAACAGCGTTAATAAAGTGTTTTCGTGACGCCGAAATCTGCGTATTAATCGTTATTAAATGCGCCGTGGCAATGCTTGTATTTTTTGCCGGATCCGCACGGACAAGCTTCATTTCGACCAACTTTACCCCATGTTGATGGATCTTCTGGATCACGATCTTCAGGAGCAACATGTTGTTCGGTGACTGTTTTTAAGCCGCCGCTTTGCGGTGCATCAGCTTCCTCATCTGCACCATGGCTTGTTTCCATGTGTTCAGGTGGGGTTGGCGCAGGTTCTTCCGCTGCTTGATTGACCAATTCAACACGCATCAGCTGAGATGTCACAACTTGACGCAAATTGCTGAGCAATGCTTGGAACAATTCAAATGCTTCAGATTTATATTCCTGCAAAGGATCACGCTGAGCGTATCCGCGCAAGCCGACAACGGAACGCAATGAGTCCAGATTAACCAAGTGCTCGCGCCAAAGCTGATCGAGAGTTTGCAACACGACGGATTTTTCAACGTAATTGGTGATCTCTTCACCAAAGCGTTCTGAACGATCTTTTGCAGCTGCTTCGACAAGTTCAGTCAGGCGCTCGCGAATATTATCTTCTGCAATACCTTCTTCTTCTGCCCATTCATCAACAGGAGCATCGATATTAAGGTATGTAAGAACATCTTGCTTAAGTTCAGCAACCGACCATTGAGCAGGATAGGCATTTTCAGGAATATGCTGTGCAACCAGATCATCAACAACGTCCTGGCGCATTTCTGCAACTGTATCTGAAATGCTTTCCGCATCCATAAGCTCAAGACGCTGCTCAAAAATCACAGTTCTCTGATCATTTTGAACATCATCAAATTTGAGCAGGTTTTTACGAATATCAAAGTTTCGTGCTTCAACTTTCTTCTGAGCGCGCTCAAGAGCTTTGTTGATCCATGGGTGCACGATTGCTTCACCGTCTTCAAGACCAAGTTTTTTCAGCATGCCGTCCATACGTTCGGAGCCGAAAATACGCATTAGGTCATCTTGAAGCGATAGGAAAAACTTTGAACGGCCTGGGTCACCCTGACGGCCAGCACGACCCCGTAGCTGGTTATCAATACGGCGACTTTCGTGACGCTCGGTCGCGATGATGTATAGACCGCCGGCATCGAGCGTTTGTTTCTTTAGCTTTTCAATGTCAGCTTTGATCTCAGCTTCTTTCGCATCGCGCTCTGCGCCTGCTTCCATGTCACCAAGTTCTTCCGCAACACGCATATCAAAGTTGCCACCAAGCTGAATATCGGTACCGCGACCAGCCATGTTTGTCGCAATTGTTACCGCGCCAGGAACACCTGCTTGCGAGACAATGAACGCTTCTTGTTCGTGATAACGCGCATTAAGCACGCTAAACCCTTCAATGCCTTCGGCTTTTAGTTTTTCAGCGAGAAGTTCTGATTTTTCGATCGATGTCGTGCCGACAAGAACTGGCTGAAGCTTAGCCTTAGCTTCTTTGATCTCGGAGATGATGGCATTGTATTTCTCTTCAACGGTCCGGTAGACCTCATCATCTTCATCAATACGTGAGATCGGAATATTGGTTGGCACTTCAACAACTTCAAGGCCATAAATGTTGGCAAATTCTTCTGCTTCAGTTGATGCTGTACCTGTCATGCCGCCAAGCTTTTCATACATGCGGAAGTAGTTCTGGAATGTCACAGATGCCAATGTCTGGTTTTCGGGCTGGATCGTTACATTCTCTTTAGCTTCAAGCGCCTGGTGCTGACCTTCGCCGTAACGACGACCGGGCATCATACGGCCAGTGAACTCATCAATAATGACGATTTCATCATTGCGGACGATATAGTCTTTATCGCGAACAAATAATTTGTGCGCACGCAAGGCATTATTGACGTGGTGAACGATTGAGACGTTTTCAACATCATAAAGCGAATCACCTTTAAGATGCCCAGCTTCAGATAAAAGCTTCTCCAGCTTTTCAGTACCAACTTCAGTAAAGTTGGCAGATTTTTGTTTTTCATCAAGCTCGTAGTCTTCATCAACCAATAAAGGAATGAATTTATCAACGGTGATGTAAAGATCGGATTTGTCTTCAAGCGGACCGGAAATAACAAGCGGTGTTCTTGCTTCATCAACGAGGATGGAATCCACCTCATCGACAATTGCATAATAGTGACCGCGTTGCACCATTTGTGCACGCTCATACTTCATGTTGTCGCGCAAATAATCAAAACCAAGTTCGTTATTCGTTGCGTAAGTGATGTCGCACGCATATGCGGCGCGGCGCTCATCATCTTCCATGCCATGAATGATTGTTGCAGTTGTTAGCCCTAAGAAACCATAGAGCTTACTCATCCATTCCGCATCACGTGTTGCAAGGTAATCATTGACCGTGACCACGTGTACACCCTTGCCGGCTAGGGCGTTGAGGTATGTTGGCAATGTCGCAACAAGTGTTTTACCTTCACCCGTTTTCATTTCTGAAATGGAGTTTTCGTGCAAAATCATGCCGCCGATCAACTGCACATCAAACGGGCGCATGCCGAGCGATCTCGTTGATGCTTCTCTAACCGTTGCAAATGCTTCCGGCAGAATGTCATCGAGACTTTTGCCAGCCGCAAGTTCAGCTTTCAGTTTTTCTGTCTGACCTTTAAGTTCTTCATCAGAAAGAGCTTGCATCTGAGGCTCGAGTGCATTGATAGCATCTACTCGCGGTCGATAGCCTTTAATACGACGATCGTTCGATGAGCCGAAGATTTTTTGGGCGATTTTGCCGAAGTTGACCATCTATATGGTCCTTTCTGGATTAAACTGCGCGAAAGCGCTAAGAGGTACTAACATTTTATTTGAACCGAAAGACGGTTGTTATTTGGTTTGTGTCTACGTAAATAAACAAACTATAGACGTAGCTTTTCCTGACAGATAAGAGTGAGTTTGGGCGATGTCAACAGGATCAGGGTTCTCAAGGGCCTGTGCTTTATAAAAAGGATTAAATTATGGGTTATTTTAAATATGCAGCAGGCCTGGCGACAGCGCTCACGATTATGGTTGCGCCAATGCAGGTTTCAGCGCAGGACGCCAGCGACAAAGTCATTCTAAAATTTGATGGAGCCGAAATCCGTCAGAGTGATTTCGATTTGTTTCAAGAGCTCGATCCACAGTTTGAACAATTGCAAGGTGCACAGAAGCAATTGGCAATTTTGTCTGCCCTGATCGATGTTAAATCTCTGGCGAAAAAGGCAACCGCTGACAAGATGGATCAGGACGCAGTTTTCCAAAAACGTTTGGAGTTTTTGAAAGACCGCTCGCTGCATAATGCATATTTTCAAAAGAACGTAATTGCCAATATTTCCGATGAAGAAGTGAAGGCAAGGTTTGAAAAAGAAATCGCAGCTATTGAGCCTGAGCAAGAACTTCGTGCACGTCATATTTTGGTAAAAACTGCTGAAGAAGCAAATGCAATTATCGCCGAACTTGATGGCGGAGCAGATTTTGTTGAGCTCGCAAAAACAAAATCAACTGGTCCAAGTGGTCCTCAAGGCGGAGACCTTGGTTTCTTTGGTAAAGGCCAAATGGTGCCACCATTTGAAGCTGCTGCTTTTGCATTGGAAGCAGGCGCCTATACAAAAGCACCTGTGCAAACTCAATTTGGTTTCCACGTGATCAAGCTTGAAGAAAAGCGTGACCGTCCTTTGCCAAAATTTGAAGAAGTACAAGATCAAATGCGCCAAGTTGTTTTGCGTGAGCGTTATTTAGAAACTGTAAAAGAAGCACGTTCGCTTTCAAATGTAGAGATCCTTGATGAGGAACTCAAAGCATCATATGAGAAAATTCAACAACAATAACAGGTAGTTGATATGAATGTATCGCCTTTGGCACCTAAAGAGTTTGTAAAATTACAAGCTCTTGATGGTGTGAAGATGCAAACCGTTGAGGCTGGGATTAAATATTCTGGCCGTGACGATGTCCTTTTAATGATCTTTGATGAAGGAACATCTGTGGCGGGGGTGTTTACCAAGTCAAAATGTGCGTCCGCACCGGTAGATCATTGTAAGAAAATACTTACTAATGGCGTCGCGAAAGCACTTGTGGTCAACTCAGGAAATGCCAATGCATTTACCGGGGTAAAGGGTGCAAGTGCAACAGATCAAACTGCGAAGATGGCGGCAACTGCTGTTGGGTGCAGTCCTGATGAGGTTTACCTAGCATCAACAGGAGTTATTGGCGAGCCATTGGATGCCAGTAAATTTGATGGTGTGATGCACGACTTGGCGCAAGGATGTATTGGCGATAATTGGCACAATGCTGCAAGCGCAATTATGACGACGGATACCTATCCAAAACTTGCCACCAGCACAGTTGAAGACAGCGATATTTTGATCAATGGGATTGCCAAAGGTTCCGGGATGATCATGCCGGATATGGCAACTATGTTGTCCTTTATTGTCACTGATGCGAACATTGCGCCAGAAGTTTTGCAGGCGTTATTATCACAGCATACTGAGACCAGTTTTAATGCGATCACGGTCGATAGTGATACCTCTACTTCTGATACTGTCTTGTTGTTCGCCACAGGCAAAAAAGGCGCACAAATTTCCTCAATGGATGATCCTCGCCTGGTACCAATTTCAAAAGCGCTGAACGATGTTATGCATGATTTATCCATGCAAATTGTTCGCGATGGTGAGGGTGCATCAAAACATGTTCAAATTGACGTGACTGGCGCTGTTTCAGACGCATCTGCAAAGAAAATCGCGTTATCCATTGCAAATTCGCCTTTGGTTAAAACCGCAATCGCCGGTGAAGATGCCAATTGGGGGCGGGTTGTTATGGCCATCGGTAAAGCCGGTGAAGAGGCTGATCGTGATAAAATTGCGATTTGGTTTGGCAGTGTTCGTGTCGCTGTTTCAGGCGAGCGCGACCCTGATTATTCTGAAGAACAAGCATCTCTTGCAATGAAGGGCGATGAGATTTTTCTCAAAGTAGATTTAAGTTTGGGCGATGGGCATGCGCGTGTTTGGACATGTGATTTGACCAAACAATATGTTGCCATTAATGGAGACTATCGTTCGTAAATGGGTATTGGGTGGATAAGTTGGTAAATGATCTTGCAATCGTAAGACGTTTGGAGGCTATGGCGTTTCGCGCATGGCCCGCTGCTTCTGTGCATTATGATGGCAGTTGGCAAATCCGCCAGACGGCGGGGCATCCATCAAAGCGTATCAATTCAGTAAATCCGCTTGATCCATCAGATCATATGGATATTGAAAAGCGGATCGAGAGCGCAGCGCGCAGGTTTAAAGCTTATAATAGACCGTTGGTGTTTCGTCAGTCGCCATTAGCGCCGCCGCAGCTTGATAGTTATCTCGATGCACGTGGGTGGATCCGCTTTGATGACTCCATCGTTTTGATGGCTGACTTAACCGCGATGAACTTGGATGATGCAGTCGATATGTTGCCGGTAAAAGATATCGGCTGGTTTGTTGATGCTGTGATCAACGTTCAGGGGCGTGATGGCGCGTTTAAAGCCGGTCTAAGCGAGGTTATTAGCTCGATTAAACAGAAAAACGCTCTATTTGTGCTTGAAGACAAAGAAATTGGTGCTGTTTCTACCGTGTTATGCGTTCATGATACGGAATTTGCCGGTTTGCTTGATTTGGGAACGCGAGCTGATTGTCGCCGACAGGGCCATGCTCGGAATATCTTAAAATCCGCATTTTTATGGGCGCGATATAATGGTGCGCAGAAAATTTGGTTGCAGGTTGAAAAGCAAAATCGCGGCGCTATTACTCTATATCAAAGCCTGGGTTTTGAAGAAGTGTATCGTTATTCCTATCGCAAACAACCTGAGCATGAATTATGAGTATGGAAGTTGCCAAGCCCATTGTTTTAGTCGCTGCCTGCGCGTTAATTGATACAGATGGCAGAATTTTAATTGCTCAGCGCCCAGAGGGGAAATCACTCGCAGGTATGTGGGAATTTCCTGGCGGTAAAGTTGAAGCTGGGGAAACACCTGAACAAGCTCTTATTCGCGAGTTGAATGAAGAATTGGGCATTGAAACGAAAGAAACATGCCTCGCGCCGTTAACATTTGCGTCTTATTCCTATGAGAAATTTCATCTGTTAATGCCGCTTTATATTTGCCGCAGATATTGGGGTGTACCACAATCTAAAGAGGGGCAGGCGTTAAAATGGGTCCGCGCACGCAACTTAAGAGATTATGACATGCCGCCAGCAGATGAGCCGCTTATTCCGCATTTGATAGACGTCGTCTAGGCTTTTGTCCCAAAATGGCACGCAAAAAGCTGCCAACTCCCTATTTTCGTTAATCTAACGTTTAAGAACTTGTGCAACTATAGGATAGGTAAGCGCGAGGTTTGATGTTGAAATGACGAATGATGAATTATGGACTGATTCAGAAAATAACGGTTGGCAACAACCAAAACGTAAATTCAGCGCGCTACATTTATCAATGCTATTTGCAACGGCAGTTGTTGCAGGTGCAATGGTTATGACCCCTATTCTTGCAGGGAAGAACAATACAAATGTCGCGGCGAAAGACGGTATCAACTACGATAATGTCGTCACTGGTTCGATCGGAAGTATTTCAAGCGGTGAACAACGGACACCAAACTTTGGGAAGAAACAGTATACCATTCGCCATTCCATCACTCAGTCGTCGGGTGAAGCTTGCGTGATCTACGATATAGACCGCCTAACAGATAATTGTGAGTAGAGGCCCAAAATGTTGCGATTGATCAAAAAATTTTCGTCTGATGAAAATGGAGCCACGGCTATTGAATATGCCTTGATTGGTGGATTAATCGCTGTTTCAGTCATTTCTGGTGCAAGCCTGATCGGTAACACGGTCAATAATACATTGACCGAAATTGGTGATACTGTTGAAGATCACAACAATATCTAAAGATCTTTAGACTTAATTTTTTAGTTTGATTTCATCAACATTTAATGCGTCGGAGAGGCGCGTTTTTGCGCTGCCCGGTTTAAGAGGCTTTTGCTGACTTTTGTGTGGTTTCCAACCCGCTAAATAGATGATTGTAAAGCTTGCTCTTATGCGACCATCCGGATCAGAAAATCTCTCGCAGTAAATTTCATTTGCCCGCTCGAAAAATGCTTTTGATACCGGCTTCTTATTGCGATCGATGAGCGGATTGGTCATACCCATTGCGCGCAGATCTTTCATAAGAGCCCAGGCATCATCATAGCGAACAGTTAAAGTATCACTGTCAATAACCGGAAGCGCAAAGCCTGCGCGTTGTAATAAGCCGCCATAATCTCTGATATCAGCAAAAGGGATAACGCGCGCGCTTGCGCCGCCATAAAGTTCGCTTTCTGCCGTTAGTAACGCTTCACGTAATTCCTGCAACGTGCCAGCGCCAAGAACCGACGCCATAAATAACCCATCTTCTTTTAGTGCTTTGTGCGCTTGCGCAAACAATCCCGGAGTATCATTTGTTAGATGAAGTGATGCTGGTGATAAAACCAAATCAAAAGTTGCTTCGTTTAATCCCAAAGCTTCAGTTTCTAAGCTGTCGGTTGTTTGATCGTCATGATTAAAATAGTCGAACTCTGCTGCCTGACCTCTGCCAACAATCTGATGTGATAATGCTTGGTTATATCCGTAGATTTGGATCGGGTTTTCAAATTTCCGCTCGATTAATGACAAACGCTCATCCATTTCCTGTGCAATATATTTTAAAAGGAAATCAGCTCCTTTAACTGCCGCCTTTTGCGCGCGTCGTTGGCGACGACGTAACAATTGCAAATCAATAATGGGTTTAACGGTCACGTTTGTGTCTTTCGATATAAGTGTTCGACAGATAATACCGCTCGCTTAACTGACAATGTCGCTATAAAGTCAAGTCATGGATGGTATGAAACAATACAAAAATCTCAGAATTCCGGCCCTATCGCCGCTCCTTAAGTATGGAGCATCCGTTTTATCATCAGTCAATAATTTTGTTTATCCGCCAAATTGTATCAATTGCGGATTATTATTAAGCCAGCATGATGCGCTTTGCACGGATTGTTGGAACGAAGTGCAATTTATTGATCAACCATATTGCGTAGTAACCGGGCGTCCTTTCGCCTATGAGCTTGGCGATGGGATTATCTCCGCAGATGCTATTGCCGACCCTCCGCCATATAAACGTGCGCGTTCTGCGGTATTATATGATGGTATTGCGCGGCAAATGGTGCATCAGCTTAAGTTTAACGACCGAACCGAACTTGCCAATATGATGGCAGGTTGGATGATCCGAGCCGGTCGTGATTGTCTAGCTGATGCGGATTGTATCGTTCCTGTGCCATTGCACCGCTGGCGATTGATGCGCCGTAAATATAATCAAAGTGCGGAATTAGCGCGCGCAATTTCCAAAAAAACGGGATTGCCGTTTCTCGCGTCAACATTTACCCGGCGTAGAAACACCAAACCGCAGGTAGGTCTGGGGGCACGCGCTCGCATAGATAATGTAAAAGGTGCTTTTGATGTTTCCAGCGAGCGGATTAGCGATATATTGGGAAAGCGTGTTTTACTGATTGATGATGTGTTTACAACTGGCGCAACGGTAAATGTTGCAACAAAGGTTTTGCTGAATTCCGGAGCAAGTGAAGTTTCAGTGCTCACATTTGCGCTAGTTGGTCGACAATAAATTTTATTACATTGATGTCTGAGAAGATGATAATTATATGAGATTGCTCGGGTTTCGGCTCAAACTCAAAAAGAATGGAAATATCACGTGAAAGACGTTACGATTTATACACGCCAATTTTGTGGATTTTGCACAGCGGCAAAACGTTTGCTTGCAGATAAAGGCGTTAAATTTACCGAACATGATGCAACATTTGATCCTGCGCTTAAGCAAGAAATGATCAAGCGTTCGCAGGGCGGCAGTACATTTCCACAAATATTTATTGGGAAAGAGCATGTCGGCGGCTGTGATGATTTGTTTGCGCTTGAGAAAAGCGGTGCACTTGGTGTTATGTTGGAAGAATAACCAAAAAGGTTGACCATGTTAAAAGCTGCGATAATACAAATGCGATCTGGGTTGGTGCCGTCTGATACGGTAGCAGCGCTTGAACCTATGATACGTGATGCTGCTTTCAAAGGCGCTGATTATATCCAAACGCCGGAGATGACAGGCTGCGTACACGCAACTAGCGAAGAGTTACGCAAAGTCATCTCAAACCAAGAAGATGATTTAATCAACAAGATGGCACAGAGCCTTTCTGCTGAATTAAATGTTGCCATCCATATTGGTTCAACAGCTATTGATATTGATGGCGATAAAGTTGCCAATCGCGCGCTTGTTTATGAAAATGGTGAGCTGAAAGCTTTCTATGACAAAATTCATATGTTTGATGTTGATTTGGACAATGGTGAAAGCTGGCGCGAAAGCAACACCTATAAGCCCGGGGAAGAGGCGATCACCGTTGGTTTAAAAGGTCATCAGTTTGGTCTGGCAATTTGTTATGATGTGCGCTTCCCGCATTTGTTTAGAGATCAAGCCGTAGCGGGTGCGAATATTTTAACCGCACCTGCCGCCTTTACCAAGCAGACAGGTGAAGCCCATTGGCATATTTTGCAGCGTGCGCGTGCGATTGAAAATGGTGCATTTATGATTTCTGCCGCGCAGGGCGGTTTGCATGATGATGGGCGCGAAACCTATGGGCACTCGATTATTATCGATCCATGGGGTAAGATATTGGCGGAAATTAATTCTGAGACACCTGGTGTTGCAATCGCTGATATTGATGTTGAATTATCCATCGCGGCTCGTTCAAAAATACCAAATTTGAAAAATTCGCGCGATTACAAGCTGAAGTCTTTGTAAGTGTGAGCCATGATTAAGTTTAATCTTGCCTGTGAAAATACACACGATTTTGAAGCCTGGTTTTCATCCGGTTCGGATTTTGAAGATCAGCAAAGTCGTGGGCTGGTAAGTTGTCCGCATTGTGGTTCGGTAGATGTGCAAAAAGCCTTGATGGTTCCTTCTGTGTCGACAGGACGTGCCAAGGAAGCAAAGCAGCAAATGATGATGTCGGCTGCGCAGCAGGAAGCAATGAAAACCATTCGAGAGATGGTTAAACAGGTTAAAGATAATACAGAAAATGTTGGCGACAAATTTTCCGAAGAAGCGCGCAAAATCCACTACGGAGAAACCGAAGCCAGAGGCATTCATGGTAGCGCATCGTTAGATGAAGTGCATGAATTGGTGGAAGAGGGTGTCGAGATCATGCCGCTTCCAGATGTGCCTGAAGATCAAAATTGATCTGACTTGACACTTTATGTGAAAAATTGGCATTAAGGTGTCATGGGGCGCACGGGGTGCCCCGTGAGGCGTCAGCTTAAATCCCGTATCTCTTCATACCAATAATGCAAGGATACGTCATGACGTCACCAACAGAAATTTCCGTTTCCCAATTATCAAGACTGATCGGCACACCAGATTGCCCAGTGATCATCGATCTGCGGATTGATGAAGATTATAACGATGCGCCAACAATTATACCCTCAGCTATGAGATGGCGGTTTGATAATATCGAAGCGCTTGTGCCCGCTCTTACCGGCAAATCTGTTGTAATCTATTGCCAAAAGGGATTGAAAATCAGTCAGGGTGCTGCAGCGATATTACGAACATATAATATTCACGCTGAAACTTTGGAAGGTGGCCATTTTGCCTGGCGAGATGCTGGTGCGCCTTTGGTCAATGCAAGCAAAGTACCGATTGCTGAGGGCAAAACCCACACTGTTTGGGTGACAAAACAACGTCCAAAAATCGATCGCATTGCATGCCCCTGGTTCATCCGCAGGTTCATTGATCCGCATGCTCAGTTTTTGTTTGTGGCGCCAAGTCAGGTCGAATTGGTAGCTGAAAAGTTTAATGCAACACCATTTGATGTCCCTGATGTGTTTTGGACACACCGCCAAGAGCAGTGCACGTTTGATACGATGCTATCGGAGTTTGGTTTAAAAACCGATGCCTTAAATAAGATGGCAGAAATAATTCGTGGAGCAGATACAAACTGTCATAATCTTGCGGCAGAATGCAAAGGATTAATGGCGATCTCTCTTGGACTTTCTCGCATGTATAAAAATGATTTAGAGCAACTTGATGCGGGTATGCTCATTTATGACGCGCTATACCGATGGGCGCGAGATGCGAGCAATGAAGGGCATAACTCATCCCAAGATGGGGTTGCATCATGAGCGACCGCGAACAGACCCTGCCATCAAATGGTGATTTATTCCACACTTTTGGCAGGATTGGTGTTTTGTCATTTGGCGGACCCGCCGCGCAAATAGCGCTGATGCACAAAGTTTTGGTTGATGAGAAATCTTGGCTTTCTGAGAAACAATATCTCAATGCTTTAAGCTTTTGTATGCTGTTACCCGGACCTGAAGCCATGCAGTTAGCAACCTATTCAGGCTGGCGAATTCGTGGTGTGCTCGGAGGCCTTTTAGCGGGATTGTTATTTGTGCTGCCCGGTGCCTTTGTCATCCTAGCACTTGCCAGCATCTACGCTTACTTTGGTGATGTTCCATTAATGGCGGCGCTTTTCCTAGGGGTCAAAGCTACCGTGTTGATTATCGTTATTGAGGCTTTGTTAAAGGTCTCAAAGCGTGCGCTAAAGCGAACCACCCATTGGGTGATGGCAGCGATTGCATTTATCGGGATTTTCTTTTTGTCATTGCCATTCCCGCTCATTGTGTTGGGTGCCGGGCTATATGGATTTATCCTCTCCAACAGTGATGCAAGTGAAGATAAATCTCCGCCTAAACTTGGGGTGGCGGATTTAATCAGAAGCGTTAAAACAATTGCGATCTGGCTGGTTATCTGGATTGTACCCTTGATTGTGATTGATCAGTTCCTTCAGATTGAAATACTAAATTCGCTCGCTGCGTTTTTCTCCAAACTTGCTGTCGTGACCTTTGGTGGCGCCTATGCCGTGCTCGCATATATGGCGCAGGATGTTGTTGCGCAATTTGGCTGGTTGAACGCCGGTGAGATGATGGATGGTTTAGGGCTTGCAGAAACTACGCCCGGACCATTGATCTTGGTGACCGAGTTTGTTGGGTTTTTAGCAGCGTTCAAAGAAGGTGGATTTGCGCTTGGCGTCTTAGGTGCGATTATAACGCTTTGGGTAACGTTTGTGCCGTGTTTTTTATGGATATTTGCAGGCGCTCCTTATATCGAGTGGATTTCTGCGCAGCCGCGTTTAAGCTCAGCTTTATCAATGATCACCGCAGCTGTGGTCGGGGTCATTTTGAACCTATCTATTTGGTTTGGGCTTCATGTGTTTTTTAAAAGTGTGTCACGTCAGGATGTTGGAGTTCTAACGCTATGGGTGCCTGATATTACGTCACCGGATTGGCGGGTGTTTGTCTTATCCGCGTTGGCAGCAGTATTGCTGCTAAAATTCAAAGTGGGCCTATTAAAAGTGTTAGCCTTGTGCGCATTTATGGGATGGGTTTTATCAAGCGTTAGCTAAGCGTGCGCGCTAAGCTCTTTATACATATACGTGGTTCCGTGATAATTTTTACCATCCGTATCAAGCGCGAAATTTGGAATAACGCCAGCGGGTGTGAAACCCAATGATTTATAAAAGCGCTCGGCATTATCACCTGTTTTGGTGTCGAGCGTGATCAGAGATTTTTTCAAGTAATTGGCATGGTTTTCTAATGCCTGCATTAGATTGCCAGCAATTCCTTTTCTCCGGTGATCTGGATGAACGATTAGTTTGGAAACTTCGCAACGATGAGGTTGGTTGGATGGCATTTGCTTAATCAGTTGAACCGTTCCAATTGGAATTTGGTTTTCAAATGCCGCAAACAAAGTGACCTCGCCTGATTGTACGGCTGGCAATATTTCGTTCCACCAATAAGCGCGCGCATCCATTTTTGTAAACGGCATGACAAAGCGAACCGCAGCGCCTTTTCTGACGCTTTTTTCCAAGATATCAGACAGTGGATCTAAAAATTTATGGATATCTTCAGGTGTAAGGATATGAATAGACCCGGGGTCTTGATGGAGTGGCATGAAATTACCCTCCAACGATGAATACAAGGTATGTCGCATGGCTATCTTTCGGAGTTTTAAATTCAACGAATTCGGCGGAAATATATCGTAAGCAATCTGAAGCTGATAACTGGTATTCTTCTTCACCAACGGTCAAAATCAGCGTGCCTTCAAGCATCAGGAGATGATGCTCAAGGCTCGGGATCGAGCGTCTATCATAGGTAATCGTGGTATCAGGTTCGATATGACATTTTAAAACTTCACCGGATAATTCATCCGTTGAAGGGGAGACCGAACGGCGGGTGAAGCCAATGTCTGGGTCTTTCCAGTAAAGCTGGTTCTTATGTCTGATTAACGGCTCAAAATCACCCTCAAGCATAGCTAACAGTTTTGACATCTTGATTTTATAAGTCACACAGAGTTTGCTTAAAACTTCTGTTGTTGGACTTACGCTGCCATTTTCGAGACGCGATAAACTTGCGCGGCTAATGCCCGTTTCTGTGGCGAGTTGATCAAGTGACAAGCCTTTATCTAAGCGCAATTGCTTTAGATGATTGGCTAACCTGTCTGTAAACACTTCCTGCATGTAATTCTCATATTTGGGAATATTTCTTATATGTGAGAATTACACA